>JBIOVV010000008.1:0-147549 GCA_044867925.1 Solirubrobacterales bacterium | reverse complement strand
GGTTGCCTCCCGCAGCAGCTCCACTGAGCCCGCCCCCCACTCGACGTGGGGGCTCGGCTCGTCGACGTGCAGCGTCTTCGGCAAGACGCCGTGGCGCATCGCCTGCACCATCTTGATCACGCCGGCGGCACCCGCGGCGGCGAGCGAGTGGCCCAGGTTCGACTTGACCGAGCCGAGCCGCAGCGGCCGCTCGCGCTCCTGGCCATAGGTGGCGATCAGCGCCGCAGCCTCGATCGGGTCGCCGAGCGCGGTGCCGGTGCCGTGCGCCTCGACCGCGTCGACCTCGTCGGCCGAGACCCCGGCATTGGCCAGCGCCTGCCGGATCGCCAGTTCCTGCGAGGGGCCGTTCGGCGCCGTCAGCCCGTTGGAGGCGCCGTCCTGGTTGATCGCCGAGCCGCGGATCGTCGCCAGCACCCGGTGGCCGTTGCGGCGCGCCTCGGAGAGGCGCTCGAGCACCAGCAGGCCGACCCCCTCCGACCAGACGGTGCCGTCGGCCGCCGCCGCGAACGGCTTGCAGCGCCCGTCCGGGGCCAGCCCGCGCTGGCGGCTGAACTCGATGAACTGGGTCGGGGTCGCCATCACGCTGACCCCCCCTGCCAGGGCGAGCGAGGATTCGCCCAGGCGCAGCGACTGCGCCGCCAGGTGCATCGCAACCAGCGAGGAGGAGCAGGCGGTGTTGACGGTCACCGCCGGGCCTTCGAGGCCGAGCGAGTAAGCCACCCGCCCGCTGACCACGCTCTCCGCCAGGCCGGTGATCGAGAAGCCCTCGCTCGACTCCGGCCGTGCGCCCTCGCCGTAGTCGCGCGTCATCACGCCGGCGAAGACCGCCGTCCGAGTCCCCCGGCAGCTGAGCGGGTCGATGCCGGCGTCCTCGAGCGCCTCCCAGCCCACTTCCAGCAGCAGCCGCTGCTGCGGGTCCATCGCCAGCGCCTCGCGCGGCGAGATGCCGAAGAACTCGGCGTCGAAGCAGTCGGCGCCGCTGAGGAAGGCCCCGCGGCGGGCGTAGCTGGTGCCCGGGTGGTCGGGGTCGTCGTCGAAGAGATGCTCGAGGTCCCAGCCACGATCCTCGGGAAAACCGGAAGTGGCGTCGGCGCCGGCGGCGATCAGCTCCCAGAGCCGTTGCGGCGAGGTGGCGCCGCCCGGGTAGCGGCAGGCCATGCCGACGATCGCGATCGGCTCCGCCGCGAAGCCGCCACTCAGCGCGACGCTCGGCTCGGCTACCTCCCCCAGCTCCAGCGCCGCCAGGTGGGCGGCGAGCGCGCTCGGCGTCGGGTGGTCGAAGACCGCGTTCGCGCGCACGCCCAACCCGCTCGCCCGCGAGAGGCGCTCGCCCAGCGAGACCGCCGCCAGCGAGTCGAAGCCGAGCTCCTTGAAGCTCAGCGCCGGGTCGATCTGCTCCGCCTCGCCCCCGCCGAGCACGACCGCGGCGGCTTCGCGTCGAACCAGCTCGAGCATCGACTCGCCCGCCGCGGCCCGGCCGTCCTCCGGCACCGCCAGCCCCGTGATCAGCGCCCCCCGCCGCACCTTGCCGGTCAGCGTGCGGGGGATCTCGGTGACGCGGATGAAGCGGCGCGGCAGCTTGTGCGGCGAGAGCTGCGCGGCGAGGTGGCGGCGGATCTCGCCGTCGCCGGGACCGCCGTCCTCGCCGGCGCGGAGAAAGGCCACGACCTCGGTCCCGCCGGGACCGTCGACGCCGGCGACGGCGCCGTCCTCGACCCCCTCGCAGGCGCGCAGCACCTCCTCGACCTCGACCGGGTCGACCTTCTTGCCGGCGACGTTGAGGCGGCTGTCGGCGCGACCGGTGACGTGCAGGTTCCCCGCCTCGTCGAGGTGGCCGAGGTCGCCGGTCGCGTACCAGCCGTCCTCCCCGTCCTCGCGGCCGACGATCCTGTACGGGCGGGCCGGGGGACGGCGCCGCACGGCGACCTCCCCGCCGGCTTCGATCCGCACCTCGACGTCGTCGAGCGGACGGCCGACCCCTTCGTCCTCGCCCCCCGCGGCAAGCGTGATCTGGCCGCCCTCGGTGAGCCCGTAGTGCGAGAGCAGGGGGCTGCCGGCGAGCTGCCGCCAGGCGGCGATCAGCTCCGCAGGCACCGGCTCCCCGGCAGCGATCGCGGCTCGCAGCCGCAACTTCCCCGCCAGCTCCGGCGCCTCCCGCAGAAGCTCCAGGTAGCGGCGGAAGAGAAACGGGACCGAGAGCAGGACGGACGGCGCCCGGGTCTCGATCAGCTCGGCGAGCTCCCGTGTTTCCAGCATTCCCTTGCCGAGCAGCACGGTGGCGCCGCTGAGCAGGCCGCCGAGCACCCCGGCGCCGAGGCAGTAGAGGTGGGCGAGCGGCGTCGTGCACCAGAGCAGCTCGCCATCCTCGTAGCCCGCCGCGGCGGCGAAGGATGCGGCGTTGTCCAGCAGGCTCTCCCAGTCGAGTTCGACGACCTTGGGCAGGCCGCTGCTGCCGGAGCTGCAAAGGCCGATCGCGACCTCCCCCGGCGGCCGCGACCGGCCCGCCTCGACGAACAGCGCCTCGGCGCGCCCGAGCTCACTCTCCGTCGTTCCCGCGTCGAGCAGCAGCATGCCCTCCCCGGCGAGGCTCGCGGCGAGGATCGCCTCGACGCCGGCCACCGTCCTGTCGAGGGCAAGCGCCCGCCGCCCCGCCTCGGAGCGAGGGGCGACGCCGGCGCAGAGGCGTGCCAGCTCCCCATAGCTCCGCGAGAGCGAACCGTCGCTCAGCGCGATCCTCTCCGGGTGGCGCTCCGCGGTCGCCTCGATCGCGGAGCGCAGTCTGCTTAGCGGCTGCTTGCTGATACCGGCATCTCCCTGGCTACCGACCTGGTCCATTCTCGCCCCGCCCCGCCCGATTCGCCAAGTCGCGGCACGGCGGCGCCTCGCCGCCCGCCGGCACCGCGACCGCGGTGAGGAGCAGGCCCCGGTCCACCAGCCAGCGCCCGCCGAAGCGGCGCAGGCGGTGCCCGCCGACGCTGGGGCCCTCGACCAAGAGCCGCGCGACGAAGCTGCCGTCAGCGGGGCCCAGCTCGACCAGAGCGTCTTCGAAGCCGTGCCGGCGCCCGCTCAGCGGGAACCACGCCTTGTAGACGGACTCCTTGATGCTGAAGAGGAGCCGGTCCCAGCTCACCGCCGGCGCCTGCGATTGCAGGCGCGCGATCCAGCCGCGCTCCTGCGGCAGGGCGATGTCGGCGAGCACCCCGCGCGGCAGCGGCGCGTCGACCTCGGCATCGATGCCGAGCGCCCCCACCTCCGTGCTGCGGGCAACCGCGCAGGCCCTGAAGCCGGCGCAATGGGTGATGCTGCCGACCACGCCCTCAGGCCATCGCGGCTCGCCGCGCGGGCCGGAGGGAATCGCCAGCGGCCCGATCCCGATCTGGGCGAGCGCCTGCCGCGCACAGGCGCGAGCGGTGACGAACTCGCGCCGGCGCTTCTCGACGGCGCGGCCCAGCGCCGCCTCCTCCTCGGGATACAGCTCCGCCCCGAGGTCCTCCTCGCTGGCGGCAACGGCAACCTGCGCGGGGAGGATCCGCTCGAGCACGGCGCCGCTGCGCTCGGCTATTCCGACGGCAGCTTGTGACCGCAGTTCGGGCAAACGACCCCGGCCCCGTGCTCTGCCTGGCGCTCTCCCCGTGCCTCCGAGCCCTGGCGCTTGCCCTGCCCGCGGGCACGCAGCTCCAGTCGCAGGTCGGCCACGGAGAGGCGCTCCTGGTGGGCCCGGTGAAGCCAATACCGCTGCTGCTCCGGCTCGAGCGGCGCAAGCAAGACGTGATGGCTCCAGCTGAGCTTGTCACTACGTAGTGACAAATCGAATTGGGAGGCGACCCAGGCCATGTTCCTCAGGCTGGCGACGTCGTAGCCCGTCACCCGGGCGGCCTCCGTGTACTTCTCGCCCCAGCGCGTGGCGCCGTAGCGAATCCAGTCGCCGATCCACCACTGGCTGCAGCGGCCGATCGCCCCCAGGCGGCGCCCGGTGGCCAGCCACTCGGCCTGGCCGAGATCGCGCTGCGGCATCCAGGCGACCTTGGAGATCGCGCTGGGCGGGCGGCGCCGGTCCGCGCGCCCTTCGGCGCCGGCGCCGATGGCGCCCGCCGATGCCGACGGCGAAGATCGCAGCGCTTGAACGATTTCTGGTGACCCCGGCATGGCTCCGCCCCCCACCAAGCTGTCGAGAATGAGACCCCGCGGACTCCCAGATCCGCGCTTCCCTGCTACCTCGTCATGTGTACCACCGAGGGTTCAAAGCTCGCTGCACCAATGTGGTGCGCGGAGGCGCACCGGAACGCCAAAATGGCCCATTCGCAGCACAAACAAGCCGTTCTCAGTCCTCGCCGACGGCCCGCAGGCGCGGGCGGGCGGGCTCTTGGTCGAGCCCATCGAGCACCAGGGCGACGTCGATCTCGGCATGACAGGTGTGCAGCAACCGCCCCAGCGCCTCCTCGGCCTTGCGCAGGCGGCGCTGGACGGTGTGGCGATCGACGCCCAGCGCCGCCGCCGCCGTGGCCGCGTTGAAGCCGGCGTCGATGTAGGCCCGCAGCGTCTCGCGCAGGCCGACACCGGCGTCCCCCTGCGCGTCCAGGGGAGCGACGTAGGTCTCGTGCAGGGATTTGGCGAGCAGCTCGTCGCGCAGCACCGCCGCGAGCAGGACCACGTCGCTGGCCTGGATCAGCGGCTGGGGGCGGCGCAGCATCACCTGCTGAGCGGCCCGCGCCTCGTGATGGGTGAGGCGCCAGCCTTCGAGACCGCGGCGCGGCTCGCCGACCGCGAGCTTGACGTCGCCGAGCACGCCGGCGGCGAGGTAGCGCTCGACCGCGCTGACCGCGAGGCGCTTGCGGCCACCCAGCCAGGCCCAGGCGTTGTCATGGCCGCGGGACACCACCAGCGGCTGCCGGTTGAGGCCGGCCGCCAAGGTGCGCGCGGCGACGTCCGGCCGTGAGCCGGTCACCACGAGGCCCAGGTGCCAGGCGTCCACTTCGTAGTCGAGCCCGGCCGCGTCGAGCGAGGCGTTGCCGTCGAGCAGGCGCTGCACCCGTTCGGCGACGCGCTGCGCCGGCGAGCGGCGCATCCGCTCCAGCTCCTCCATGTACACGGCCGAGACCCCGGCCATCATCCGGTCGACGTGCGGTCCCTGGCTGCGGATCAGCTCGCGCATCGCCTCGTTGGGGAGCTGCGAGGCCTCGTCGAGGATGAACTCGCCGACCAGCCTGTCGCCCGCCGCGTAGCGACGCAGGACCGTGTCGAGTTTGATCCCGCTGCGCGCCGCCCGGCGCGCCTGCGCCGCGGCGGCGTCGGGTATCGAGCCTTCCCATTCTTCGCCGCGCTCGATGCCGAGCAGCGCATAGTCGACCGCCTCGGCAACCGTCGCCCGCAATCCCGCTCTGTACTCGGGGTCGTTGCTTTCGGCCGGCTCGGTGAGCTGGCGCACGTGGTTGAAAACCGTGTCTTCGATCTCGGTGGACCGCGCCCGCAGCCTGCCGACGAGCTCAGCTCGGATCTCCTGCAGCGCCTCTAACTGCATTTGCCCCCTTCCGCCCGTACACAAGCTAGTACGCAAACTTCGCGGATGTCAACTCGACATCGATCGATGACGACGAAGCGGCGACGCGATCGGTCGCCCGGAAGGGCGACGTCGAGGTCGCTGACGGGCGCGGGCACGGACAGCTAGGGTCCGGCCGATGAGCGTCATCGACGAGCTGCTCGCCAAGAACCGGGACTTCGCCGCGGCGCTGCCGGACAGGCACCTGGATGTGCAACCGAGCCGGCAGCTGGCGATCGTCACCTGCATGGACTCGCGGCTCGACGTCTTCGCCGCCCTCGGGCTGGGCGACGGCGAGGCCCACGTGCTGCGCAACGCCGGCGGGGTGATCACCGACGACGTGATCCGCTCGCTGGCGATCTCACAGCGGCGGCTCGGCACCCGCGAGGTGATGCTGATTCACCACACCGACTGCGGCATGCAGAAGATCACCGACGACGGCTTCCGCTCCGAGCTGCAGGAGCAGACCGGGGTCGCCCCCGCCTTCGCGATTGAGTCTTTCGCCGACGTCGACGCCGACGTGCGCCAGTCGATCCTGCGCGTGCGCCGCTCCGCCTTCCTCCCGCACCGCGACGCGGTGCGGGGCTTCGTCTACGACGTCGACACGCACCGCCTGCGCGAGATCGCGCCCTGACGCTCCGCCGCTTAGCCGCCGAGGCGGTAGGCGACTATCTGCGCGACCTGACCTTCCGCCGCCGCGACGCCGGCCGGGGCGATCAGCATGTCGTCGGAGACGGTGACGCCGCTGTTGGTGCCGGCGGGGAGTTTTTCCCGCCAGACCACGGTGCCGTTTTTCGCGTCGAAGGCACTCACCGTGCCGTCGTAGGTGGTGGCGAAGACGAGGTCGTTGACCGCGGTCATGTAGCCGAAGGCGGGCGTGGCAGTTTCTTCGCTCCACTTGACCTTGCCGGTCTTCAGGTCGAGGGCGACCACTTCGCCGTTGCCGGGGCCGCCTTCTGACTTTTCGGTCTGGCTGTTGATCGTCAGCGAAGCGTTCACCACCGGCACGAAGAGGGTCGAGCCGTCGGTCGCCATCGGCGCGATCACGCCGCCGAGCGAGCCGGGCAGGAGCGTGACCGGCAGTTTCGGCTCCTTGCCTTCCATCGCTTCCTTGCCGATGTCGTCCCAGCCGTTGTGGATCCCGACCGGCCGTTCCCAGAGCAGCTTGCCGCTCTTGCGGTCGAGGGCGATCACGATGCCGGACTTGCCCGCCCCGATCACCATGTCCTTGCCGCCGGCTTTGACCAGCATCGGCGGGTTCTGCAGGTCCCAGTCGTTGATGTCGTGGGGGGTGAGCTGGAAGTACCAGTCCATCTTCCCCGTCTTCTCGTCGAGCTTGACGATCGAGTCCGTGTAGAGATTGGGACCGGGCCGGCTCGACCCCCAGGGGTATTTTTCGGTGCCCGGGATCGGCCCCGGGTTGCCCACCGCGATGTACATCGAGCCCTGCCCGTCGAAGCCCGGCGGGTACCAGAGGCCGCCTCCCGAGTTGAGGTTCCTGGCCGCGCTGTCGTCGGTCCAGAGATCGTCCGGCACCGTGTTGAAGTGCCAGACTTTCTTGCCCGTTTTGGCGTCCAGCGCCCAGAGGATTCCGACCCCGTTGCCGCCGTAGAATTCTTCGGCGGTCACCGGCACGGTCGAGACGTAGACGAGGCCGTCGTGGTAGCCCGGGGCCATGTCGATGCCCTCTTTGGCGTTGCGCGTCAGCTTGACCGACCATTCCTGCTGGCCGGTCTCCTGGTCGAGCGCGAAGGCTTCGCTGGGGGTGATGCCGAAGACGAGGCCTTCGGCGACGACGACGCCGTTCGGGCCGTGGTCGGGCTGTTCGAAGGTCGCGGTCCAGAGCACCTCACCGCTCTGCACGTCGATCGCCTGCACGTTGGAGGCGAGATCCTGCGAGTACATCACGCCCTTGCTGATGATCGGCACCGAGGCGTAGCTGCCGAAGGAGCTGGTCGCCTGCAGCGGCAGTTTCCACGCCACCTGCAGGTCGCCCACGGTCGAGCTGTCGATCGGGCTGCCGCTCTGGTGGCGCGTGTTGGCGAGGTCGCCGTTGGGGATCCCCGAGCCGGTGAAGCTGACCTCGTCGCCGCTGCCCGAGGAGGAGGACCCGCATCCGGCCAGCACGACAGCTGCCATCGCGGTCGCCGCGAGCGCTCCGGTAGCCGCCCGCGCGACCTTCGACATGCTGCTCAGCTTCCTCATCTACTCCCTGCCTCCCTCGTCGTCGCCGCGACCCTATGCGACCGATTTATAAGTGTCAAGTAATTCGCTATTTGCGACCATAAACGGTTGCAGCACGCGATTGGAGAGCAAGCCGAGCGCGCCGAGGTTGGCGAAGCCCGGCCCCTGGCTGAGCCCGGCGAGGCCGGGGATCTGCAAGCGCGGCCGCATCCCCACCAGCTCCAGGTTGCGGCCGATCGGCACCTCGCTGCCGGCCGGCTGGTCCCAGACCGGGCCGCTGCGGCGCTCGATCTCCTCGCGCACCGTCGCCGGGAAGAGCGTGCGCAGCTGGGCCAGCAGATCGAAGCCGGTGCAGTTGGCGACGAAGTCGTGCTCGCCGCCGGCCTGTCCCTCGGGCGACTCGTACTCGAGCCGCACGCCCTCGCCGCCGGCGGCGGCGCCGACGTCGGTGACGCGACCGGTGACGAAGCGGCAGCGCTCGTCGTAGGCGATCGCCGCAAGGCTGGGCGGGTCGAAGACGCCGCGGTCGGAGTGCTTGACGAAGTCGCGGCGAGTCTGCTGGTCGAGCGACTCCCATTCGACCGTGTCGGGATTGGAGAAGACGCGGTTCTCGAGGAAGCTCTCACCGCGGCTCATCGGCAGCATCGGCGTGTAGATCGTGAAACGGCAGTCGGGCCGCATGCCGCGCAGGAACATCGTCGCGCTGAGCGCGCTCTCGCCGCCGCCGACGATCGCCACGTCGCACTGGCGATTCTCGGGGATGCGGGCGAACTCGTCGCGCCGGCTGTCGCAGTGGAAGACCCGGTCGGCGACGGCGGGCTCGTGCGGGAAGGCGCGGTGGATGCCGGGCCCGGTCAGCACCAGCGCCCCGCCGGTGTGCCGTGAGGTGCCGCGATCGGAATCGGCTTCGACCACCCAGCGCTCGCCCTCGGAGTCGAGCGTCACCTGGGTGACGCGAGCGGCGAGGTGCTCGACGCCCGCGGTCGCCCGCGCCAGCACCCAGGTCAGGTACTCGCCGTAGTCGCGGTGGCGGACCTGCGGGGAGCCGGCATCGACCCAGCGGGCGTAGCGGCGCTTGCTGATCATGTGCTGCTGCCAGGTGAACTGGGCGAGGGCGGCGTCGATCGCCTCTCCCGCCTCGCCGAACTCGACATGGCTCTGGTACGGGAAGCCGACGTCCTTGATCGGTGTCACCGCCAGCGGCTCCTCGCCCGAGGTCATCCCGTTGCGCCCCTTCCAGGAGGCGGCGACCTCGGTGCCCTCGATCACCAGGATCGAGAGCTCGGCGAGGCCGAGGCTGTTGAGGATGTGGACCTTGGTCGCGATCCCGGCGGCCTTGGCGCCGGCGCCGACGACTATGAGGTCGTAGCCCGCTCCGCCCTTGCCAGGTGCAACGTCTTGTGGTTCTCCGAGAGCCATAACGCGTTACACCGCGGAGGGAACCGGGGAGATTGGCCGAGCGACGACGAGTCCGTGCTGGGCGGGGCTGAAGGCGATCGCGCCGCGCGTCACCCGCTCCGAGCGCGACTCGACCGGCTCCAGCTCGACCTCCTCGAGCACGGTGCGCAGCACCCGCTTCATCTCCTGTTCGGCGTAGCTGGCGGCGAGGCAGCGGCGGGCGCCGCCGCCGAAGGGGATCCAGGTCGGCACCGCGGCGCGCTGCGTGAGGAAGCGCTCGGGGACGAACTCGCCGGGGTTCTCGTAGACGTCGGCGCGATGGTGGATCAGGTAGACGCAGGGCGCGATCAGGGTGTCGGCCGGCAGGTCATAGCCGCCCAGCGTCGCCGGCTTGAGCAGGCGGCGGACGACGACCGAGACCGGTGGGCGCAGGCGCAGGGTCTCCTTGACCACCGCGTCCAGGTAGGCGTCGCCCTCGCCGGCGATCAGTTCGGACTGCAGCCGCGCCAGCTTCTCGGGGTGGCGCAGCAGGCGCTCGAAGACCCAGGCCAGCGAGCTCGAGGTCGGCCCGTCGGTGAGCAGGGTCAGCAGTTCGTCGCGCAGCTCTTTCTCGCTCAGCGGCGAGCCGTCCTCGTTACGCGCCTCGACCAGGATCGAGACCGCGTCACGTCGCCCGTTCTCGCCTTCGGCCCGGCGCCGCTCGGCCTCCGCCAGCACCTCGGCTTCGACCGGAGCCATCGCCGCCCGCCAGCCAGGGCTTTCTTCGAGCCAGTCCGGGCCGCGCTCGGCGAGCTCGCCGAGGAGCTCTTCGTCGTTGACCGCCGCGGTCAGGTCGCTGAGCAGGACCCGCAGCCGATCCAGTCGCCCCTCGTCGTCGCCGAAGACCGCCCGCATCACCACCTCCTGGGTCAGCGCCTGCATCCGCGGCCAGAGCGCGAACGGCTCGCCCAGCGGCCAGGCCCGCACTTCGCGCCGCGCCAGCTCGGTCATCATCTCGGCGTCCTCGCGCATCCGCTCGCCGTGGAAGCGCGGCAGCATCAGCTTGCGGCGCGCCATGTGCTCGGGCTCCTCGCTCAGCATCACCGAGTGCGCCCCCAGCACCGGCCGCAGCGCGAGGTTGGGCACGCCGACGCCGAGCTCGTTGCTGTCGGTCGAGAAAACCCGTTTGACGTCTTCGGGCTCGGAGAGGATGACCCAGGTGCCGAGGTGGTGCAGGCGCAGGGTGAAGGTGTCGCCGTAGCGCTCCCTGCACTCCTCCAGGAAGGGCAGCGGCTCGCTCGCCCAGCGGGCCGATTGCTCGCCCGCGGAGACCGAGGGCCCGGGCGGCAGCGCGGTGCTCACCGCTGCCGCCCCTCGCTTGCGGCCGCTCCCTCCATCAGCTCGTCCTCGAGCTTGCAGGTGGCGCCGATCAGGAGCTCGAAGAGCGCCGCGGTGAAGTCCTCGGGCAGGCCGCACTCGGCACCGCGGGCGAGGTAGCGGGCGCGGACCTCGGCGACCCGCTCGGGCTGCATCATCGGGATTCCGTGCGCGCTCTTGTACTCGGCGACTTCGCGACAGATCTGGAAGCGCTCGCCGAGCAGGCGGGCGATCTCGGCGTCGATCGGGTCGAGCCGGCCGCGGAACTCGACCAAGCCGTTGTCGCTCATGAAAGACCGCTCCGGTGTGCCTTCGCGGCATATGGCAGGGAAAAGGAACACCGGGAGCTCATACCGGGACACCCCCGAGCAGGCCGATCGCGAAGGCCTCGCTGCATTCCGCCAGCGAGTCGAGCGCGTAGCCGCCCTCCTGGATCACGCAGACGGGCTTGCCGCAGGCGGCGAGCAGCCGGCCGATCTCGGTGAAGATTTCGGGCTCGAAGGACCAGGAGCCGTGCGGGTCGCCGGCGACGATGTCATAGCCGAGCGAGACCACCAGCGCGGCGGAGCTCTCGGCGAGCGCGTCGATCGAGCCGGCGAGCGCCTCGAGATAGGTCTCGCGTTCGGGGCTGCCGGCGAACTCGACCACGTGTTCGCGCTCGCTGCTCGGCTCGACCGTACCGGCGGCGACGTTGGTCACCGGCGAGGCGTGCAGCGAGTGCAGGCTGGCGTCGGCCATCGTCGCCACGATCGCCGCCGTGCCGTTGGGGTAGTGCAGGTCGACGTCGAGGATGCCGACCGGGCTCATGCCCGCATGGCGCAGGACCTGGACCGCCGCCGCCGCGGTGTTGAGATAGCAGTAGCCGGCGAACCAGGCCGGGCCGGCGTGGTGCCCCGGCGGCCGGCAGAGCGCATAGGTGAAACGAGCGCCCTCGACCAGGCGCGCGGCCGCGGTCATCGCTGTGCGCACGCCCTCGCGGGCGGCATCGACCAGGCCGGAGCAGACGGGGATGTCCGGCGGCAGGCCGGGCGGGGTCAGCTCCGGGATCACGACCGGCTCCGCCGAGACCTCGGCCAGCGCCTCCAGGTAGCTGGGCTCGTGCAGGACGCTGAGCGTCTGCTCGACGTCTTCGCTGTCGGCGTCGGCGCCGGCCGCGCGGACGCCCGCGTGGCTGAGCAGGCCGCGCCGCAGCTCCGCCATGCGCCGGTTGTCATCGACGCCCGGCAGGATGCGACCGCCTTCGAGGATCCAGTGGGCGCCGTCGTCCCCGCCGCTGCCTTCCCGCTGCTCGACCAGGAGCAACTCAGCCATCGCGCCGCCCGTCCGACTTTGACCCACCCAGAGGTGGGTCGATATCCGCAGCGCGCACCGTCACAGCTTCCTCCGCATCCGCGGCCCCAGGTGCTCGAAGCCGTTGGCGCGGTAGAAGGAGGTGGTGGCCTCGATCCGCTCGAAGTCCTCGCGCGGCAGGCCGACTTCGATTCGCTTGGCGCCGACGCCGCGAGCCAGGTCGCAGAAAGCCTCGACCAGGTCTCTCCCGACGGCACGACCGCGCCAGGCGGGATGCACCCAGAGGTCCTGGATCGTGCCGTAGCGCCCGGGCACGTGGATCGCGTGCTGCCAGCTGGCGGCGAGGACCCCGACGATGCCGTCCTCGCCCCCGCCATCCGCCACCAGCAGGGCACCCAACCCCCTATCCCTGACCAGCTCCACGGTTGCCTGCTCCAGCTCGCTCGCCGCCGGCCCGCCTCCGCTCAGCTCGACCAGCAGCTCGCCGATCGCGGCGGCCGCGGCGGCCGCGTCGGCCTCGCTCGCCTCGCGCACCTGGCACTTCGGTTCGGCGCTGGCCTCCATCAGGCTGCCTCCGCGGCCCGCGCCCGCGCCCGCGCCGGCTCCAGCTCGATACTCCAGGCGTCGGGCGCGTCGCTGCCGGTCACCGTGCGCGCGATCGCCGCCATCGGCGCTTTTGCCTTGAGCAGGATCTCGTCGAACTCGTCGACCGGGTCGGACTGCATGACGATCGCCCCACCGGCGCCGATCGTCGTCCGTCCCTCGCGCAAGACGATCGTGCGGATCACGATGCTGAGGTCCATCACGCCGTCGAGACCGAAGTAGCCGATCGCGCCGGAGTAGACCCCGCGCGCCTCGTCTTCGATGTCGTCGATGATCTCCATCGTGCGCAGCTTCGGCGCCCCGGTCATCGAGCCCCCGGGGAAGCAGGCGCGGCAGCACTCGACCGCGCTGCGGTCGACCGGCAGGGTGCCCTCGACGGTCGAGATCAGCTGGTGCACGGTCGCGTAGTCCTCGACCACCATCAGCTCGGGGACGGCGACGCTGCCGACCTCGCAGACGATGCCGAGATCGTTGCGCAGCAGGTCGACGATCATCAGGTGCTCGGCGTAGGTCTTTTCGTCGCTGGTCAGCTCCGCCTTCAGCGCCGCGTCCTCGGCGGGATCGGCGGAGCGCGGCGTCGTCCCCTTGATCGGGCGTGCCTCGACGCGGCGCTCGCGGTCGACCGAGAGGAAGCGCTCCGGCGAGGAGCTGACCACGGCGACCTCGCCCAGCTTGAGGTAGGCGGCGAAGGGCGCCGGATTGCTGCGGCGCAGGTTGCGGTAGAGGTCGAACGGGTCGGGTTCCGCCGTGGTCGAGATCTGATCGGTGAGGCAGACCTCGTAGGACTCGCCGGCGGCGAGCTCGGCCTGCGAGCGGGCGATGTCGGCCAGGTACTGCTCGCGGCCGCGGCCGCACTCGAAGCGCACGTGGCTGTCGCTCGGCGCGCCGAAGGCCGGGTCGTCGCGGCCCGGCTGCCGGGGCGGATCGGCGAGCAGGTCCCGCGCGACGGCCTCCGCTCCGTCCAGCCAGAGCTCGGCCTCGGCGTCCTCGCCGGCGGCGCAGATCGCCAGCACGTGGGTGAGGTGCTGGACGTGATCGACCGCAACCAGGCGGTTGGCCAGCATCAGCACCGCATCGGGCACGTCGGAGCTGTGCACGTTGGGCGAGCCGCAGTCGGCCTTGCACTGGTAGCCGAGGTAGCCGACGAAGCCGCCGAGCAGGTTGGGCGCCACGCCGGCGGGGGTCTCGACCGTGCGCTTGGCGACCTCGCGGTCGAGCACCTCGAAGATCGAGCTGCGCTCGGTCGCGGTCGCCCCGGCGCGCTGGACCTCGACCACGCCCTCGTCGACGTCGTAGGTGAGCACACAGCGCTCGGCCCCGGCGCTGGTGCCGAGGTAGGAGCTCTGCGCCAGCCGGGTCGGCGCGTCGGCGCTGTCGAGCCAGAAAGCGTGCTCCTCGGCGGCGAAGAGCCGTTCGAAGAGCGCCTCGGTCGGCGCCTCGCCGGGGATCGTGCGCAGCAGCAGGCGGGTGTCGGAGACGCCGGGCTTGGCGCCGCCGGCGCGGCGCGGGGCGCCGGCGGGGCGCTTCGTCGCCCGCAGCGGCGGCTCCTTGCGCCGGCGGGCCAGCGCGTAGAAGTTCTCGACCAGCCTGGCGCCGTGATCGGTGGCGATCGACTCCGGGTGAAACTGCACCCCCCACATCGGCCGGCTGCGGTGTTCGATCCCCATCACGACACCGTCGTCGGCCCAGGCGCAGACGTTGCCGTCGGGGCCCATGCCGGTGATCGCCAGCGAGTGGTAGCGGACGACCGGGAAGCCCTGCGGGATGCCCTCGAAGAGGTTGGCGCCTTCGTGGAAGATGCGGCTGAGCCGACCGTGCATCGCCTCCGGGGCGCTGCGCACATCGCCTTCGAGCAGGCTGCCGAGGCCCTGGTGGCCGAGGCAGATGCCGAGCACCGGGATCTCGCTGTAGCGGAGGATGTCGTCGCAGACGCAGAAGTCGTGCCAGCGGCGCGGCGTCCCCGGCCCCGGCGAGAGCACGATCGCGTCGAAGTCCCAGCGCTCCAGCGCCCGCCAGGAGACGGCGTCGTTGTCGACCACGATCGGCTCCTCGCCGGAGACGCCGGCCAGCAGGTGGAAGACGTTGTAGGTGTAGGAGTCGTGGTTGTCGACCAGCAGCGTCCTCATCGCCAACCCCTCCGGTGTTCCTTTGCCGCAGATATCAGCGGAAACGCACAGCGGAGCCTCATCTGACCGTCTCCAGCCCGAGACCGCGGGCGCCCTGGGCGAGCGCCGCCTGGATCGCCTCCTGCACGTTCGGCTCGCGATCCTCCTCGACGTACCAGCGCGAGAGATGGGCGACGTACTTGGCAAGTGGGCTGACGTCGAGCCGCTCGACCGCCTGCTGCAGATGGCGCCGGTACATCTCCGACTGCACGACGGCGAAGCGGTAGTCGGGGTCCCGGGCCGGCTCGGCGGCACGGCCGCTCGGGCCGTCGCCGTTGTGGGCGCGGGCGCGGGCCAGGTCCCAGCCCAGGCTCTGCTCCTCGCGCAACAGCTTCTCCGGTTCGAAGTCGAGCGGTTTGGTGTTGGTGTGCATGAGGAAGTAGCCGAGCGCCACCTGCGGCACGATCGCTTCCGCGGCCGGGTGGCGGCGGCGCACCCCGGCCCGCGCTCCCTCCGCCTCGAGCGCCGTATCGATCCATTCCGCCAACTCGTCGATCAGCAGGGCGTTTTCCTTGCTCGAGGAGATCGACTCGCTCTGTTTGGAAACCATCCCGTGGAAGACGTCGTGGGCGGGGTGGTTGATGTCGGCGCCGGCTCCCTTCTCCATCATCAGGTCCATCAGCTGGCGGCGGCAGGTGACGTGGGAGACCCACTCGAGACCGCAGACCTGGATAGAGGTCGTGCCCTCGAGGCCAGGTGCCGCCATCCAGTAGGCGAGGGCCCGCATGTGCTGGGTGGGCAGGCCGTCGGCGCGCAGCAGCGGCATTTCCTCCAGCTCCTCGCGGTCGGTGAGGTAGATCACCGCGCCGTCGGGCCGCCGCTGCAGCATGCCGTGCTCGAGGCCGAGGTTGGAGAGCTCGGCCACCTCGGGCAGGAAGTCGGACTCGAAGAAGACCCGGTCGAAGGAGATGCCGAGCCGGGCGAGCGTCTTGCGCTGGCCCGAGATCACCCAGGCGCGGGTCTTGGACCAGAGCTCGATCGCCGCCTGATCCCCGTCCAGAACCCGCTGCAGCAGCTCGTCGGCGGAGTCTTCGTGGACGTCGAGCTCGCGGGTGAGCGAGCTGGCCGGGTTGTCGTCGCGGCCGGTCAGCGAGGGGCCCGACTTGACGTACTCGGCGTAGCAGGCGCCGACGAAGTGGTCGCTCTTCTCGCTGCCGTCGAACGAGGACTGGGTGTGGCGGCCGCTCTTGACGACGCCGGCCATCGCCTCGCCCATGCTGCGGCCGACGTCGCAGATGATGCTGCGCCGCTCGACTTTGCCGCCGGCCTCGCTCAGCGCCGAGCCGAGCGCGTTGCCGAGTGCCAGGTTGCGCAGGTGGCCGATGTGCAGCGCCTTGGTCGAGTTGGCGTCCCAGAAGTTGAGCGCGTAGCTGCGGCCGGCGGCGAGATCGGCGTGCGGCCGCTCGCCCGCTTCGCCGGCGGTGAGCGCGGCGCCCGTGGCCTCGATCCAGTCGCTGGAGAGGACGGCCCGCACCTGCCTGCCGTCGCGATCGATGCGCTCGACCCAGGGCTCGCGCTCGATCCGCTCCAGCGCCTCGACCGCCGCGGCGTCCTCCTGCCAACCCTTCACCCGCGGCACCAGCATCAGGTCGTGGTCGGCCTGCGGCTGGTACGGGGCCCGCGCCGCCCAGAGCGGGCGCTCCTGCTCGCCGCCGATCGAGATCTCGTCTAGTTGGTCAAAGAGATTTTTCGCCATAGCCGGTCACCGGTTTCCCGTTTCGTTTCCGATGCACCAGCCGGGGCTCGAACCCGGATCTCCGGCTTTTAAGGCCGGCCCTTTGACCGATTAAGGCACTGGTGCGCTATGGGTCGAGCTCCTCCCTCGAAGCCCGTGAGGTCCCTCTCCCAGGTCCCCCCTCAATCTCTCTGATCGCTCCAGATTTCCCGGGCATCCTAGCAACTCCATGCGTACCAAAGGACGGAAGTTGGGAGATCTTTTCAGCGCAGCCAAGTTTTCCAGGCAAATCCGCCTTACGCTCGGCGAAATTCGGTCGGGGGCGGCCGAGAGGGAAGCAGCGAAAGCCAAAGGCAAAGCGCCGAAACTCACCACCGCCCGAGAAGCTCTACGAGGACTGCGCAGCTGGGAGCTCTCCGACCACCAGCCGCTCTGGGCGCGGCCGAGAGCCGGCGACAGCGATCACTGCCTCAAGGGGCTGTTGCGGAAACAACCGGCGGCGCCTCGCCGAGTCCGGCGAGGAAGGAGGTCAGCTCGCCCGTCAGTCGCCTTGGCTTGAGCCGCCACTCGAAGATCGAGCTGGCCTCGACCAGGCGGGCGTTGGCGAGCTCCTCGGCGAGCATGCCGGAGTCGCTGAAGGGGTGAAGCGGATCGCGGGGGTGGCCGACGATCAGCGTCGGCTGCTCGATCTGCTGCCGCTGCTCCCGGTGCGGCGCGGTCTCGCCCAGCAGCAGGCCCTCCAAGACGGCTCCCGAAGGGCCGGGGCGCTGGCGCACCCAGTCGAGCCCGATGTCGACGAGGTAGTTGGTGCGGGGGACGAGAGAGGTGAAGCGGGAGGCGAGCTCGAAGGCCGGGCGGCCGTAGCGCAGGCCGAGCAAGACCGGCGTGAACGCTCCGGCCACGGCGGGCAGGGCGTTGTCGAGCACCGGCATCTCGACGAAGAGAGCGTGCGCCCGCTCCGGGTAGCGCACCGCCAGCTCGAGGCCGACGTTGGCGCCGAGCGACGTCCCTCCCACCACGGCGGAGCGAAGCTCCAGGTGATCGAGCAGCGCCACCACCTGGCGGGCGAAGAGCGGCATCGAGTAGAGCCGCAGGTCCTCGGGCCGATCCGAGCGCCCATGCCCGAGCAGGTCGAGGCAGATCACCCTGGTGCCGCCACCCGCCAGCTCGGGCCCCAGCCGCTCGAACATGCGGCGATTCATCAGCAGCCCGTGGACCAGCACCAGCACCCGCTCGCCCTCCCCGTAGGAGTCGTACTCGAGCCGGTGCCCCTCGTAGCGAAATTCGCCCATCCCGGAATCTGTACAGGACTCCGGCAGGAGGACGAGCGGTCAGGCAGTCGGAGTGGCGAGCCTGCCGGCGAGGAAGCCGAGCACGCCCCCACCGTGAGCAGGGTCGCCGCACGAAGCGGATCCCGTCTACCATCGACGCCGCGGCCGGCTCATCGCACTCGGCCCGGCCACCAGGCGCGCTCGCCGCATAGATAGGTGATCGCGGGGATCAACAGCGCGCGGACGACGAAGGTGTCGAGCAGGACGCCGACCGCGACCGTGGCGCCGATCTGAACCAGCTCTTCGAGCGGCAGCAGGGTCAGCGTGGCAAAGGTGCCGGCGAGGATCAGGCCGGCACTGGTGACGACGGTGCCGGTGCTTTCCAGCGCGATCAGCACCCCGTCGCGGGTGCCGTGCACGGCCGCCTCCTCGCGGACCCGGGTCATCAAGAAGATGTTGTAGTCGACCCCGAGGGCGACGAGGAAGATGAAGGCCAGCAGCACCAGGTTGAAGGCGATCCCGTCGGCGCCGAACAGCGCGGTGAAAGCGAAGGTGGCGAGGCCGAGCGTCGCCGCGAAGGAGGCAACCACGGTGAGGATCAGGTAGACGGGCGCCGCGAGCGCGCGCAGGACCAGCATCAGGATCAGGCCGACCACGAGCAGGACGACCGGCACGATCAGGCGCGTATCGCGCTCGTTGGCCTGCTCGACGTCGTAGTTCTCGGCCGGGATGCCACCGACGAGCGCGCCGGGGGCGACCTCCCGCAGCCGCTCGCGTATCCCCTCGACCAGCTCCGCCGCCTCCCCCGTGTAGGGGTCGCCGCGCAGGACGATCGCCAGCGCCGCCTCGTCGGAGAGCGAGGACGGCGGCACCGGCACGGCGAGCTTGACCGAGTCGAGCCCCTCCAGCCCGCGCAGGGCCGCCTCCGCCTCGCCGATGCCCACCACCGCGGTCAGCGGCGAGCCGATGCCGGGCGGGAAGTGTTCGTCGAGGACTTCGGTGCCGCGGCTCGATTCGGTCTCGCGCGTTTCACCTTCGCCGAAACCGAGCGTGCCGTGGTCGACGAGATTGCCCAGGGCGAGGATCGCCAGGCCGGCGAGAACGGTGGCGACGATCGCCCGCGGGCGGCGGCGCACGAAGGCGGCCACCCGAGCCCAGCGGCGGAGCTTCTCCCCCTCGCTCGAATCCCGGCCCGGCCAGAAGGCGCGGCGGCCGAGGACCGCGAGGGACGCGGGCAGAAGGGTCAGCGCGGCGGCCAGCATCACAGCGATTCCGATCGCCAGAATCGGACCGAGCCAGTGGGTCGACTCCAGGTCGGCAAGCAGCAGGACGAGCATCGCGGCGATCACCGTCGCCGCCGAGGCGGCGATCGGCCGCAGGCTTTCGCTCAGCGCGGCGCCCAGCGCCGGTCTTGACTCGGCGCCGCTCTCGAGCTCCTCGCGGTAGCGGTGGATCAGCAGCAGCGAGTAGTCGGTGCCGGCGCCGAAGATCAGCACCAGCAGCAGGAACGTCCCCTCGGTGTTGACGGTGATCAAGCCTGCCTCGATCGACAGGTAGGTCAGCCCGATCGCGATCAGGTAGGCGACGCCCACGACCAGCAGCGGCATCAGCGCCAGTAGCGGCGCCCGGTAGACGAGCAGGAGCAGGAGCAGGACGAGGCCGAGGGTGGCGATCAGCAGCGTCTGGCCGGCGTCTTCGGCGACCTGCTCGAGGTCGGCGGCGATCCCACCCGGGCCGGTCACGTAGGACTGCAGGCCCGGGTGCCGGTGCGCCGCCAGGTAGGCGCGGATCTTCCTGACGCCACCGAGAACGGCGCCGCGGTCGTCGGCGTCGATCGCCAGCGCCACCAGGGCGGCTTCGCCGTCGCGGGAGATCGGCCCGACCCCGCGCGCGATCCTCGCCACGTCTCCCAGAGGGCGCCTCGACTGGCCCGAGAAGGGGGCGAAGACAGGGGAGGCACCGGAGAGGCCGAGTCCTTCGAGTCCTTCGCCGTCCCTGCCGATCGCGTCGAGATCGGCCCCGGTGAGGCCGCCGGCCCGCGCGAAGACGATCAGCACCGGCACGTCGTCGCCGCCCTTGAAGTCGCGCTGCAGGACATCCAGCGCCCGGGTCGACTCCGAGTGCGAGGGCAGGTAGCTGTTCTGCCCCGCGGCCGTCACCTCTTCTATCTGCGTCCGCGCGGCGAAACCGGCAACGCCGAGCGCGATCCAGACGGCGATGGTCACCCAGCGCCCGCGCGGGCCGGTGACGGAGGAGACGAGGCGCTCGATCATCGGCCGGGAGAGTATGCGTGCTGGCCGCGCCGGCCGGAACGTCGCCGGCGGGTCCGAGGAAGCACCTGCGGGTGCTCGAGGAAGCGGGACTCGTCAGCACCGAGAAGCGGGGCCGCACGCGGCATTGCCGGCTCGGCCCGTGGCGGCTGACGAGGCGGTTTGTACAAGACGTACAACAACAAAAAAATCCGTCTGCCTCTTCCCCGCTCAAGGCGCTCCCGCACTTGGCCGATGCGAGATCGTCGGCGGACTCATAGATCCGTCGATATCGCTAAAGGAAGGGGAGAATCGATGAGCACACAAAAACGGATATTCGTGGCCCTGGGCTGCGCGATCGCGGTCGCCGCGGCGGGCATTGCGCTGGCCTACTTCACCTCGAGCGGCTCGGGCACCGGATCGGCAAGTGTCGGCTCCAGCTCGGCGGTGACGCTGCACGCCTCGATCGGCGGCAATCTCTATCCCGGCTCCTCGTCGCCGGTGAGCTTCACCCTCGACAACCCCTCCGAAGGCGTGCAACGGGTCGGCACGGTCAGCCTCTCGAGCATCTCGGTCGACTCCGGGCACTCGAGCTGCAGCACGGTCCTCGGCGGCGGCAATCCCGACTTCACGATGGCGGCCGTTCCCGTCAACCAGGTCTTTCCCCCCGGCAGCGGCCAGAGCGTATCCGCCACCGGCACGCTGGCGATGAACGAAACCGGCGTCAACCAGGACGCCTGCCAGGGCGCGACGCTGACGCTGAACCTGACCAACGACTAGTCAAAAGAGGCGACGGCCATGCGCAGCACCAGGGGCGTGCTCGCCCTGCTGGTCGGGGTAGCCGGCCTCGGCGCCGTCGCCTACGCCTCCTCCCCCGGCGACTCGCACCCCGGCTCCGCTCCCCCTCCGGAGCGGAGCCGGGCGAGTGCCTCGCTGCCAAAGCCGAAGATCGGCCGGCACCCGGACAAGGTGATGGTGTCGGCCGGCGCCCGCTTCACCTTCAGCGCTCGCGGGCGCAACCCGCGCTTCCAGTGCCGCCTCGACGGGCGCCGCTGGGCCGCCTGTCAGTCGCCGCACGCACTCGGCAAGCTCGTCGCCGGCAGCCACAGCTTCTCGGTGCGCACGGCCGGTGCCCGAGGCGCGCACAGCCGCGCGACTCGCTTTCGCTGGCGCGTCCTCGAGCCGAAGGAGTTCTCGATCGTGCCGCAGCTGGCCGGCCTGAGGATGCTGTACCCGGGGGCGCCGGCCCAGGCGCTGCCGCTGACGATCTCCAACCCGAACCCGGTGCCGATCTACGTCACCAGCCTGCAGGTGAGAGCGACGGCCGACCCCCCGGGCTGCGCCAGCGCCGAGAACCTCATCCTCAGCGGCTCGAGCGCCTCCAGCTCGACCCCGATCAAGGTGCCGGCCGGGGGCTCGGCGAGCCTTCCCGCGCCGGGCGCCTCGGCGCCCGCGATCCAGCTGCGTGACCTGCCCGTCAACCAGGATGCCTGCCAGCGGACCCAGTTCCCCCTGGCCTTCTCGGGGAGCGCCCGGGGATGAGGCGGCTGCTGCCAACCGGCGTCGCGGCGATCGCAACCTTGGCCCTGCTGTTCGTCGCCGCGACCGGCATCGCCGTCGCCTACTTCACCACGACGGGGTCCGGCAGCAGCAGCCCGAAGACGGTTTCGGTGCTCTCCCAGCCCTCGATCGCGACCGCCGCGCCGGGGGCGGGTGGAACCGTGGCCTTGAGCTGGGCCACGGTCTCGGCGCCGGGGATCGGCAGCGTGACCTACACGGTCAAACGCAACGGAGAGGACGCGGGCGGCACGTGCAGCGCAACGGTGAGCGTCACGAGCTGCGTCGACAGCGGCCTCAAAGCGGGGACCTACGAATACGTCGTCACGGCGAGGTGGCGTTCCTGGTCGGCGGTCGGCGCCGGCAAAGCGGCGACGGTGACCGTCGGCCCCGCGGAGTACTTCACGCTCAGCGCCGCCTCGCTCACGCCGGCCGCCGGCGCCTCCGACAACCTGACGATCACGGCAAAGGACGCGGGCGGCGGCACGGTCACCACCTATACGGGCTCCCACGACCTCGTCTTCTCGGGCGCCCTCGCCAGCCCCGGCGGGACGGCACCCACGGTCTCGGATTCCTCGGGCGCAGACGTGACCTTCGGCGATGACACCGCGATCAGCTTCAGCGCCGGCGTCGCCACCGTGTCGACCGCAAAAAACGGCGCGATGAAGCTCTACAAGAGCGGGGCGACCAGCCTCAGCGTCGGCGACGGCTCGATCTCGGCCAAAACGCCGCTGGCGGTGACGGTATCCGCTGCCGCGGCCTCGAAGCTCGTGCTCACGGCCGCCACAACCACACTAGCCGCGGGCGCAGCAAACAGCCTCACCACGACCGCCCAGGACGCCTACGGCAACGTCGCGACCTCCTACGCCGGCTCCAAGAGCCTCACCTTCTCCGGCGCCCCCGTGAGCCCCGGCGGAACGATCTCAACCGTGGTCGACAGCAGCGGCACCGCGGTCAATTTCGGCAGCGCCACGGCGATCGCCTTCAGCGCCGGGGTCGCCACGGTCTCCTCGTCCAAAAATGGCCTGATGAGGCTCTACGCAAGCGGCGAGCCCGACATCAACGTCAGCGACGGCTCGATCTCGACCAAAGCGCCACTGGAGCTGGCGGTCTCGCCGCTCGCGGCGTCGAAATTCATGCTCACGGCCGCCACGGCGACGCCGACGGCGGGCGCCGCCGACAACCTCACCACGACCGCCCAGGACGCCTACGGCAACGTCGCGACCTCCTACGCCGGCTCCAAGAGCCTCACCTTCTCCGGCGCCTCGGCAAGTCCCGGCGGCACCAAACCGACGGTCGCCAACAGCTCGGGCACCGCGGTCAACTTCGGCACCGCCACGCCGATCAGCTTCACCGCGGGCGTCGCCGCGATCACCTCTGCGACCAAAAACGGGGTGATGAAGCTCTACGACGCCGAGGAAGCGAACATCGTTGTCAGCGACGGCACGATCTCCAGCGCATCCGCGCCGCTGAAAGTGACCGTGAGTGCCGCCGTTGCCTCGAAGCTCGTGCTCGCCGCGGCCACGACCACCCCCGCCGCGGGCGCCGCCGACAACCTCACCACGACCGCCCAGGACGCCTACGGCAACGTCGCGACCTCCTACAGCGGCGCCAAGAGCATCACCTACAGCGGCGCCTTGGCCAGCCCCGGCGGGAACATCCCGACGGTCTCGGACTCCGCCGGGACCGAGGTCGCCTTCGGCACCGCCACGACGATCAACTTCAGCCAAGGGACCGCAACCGTGTCGGGTGAAAAGAACGGCGCGATGAAGCTCTACAAGAGCGGCGCGACCACGATCACAGCGAGCGACGGCACCTTCACCACCGCAACCGTCTCGCTGACGGTGGCGACGACGGCGACGAAACTCCTGCTCGCCGCCGCCACGACCACACCGGTCGCCGCCGCAGCCGACAACCTCACGATCACCGCACTGGACCCCTACGGCAACACCGCCACGACCTACAGCGGCGCCAAGAGCCTCGTCTTCTCGGGGTCCGCGGCGAGCCCCAACGGGACGCTGCCCTCGGTCATCAACAGCGCCAACGTGGCGATCAACTTCGGCAGCGCCACGGCGATCAACTTCACCAGCGGGGTGGCCGGCGTCACAAATTCGAGAAACGGGGTGATGAAGCTGAACCGCGCCGGCGCCGCCGCGATCGCGGTCAGCGACGGCACGATCTCCAACCCGACGCCGCTGGCGATGACCGTCTCGCCGGGGGCAGCGGCACGCTGGGGCCTGACCAACATCAGCGCCAGCGCCGGCACTCTGAGCTCCAACTGCCTCTTCGCCTGCACCCTGACCGGCCTCGGCAACAGCGGCAAAGTCACCGCCAAGGTCGCGGTCACCGACAGCGTCGGCAACACGGTCAGCGGCGTCGGCGCGGGCCACGCCGCCAAAGTCGTGGTCAGCGGCGGCGCCGGCTCGATCAGCGGCACCCCGCTGGCGATCCCCAGCACGGGCGCCGCCGAATCGGCGACGACCTTCACCTACACGTCCAGATCCTCCAGCACCTTCACCGAAACGGTTACGGCATCGGCCGCGGAAGGCACCGCCTACACAACAGCGACCCTCACCGCCACCAAATAGTCGACCGAGGGCGACTGAACCTTCGCCACCGGATCCGTGGGTCAATCGATCAGTCGGAGCCTGGCCGGCAACCCGCACGCGGCCTTCTAGCTAGGAGAGGCTGGAGAGCGCCGTCGCCACGGCGAATCCGAGTGTCGTCACCAAGCCGGCGACCCGCCCCGCCTCCCTGGTCGCGTCGGGGATCATCGAGTCGATCAGCATCACCAGCAGCGCACCCGCGGCGAAGCCGTCGATAGCGGCGCGGAGCTCGCCCGAGGCAGCGTCGGCGAGTGCGTAGCCGGTGACGCTGGCCAGGGCGCAGATTACGGCGACGACACTCCAGAGGCGCAGGATCTTTGCCCGCTCGGTGCCTGCTTTGCGCATCTCGGTAGCCGAGCCGATCGCCTCGGGCAGGTTGGAGACGAAGATCGCGACCAGGAGCCCGATCCCGACTCCCTCGCCCGCGGCCAGCCCGATCCCGAGCACGAGCTGCTCGGGGATCCCGTCGAGGAAGGCGCCGAGCGCCAGCGCGGTTCCGGGATCGGAGGCGCCGGCGCGGCCGGCGCGGCCGCGCCCCGCGGAGAAGCGGCGGGCGATCAGCCCGTCGAGGCTGAAATAGGTGAGCGCCCCCACCCCGAGGCCGATCGCGGTGGCGCCGAGGCTGCCGACCTCGATCCCCTCCGCGGCCAGCTCGAAGCTGACGGCGCTGATCAGCGCACCGGCGCCGAAGGCGAGGACCAGCCCCACCTGGCGGGCCGGCCAGCGCCGGGCGAAGGCGAGCAGAGCGCCGAGCAGGAGCGAGGAGGCCGCCAACGCACCCCAGGCCAATGCGGCATCCATGCTGTGATTCTTTCTCAACCGGCAGACGACCGAAGGGATGCATCGCGATGAGCAACTCACTCGACGGAACAGTTGCGCTGGTCACGGGCGCCAGCAGCGGAATCGGCGAGGCGACCGCGCGGGCGCTCGCAAGCCAGGGAGCCAAGGTCGCCGTGGCGGCGCGGCGGCTGGAGCGCCTGGAGCGGCTGGCCGGCGAGATCGGCGGCCAGGGCCATACCGCGCTGGCGATCCGGTCCGACGTCACCGACCAGGCGCAGGCGATCGCCGCGGTCGACCGAACCGTCGATGAGCTCGGTCGCCTCGACGTCCTCGTCAACAACGCCGGCCAGATGCTGCTCGGGCCGATCGAGGGCGCGCCGACCGAGGAGTGGGACCGGATGATCGACCTCAACCTCAAGGGCCTGATCAACACCACCCATGCCGCCCTGCCCCACCTGCTCGCCGCCGCCGAGGGCTCGGAGCGCGGCTGCGCGGACCTGGTCAACATCAGCTCCGTCGCCGGTCGCCTCGCCCGGGCCGGCTCAGGCGTCTACAACCTGACCAAGCACGGGGTCGGCGCTTTCAGCGAGTCCTTCCGCCAGGAGTTCGCCGGCCGCAAAGTCAGGTCGATCGTGGTCGAGCCCGGTGCCGTCGACACCGAGCTCTCCGACCACATTCGCGACGGCGTCAGGGAGCAGGTGAGGCAGCGCTTCGCCGACATCCAGACGCTCGACGCGGCCGACGTCGCCGACGCGATCGCCTACGCGGTGACCCGGCCCTGGCACGTCTCCGTCAACGAGATCCTGATCCGCCCGACCGAGCAGCGGGGCTGAGCGGCTCAGCCGGCATGGACAGCTGGCGCTGCGACCAGCTCGGCGCCGGCGGCCGGCCGGCGCCGCCCCGCCCCTCGAGCTCGAGCAGCGCCTGCTTGCGCTGCAAGCCGCCGCCGTAACCGGTGAGCGAGCCGTCGGCGCCGATCACGCGATGGCAGGGCACCAGGATCGGCGTCGGGGTCCGGCCGATCGCCGCGGCGGCGAGGCGGACGCGCTTGTAGGGCTCGAGGCCCGCGGGGTAGAGCGACTCGTCGATCCGCCCGGCGAGCTCGCCGTACGAGGCGGTGGCGCCGTAGGGGATCTCGCGCAGCTGAGCCCAGACGGCCAGCTGCAGCGGCGTGCCGCGAAGATCCAGGTCCAGCTCGAATGCCTGGCGCTCGGCGGCGAAGTAGGCGTCGAGCTGATCGACGAGCTCCGGCAGCGGCCGTCGCGCGGACTCGCGCAGCCGCGGCGAGCGACCGGGAAAGCAGAGGCCGCGGATCCCCGCCGGGCCGGCGATCGCCGTCAGCGGCCCCAGCGGGCTCTCGTAGATGGTCCAGGTCGATCTCATGCCCTTCACGTAGGTAAACGCACGCCGCGGTCGGTACGTGAGAGCGAGCGCCCGGCCAATAGCCTGGAGGCGTGGACCAGGTCATCCAAGTCGTCGGCGCGGCGCTGATCTTGACCGCCTACGTCGCGGCACAGGTGGAGCGCCTCGACCCCCAGTCGCGCCTTTACCTCAGCCTCAATCTCGTCGGCTCGATCGTCCTCGCCGTACTCGCCGCGATCGGCGCGCAATGGGGCTTCCTCCTGCTCGAGGGAGCCTGGGCGGTCGTCTCGCTCTGGGGACTGCTCAAGCCGACGAGACCCGCCTGAGCTGCGCCCCGACTCGGCCTCGAGCGAGCGCCTGTCGACCCCCCTCCTCGCGCGCGCGATGCCCCGGCGCATCGACCTCGTCTGCCGCGGGACACATAATCAGGTGCCGCCGAATCGTCGAGAGGAAGCCATGCCGTTTCTCGTCTTCGCCGCGATCGCCCTGATCGGCGCGACGATCCATCGTCACCGCGACAGCCGGCCGCGCAGCCAGGCCCGCACGCTCGAAATCTCCTGATCTGGTGGATGGTCGTGGCGGTGGGAATCGCCGCGATCTTCGGCTCGATGTTCCACTTCTTCGACGGCCCGGACACCGCCCGCGAAATCGGCTTCAGCAACGGCGACGGCGGCTTCCAGACCGAGGTCGGCTTCGCCGACCTGGCGATCGGCGTGCTCGGCGTGCTCTGCGCCCGCTTTCGCGACGGCTTCCTGCTCGCGGCCGTGATCGCCGTCTCGATCTGCTACCTCGGCGACGCCTACGGCCACCTGCACCAGGCGGCGATCCACGACAACCACGCCCCCGACAACACCGGCCTGACGCTCTGGGCCGACTTCATCGCCCCGCTGGTCGCGATCGCTCTCTACGCGTCGTGGCGCCGGGCGGGGTCGGCCCCTGTCGCGGAGGCGTCCGGCTAGCGCCGGGGCGGCCGCCCGAAGAGGGCCTCCGCTCGGCCGTCCCACTCGTTCTCGAGCGCCCAGCGGGCGCCCACCGTCCACGCCTGGACGCGGTTCGCGATCGGGATCCGCCTCGGGCCCGCGCGGTCGACCGCGAAGAGCTCCGGGGCCGGGCCGATCGCCTCGATCGCCTCGAGGATGCCCTGGCGCAGCTGCTCCGCCATCCCGAGTCGGCCCGCCGCTCGCAACCCGCCCCATCCGAGCCAAGAGTCGAAGGGCCAGACCGCGCCGCGATGGTAGGCATCGGGCGCGTGCAGCGGGTGCTCGGAGGAGAGGGTGCGCAGGCCCCAGCGGGTGAAGACGTCGGAGCGGCAGAGACGATCGGCCACCCGCGCCCTCGCCGCTTCGGGCAGGGCGTCTGCCCACAGCAGCCAGCCGAGCTGAGAGCCGGCCCCCGCGACTCTCTCGCCGCCCCCCGCCAGGGCGAGGGTCTCGCCGTCGAACGTCTCGCCGATCGCCGCCGTCAGCCTCGCCGCCTTCTCGGCCCAGCGCTCTTCACCCGAGAGGACGGCCAGCGCGCGGAGCGCCACCACGGTCACCGCCTGCGTGTCGGCGTCGGCGAGCGGTGGCTCGGGCGCCTTTCCGCGGTCGTCCAGGATGCCGGCGCCGTGGCCGGCCGGGTCGGTGGGGTCCTCGGCGTCGCGCCAGCCCTGCTGCGCGAGCCCTCCCGGCGCCCGGCGCGGCCCATGGCGGATCAGCCCCTCGCCGCGCTCGAGCGCGCTCTCCAGCCAGCCTGCCGCCGCCCGCCACCGGGTCTCGAGCTCGCTCGCGAGCGAGCGCTCGCCGAGCGAGGCGAGCAGGACGAGGAACCAGGCCGTCGAGTCGGCGGATCCGTAGTAGCGAAGCTCCCCGTCGCGCACGGGCCAGCCGGCCCGGCGCAGGCGCTCGGGGGCGCTCGGCCACCACTCGTGGACGATCTTGCCCGGCTCCTCGTCGGTCTCGGGGTCCGCGGCGACTCCCTGCAGGGACGCGAGCGCACGCAGAGTCGCGCGGGCGACCTCGGGCCGCGCGGGCAGCAGCTCGAGCGAGACGATCGCCGAGTCGCGGCCGAACAGGGCGTGGAAGCGACCGGGATCCTCCGCCGCCACCGACTCGGCGCTCGCATAGGGCCAGCCCGCCGACGAGAGCAGGGAGCCCAGTTCGGGAATTCCCCGCGATGACGAGGTCCAGGCGTTGGCAGGCAAGGACGCAGGGAGCCCGAATAGCAGCGCTATGCGGGCGACCGAGGACGCCGCATGGCGACGCCTGGACCTCGTCATCAGCCCTTGACGGCGCCGGCGGTGAGACCGGCGACGATTCGGCGCTGGAATATCAGCACCAAGGCGATCAGGGGGACCGTGACGACGACCGATGCGGCGCTGATCGTCCCCAGCGGGATCTCGAACTGCTGGCTACCGGTGAAGAAGGCGATCGCCGCGGGGACGGGGCGGCGGTCGGGCGTGCTGGTGAGGGTGATCGCGAAGAGGAACTCGTTCCAGGCGAAGATGAAGACCAGCAGGCCGGCGGTCACGACGCCGGGGGCGCTGAGTGGAATCACGATCTTGCGAAAGGCCTGAAAGCGAGTCGCCCCGTCGATCAGCGCCGCCTCCTCCAGCTCCCGCGGGATGTCGCGGAAGAAGGTGGCGAGGATGTACACCGTGAGCGGGAGGCCGAAGGCGAGCGAGGGGAGGATCAGGCCGAGGTAGGTGTTGTACAGGCCGATGTCGGTCCAGATTTCGAAGACCGGCGCCGCGATCGCGATCGGCGGGAAGGTCGAGATCGAGAGCAGGATCGCCAGGATCAGGAACTTGAACGGCAGGTGCAGCCGGGCGAGGGCATAGCCGGCGAAGGAGCCGATCAGCAGCGAGAGGACGGTGACGCTGCCGGCGACGATCGCGCTGTTTCGGAGCGCCTTGGTGAAGGCGGCGTCTTCGAAGATCGAGGTGTAGTTGTCGAGCGTCGGACTGGGTGGCAGGAGGCTGGCTGTGGAGAGGTCGGCGCCGGCCTTCAGCGAGGTGTTGATCAACCAGTAGAAGGGGAAGAGGCAGAAGAGGACGATTGCCGCCACCGCTATCCAGATCAGAGCCCGCCTCATCGGTTACTCCTCCTCCCGGGTGAGGGCGCGGATGTTGCCGCCCATGAAGCGGATGTAGAGGAACGAGATGCCCATCACCGTGAGGAAGGTGAGCACCGAGAGCGCCGAGCCGAATCCCGTGTTGCGGTTGGTGACCAGTTCCTCTTGCGCGATCAGCGACAGCGTTTCCGTCCCGTTCGCACCGCGCGTGAGGATGTAGGGGAGGTCGAAGATCCGCAATGCGTCCAGACTGCGGAAGATCAGCGCCACGGTTATCGCCGGGACCAGGAGCGGCAGGGTGATGTTGCGGAACCGCTGCCAGGTGCCGGCCCCGTCGACCTTCGCCGCGTCATGCAGCTCAGCGGGGATCCCCTGCAGCCCGGCAAGCAGCAGCAGCGCCATGAACGGCGACGTCTTCCAGACGTCGGCGAGGATCATCACGGCGAGCGCGTAGCCTTCCTCGCCGAGCCAGACGACGTCCCCCCCGGGAAGCGAGAGCGCGTCCAGCATCGTGTTTACGAAGCCGAGTTCGGGCTCGAAGATCGTCCGCCAGGTGATCGCGGTCACCACCGTGAGGATCGCCCACGGCACGAGCACCACCGCCCGCAGCAGCGCCCGCCCACGGAAGGCCGCGTGCATGACGAGGGCCATCGCAAGCCCGATGACCAGCTCAAGGGTGACCGAGATCGCCGTGAAGACGATCGTCGTCGTCCAGGCGCCCCAGAAGTCCGAGGAGCCGAGGGCGTCGATGTAGTTATCGAGCCCGACGAACCTCGAGAGGCCCGGGGTGATGACGCTGTATTCGTTGAGCGAGAGCCAGACCGCGTAACAGATCGGATAGGCCGCGACGAGCGCGATGACGGCCAGAGAAGGAGCGACCATCGTCGCCCCGAGGCGGCGCTCCCCCTGGAAGAGCGAGCGCCGCCGGCGGCGGGGAATCCGTAGCCCCTCGGCCTTTCCCTCCACTAGAACCTCGCCAGCGCATCCTCAATTTCTGAGTTCATCTTCGAGGTCGCCTGGTCCGGCGACTGCTTCCCGTTGAGGACTTCGAAGACGTTGTCGTAAATCGCCTGCGAGATTTCCGTGTAGACCGGGGAAACCGGCCGGGCCTGGGCCTGTTCGACCGCTTTCAGCAGTTCTGTGGTGAACGGAATCTCTTTCTGGACCTCCGGATCCTTGTAGACCGAGGTCGCGGTTGCCGGCAGCGTGGCCTTGATGAACATCTGCTTCTGCACGGCCGGCGTCACCAGGAATTCCGCGAAGGCGAGCGAGCCGTCGGGGTTGTCGGTGTACGCCGAGATGCCGAGGTTGTAGCCGCCCACGACGCCCGCGCCTTCGTTCCCGGCAAAGCCCGGGAACTTCGTCACCGCGAAGTCGTCGGCGATGTTCGATTCCTTGCCGAGCGCGTAGGCGTAGGGCCAGTTGCGCATGAAGGTGGCGTTGCTGGCCTCGAAGGCCCGTCTCGAGCTCTCCTCTTCGTAGGTGGTGACCGCCTTCGGCACCGCCCCTTCGTCGATCCCGTCGGCCATGAATTCGAGTGCTTCCCGCGTCTCCGGGGAGTCGATCTCGACCGTTTCCCCGTCGTCGGCGAGGACTTCGCCGCCGGCGCTGTAGAGGAGCTCGAGGAAGTTGACCGTCAGGCCCTCGTACCGTTCGCCCTGATAGACGAGGCCGTTCTTCCCGCCCGCGTCCTTGTAGACGGCCTCCCAGGTAGTCGGCGCTTGCGGCACTTCGTCCGTCCGGTAGAAGAGGAACCCGGCGTTGGTGTTGAAGGGCAGCGCCCACTTCTTGCCTTCGTACTCGACGGTTTCCACCGTCGAGGGGATGAACTCTTCTTCGTGCGCTTCGACCGCCGGAGTGAGGTCGTAGAGCCAACCCGACGCGGCGTACTCAGCGGTCCAGATCACGTCCATTCCCAGCACGTCGCACTCACTCGATTCGGCCCGCAGGCGCTGGATCTGCTGTTCGCGCTGGATGTCGGCGCTTTCGGGGAGTTCGAGCAGGTCGGCCTCCAGCTCCGGGTTCTGCTGGTTGAACTGGTCGACCGCGGTCCTGAAGGCGCCGCTGGTGTCCTTGCCGATGCACCAGGTGACGTTCCCGGAGGCTCCCTTGGCGTCCGACGGCCGCAGCGCGTTGGCTTCAGAGGCTCCACCACCGCCGTCGTCTCCGCCGCCGCAGGCGGAGAGCCCGACGGCTCCGAGACACAGCGCCAAGGCGGTCAGATATCTCAACATCGAATCCCTCCCAGGTCGGAATGCCCGGCCACCTCCGCTACCCCATATGGGGAGACCCAAACCGCTCGGCGCCGTCAGCTCAAGCCCGCGGCCCTTTCACCCCCTCTTCCAGCAGGCCTGCGACGGCACGCGCGAGCTGCTCCCCCTGTCGGGTGAGGACGTACTCGGTGTGCGGGGGGCGGCCCGGCACCAGGTGGCGCTCGACGATCTGGGCGGCCTCGAGCTGCTCGAGGCGCTCGGAAAGGGTGGTCGGCGAGACGCCGGGGAGGGATTGGCGGAACTCGTTGGAGCGGGCGGCGCCGCTGGCGCAGGCGTAGATCGTCGCCAGCGTCCAGCGGCGCTCGAGCAGCGTCGCCGTCGCCCGCATCTCGGCCGGGACCGGGACGCAGCTACGACATCGCGGCGACATCGGCGCCCTTCTCGGCCGGCTCGAGCGCCTGCTCCAGGACCTCGCCGACGCTCATCACCGGGTGGAATGTCATCTGCTCGCGCACCTCCTCCGGGACCTCGTCGAGGTCGCCGCGGTTGCGCTCGGGCAGGATCACCTCGGTAAGGCCGGCCGCGTGGGCGGCGAGCACCTTCTGCTTGAGGCCGCCGATCGGCAGCACCCGGCCCTGCAGGGTCACCTCGCCGGTCATGCCGACGGTGTGCTTGACCGGCCGCCCGGAGAGCAGCGAGACCAGCGCGGTGGTCATCGCCGTGCCGGCGCTGGGGCCGTCCTTGGGGATCGCCCCCGCGGGGACGTGCAGGTGGAACTCGCGCTGGAAGCGCTCTGGGTCGATGCCGAGCTCGCCGGCGTGGGAGCGCGCGTAGGAGAGCGCGATCCGCGCCGACTCCTTCATCACGTCGCCGAGCTGGCCGGTCAGGACCAGGCCCTTGTCGCCCTCCATCGCCGTCGCCTCGATGAAGAGGACGTCGCCGCCGCTGCCGGTCACCGCCAACCCGGTGGAGACGCCCGGGATCGCGGTTCTCTCGACCGACTCCTGGAAGAAGCGCTGGCGGCCGAGGGCGTCGTGGACGGCGTCGGCGTCGAGCACGATCGGCGTCTCCGCGTCGCCCGCGGCGATCTTGGTCGCCGCCCCGCGCAGCAGCTTGCCCAGCTCGCGCTCGAGCTGACGCACGCCGGCCTCGCGGGTGTACTCGGCGATCACGCTGCGCAGGACCTCGTCGCCGGCCTCGACCTCCCCGGCCTCCAGCCCGTTGCGCTTGAGCTGCCGCGGCAGCAGGTAGCCGCGCGCGATCGCCAGCTTCTCGGCGGTCGTGTAGCCGTCGAAGGCGATCGTCTCCATGCGGTCGAGCAGCGGCGCCGGGATCGTGTCGGTCATGTTCGCCGTGGCGATGAAGACGACCTCGGAGAGGTCGACCTCGACGTCGAGGTAGTGATCGCGGAAGGAGTGGTTCTGGGCCGGGTCGAGCACCTCCAGCAGCGCCGCCGACGGATCGCCGCGCCAGTCGGCGCCGACCTTGTCGACCTCGTCGAGCAGGATCACCGGGTTCATCGTCCCGGCGTCGCGCAGGGCGCGAACGATCCTGCCCGGCAGGGCCCCTATGTATGTGCGGCGGTGGCCGCGGATCTCGGCCTCGTCGTGCAGGCCGCCGAGCGAGATGCGGACGAACTCGCGCCCCAGGGCGCGGGCGATCGACTCGCCGATCGAGGTCTTGCCGGTGCCGGGAGGACCGACCAGGGTGAGGATCGCGCCGTTGGCGCGGCTGTCCTCGTCGACCCCACGCTCCTCGCGCAGCTTGCGGACGGCGATGAACTCGGTGATCCGCCGCTTCACGTCCTCCAGCCCGGCGTGGTCGGCGTCGAGCACCGCGCGCGTGTGAGCCGGGTCGAGCCGCTCCTCGGAGCGTTTTGCCCAGGGCACCGCGATCAGCCAGTCGAGGTAGCTGCGGATCATCGAGGACTCGGGCGACTGCTCACCCTGGCGCTCGAGCCGGCGCAGCTCCTTCCCGGCCTGCTCGGCGACCGCCTCCGGCATCCCGGCCTCGGCGAGCTTGCGCTCGTACTCCTCGATCAGGCTGCCCTCGTCCTCGCCCAGCTCCTTGCGGATCGACTCCATCTGCTTGCGCAGGAAGTAGTCGCGCTGCTGCTTCTGGGCGCCGGACTCGACGTCCTCGCGGATGCGGCTGCGCACCTGCAGCTCGGCCAGCCGCTCGCGCTGCAGCTCGACCGCCAGCTGCAGGCGGGCGCTGACGTCGATCGCCTCCAGCAGGCGCAGCTTCTGCTCGTTCGAGACGTCGGGGCTGAGCCCCGTCGTGTCGGCGAGCGCGCCCGGCTCCTCGACCGAGCGCAGGAAGGCGGCGATCCGGTCGTCGGCACCGCGCAGCTCGAGGATCTCTTCGACCACGGCGCGGTACTCGCGCGCCAGCTCCTGGGTGTGCTCGTCCTCGGGATGCCCGTCGTGGACCTCCTGCACGTCGATGCGCAGGGAGTCCCCCTCCTCGCTGGGAACGGCGGCGCCGGCGAGGCCACGGTGCAGGCCGACCACGGTCGCGGCCGGGGCACCGCCACGCGACCGGCCGCGCTCGATCACCTCGGCGACGACGCCGACCCGTCCGTACTCGCCGTCGCTGCGCGGAAGCAGGAAGACCTGCTCCTCCTCGCCGGTGTCGATCGGCAGGGTCGCGGATACGCCGGGGAAGACGATTGCTTCGTCAAGTGGAATCAGGAGATAGGCCATATCTAAGTCCAATTTCTGTAGTTAGTCTTCGAACAGGATAGCGCAGCCCGGCCGCAACGCTTTCTGGTCGCCAGAGAGCCAAAAAGCGTTACGGTTGCCGCCGTGAAGCCGGAGCGAGCCAGGGAACTGCTTCACCGCGAGCGCGAGCAGGTCGAGCGGGAGATCGCCGCGATCGAACGCGGCGGCCCCGAGGAGGGGGACTCGCGCGTCGAACCGGGAGACGCAAACTCGGAGGGCCTCTATCAGGACGAGGTCGATGCCGGCCGGCTGCAGGACCTTCGCCGCAAGCTCTCCGACGTCCAGCGCGCCGAGGTGCGGCTCGGCGCCGGCACCTACGGGATCTCGGTCCAGAGCGGCGAGCCGATCCCCGACGAGCGGCTCGAGGCCTTCCCGACGGCAGAGCTGACCGTCGAGGAGCAGGAGCACCGCGGCTAGGAAGCGATGACGGAGCGGGCGCCCGCCGCTCGCACCGCGGCCTCGAGCGTCTCGATGTCGTAGGCGCCGTCGTGGCGGCGCTCGTTGATGAAGAAGGTCGGGGTGCCGGTGACGCCGCTGATGTCGGCGGAGTCGACGTCTTCCTCGATGCGCGGGGCGTGGGCGTGCTCGCTCAGCTGCTCGCGGTAGCGCTCGAGGTCGAGGCCCAGCTGCTCCGCGTAGGCGTGCAGATCGCGCGGCCTCAGGTCGCCCTGGTGGTCGAGCAGCAGGTCGTGCATCTCCCAGAAGGCGCCCTGGGCAGCGGCGGCCTCCGCCGCCTCGGCGGCGAGCTCGGCCCGGGGATGGACATCGGCGAGGGGCAGGTGGCGCCAGACGTAGCGGACGTCGACGAAGTCGGCCAGCAGCTCGCGGATCACCGGCTCGGCCTTGCCGCAATAGGGGCACTCGAAGTCGCCGTACTCGACGACCGTGACCGGAGCATCGTGGGGCCCGCGCAGGTGGTCACGCGCGGGATCGACCGGCACCGCGAGGTCGACCAGCGTTTCCGACGTTCCCAGCAGGGCCCGGATGCGCGCCCGGCGCGGCAGCATCGCGGTGGCACGGAAGAGGAGCCAGGTCAGCAGCGAGGCGCAGAGCGCCGCGCTCAGCACGCCGAGCTTCGCCTCGCGCAGCTCGATCCCACGGAAGGCGAGGTCGGCGATCAGCAGCGAGACGGTGAAGCCGATCCCGGCGATCGCGCCGCCGCCCGCCGTGGCGGCCCAGCCGACCGGCGGCCGCAGCCGCCCGCGGCTCAGCTTCGTCACCAGCAGCGCCGCGCCGGTCACCCCGACCGGCTTGCCGAGCACGTAGGCGACGATGATCCCCAGCGTGATCGGCGAGGCGTAGGCGGCGGCGAGAAAGTCGCCGTCGATCGCGATGCCGACGTTGGCGAGGGCGAACAGGGGCACGATCACGTAGCTGGTCCAGGGGTGGTAGAGCTTCAGCAGGCGGGCGTTGGGCGAGACGGCGGCGTCGAGGCCTGCCCGGGCCGAGCGGGCCAGCTCCGGCGTCGGCTGCTCGCGGAAGCTGCGGAAGAGGTCGGTCGCCCGCTCCAGCTCGCCGCGCCCGGCCGGGTAGGCCCAGGTGATCAGGCCGACCATCAGGCCGAGGACGACGGGATCGACGCCGGACTCGAAGAGCGCCACCCAGGCAACCGCGGCCAGCAACAGGTAGACGAGGCCGGGCCGGATCCGCGCGGCGAGGGCGATCAGGATCAGGCCGAAGGCGCCGGCGGCGATCAGCAGCGGCTCGAGGTCGATCGGCCCGCTGTAGGCGGCGACGATGACCAGCAGCGCGATCACGTCGTCGACGACGATGATCGTCAGCATGAAGCCGCGCAGGCGGTCGGGAAAGCGGGGCCCGACCAGGGCGAGCATGCCGAGCGCGAAGGCGGTGTCGGTCGACATCGCCACCCCCCAGCCCTGGGCCGAGGGCTCGCCGGCGTTAAAGGCGAGGAAGATCGCGACCGGCACGAGCATCCCGCCCAGGGCGGCGAAGACCGGCAGGGTGAGGCGGCGGCGCTCGCGCAGCTCGCCGACGTCGAACTCGCGGCGCACCTCGAGCCCGACGACGAAGAAGAAGAACGTCATCAGCCCGTTGTTGACCCAGTCGCGCAGGCTCTGGGAGATGCCCGAGTCCCCGACCTGGATCGAGAGCTCCGTGTGCCAGACGCCGTCGTAGGAAGAGAGGTCGAGGTTGGCCCAGAGCAGCGCCGCCACGGCGGCGGCGAGCAGCACGCTGGCGCTGCCGGTCTCGGTGGTGAGGAAGTCGCGCAGCGGCGCCTGCAGGCTGCGCGCCCAGGCGGTTCGCCCGCTGAACGCCGACCTGACTCGCGCCCTGCTCATCGGCCTAGCCTTTCATTCTGGGCCGCCGGGCCCGACCATCTAGGCTTGGCCGCGAATGGCCTCCGGTCCGACCAGCCGGGTTCTCTCCAGCTCCCAGCTCGCCACCCTCGCCGCGCTCGGCGAGGAGCGCACCGCCACGGTCGGCGAGAAGCTCTTCGAGGTCGGCGACGCGAGCTACCCGTTCATCGCCATCCAGGAGGGCGAGATCGCGGTCACCGACCCGGCCGGCCAAGAGATCGTCCGCCACGGCGACGCCGGCTTCCTCGGCGAGATGAACCTGCTCTCCGGGCAGACCGTCTTCCTCACCGCGGTCGTCACCGAGCCGCTGCGCTACATCGCGGTCGACCGGGAAGCGCTGCGGAAGCTGCTCTTCGAGGACGGCTCGCTCTCCGACCTGCTGCTCTCCGCATTCATCGAGCGGCGCGAGGCGCTGCAGCGACAGCAGGGGATCGGGATCGAGATCGTCGGCCCGCGCGACTCGAGCGAGACCCGCCGCCTGCTCGACTTCGCCCGGCGCGGACGGCTCCCCCACTCTTGGGCCTCGCCCGTGGAGAACGAGGCGGCGGCGGCGCTGATCGAGGGATTCGCGCCCAGTGAGATTCCCCTCGTGCGGCTGCCCGGCGGCACCGAGCTGCGCAACCCGAGCAACGGCCAGCTCTCGCGAGCGCTGGGGATCGGCCTGGAGCTGGAACAGCGGGAGGAAGTCGACCTGGTCATCCTCGGCGGCGGACCGGCCGGGCTCGGCGCCGCCGTCTACGGCGCCTCGGAGGGCCTCGACACGCTGGTGATCGAGAGCACCGTGCTCGGCGGGCAGGCCGGCACCTCGCGCCGGATCGAGAACTACCTCGGCTTCCCGGCCGGCGTCAGCGGCACCGAGCTGACCAGCCGCGCCGTCACCCAGGCGCGCAAGTTCGGCGCCCGCACGGCGACGCCCTACCGCGCCCGCGCCCTCGAGCCCGGCGGCGACCGGCACCTGGTCAGGCTCGAGGACGGCAACGAGATCCACGCGCGGGCGGTCCTGCTCTCCACCGGCGCCGAATACCGGCGCCTGCCGGTCGACGGCCTCGATAGCTACGAGGGGCTTAGCGTCTTCTACGCCGCCGGCCCGCCTGAGGGCCAGCTCTGCGGCGCCCAGCGAGTGGGAGTGATCGGCGGCGGCAACTCGGCGGCGCAGGCGGCGGTCTGGCTGGCCCGCGGCGGCGCCCTCGTCACCCTGCTGCACCGGCGCGCCGCGCTCGGCGAGACGATGTCCAGCTACCTGATCGAGGAGCTCGATCGCTATGGCGTCGCCGTCCGCGACCGCAGCGAAGTCAGTGCCCTGCACGGCGACGATGGACGGCTCGAGGCGGTGACCCTGACCGACGGCGAGCGACTGCCGTTCTCCTACCTCTTCCTCTTTCTCGGCGCCACCCCCTGCACCGACTGGCTCGGCGATGCGATCGCCCGCGACCCCAAGGGGTTCGTGCTCACCGGCGCCGAAGCCGGCGCCGACGGCCTGCTCGAAACCAACGTCCCCGGCATCTACGCCGCCGGCGACGTTCGCGCCGGCTCGACCAAGCGCTGTGCGACCGCGGTCGGCGAGGGCGCCACGGTGGTCCGCTTCGTCCACGAGCGCCTCTCCGCCGCGGGTACCCCGGTCTAGCCTCTCGGCTCCGACTGAACGATTGACCCACGCATTCGGGGGCAAATCGATCAGTCGTCAGGTCCGGGCCCGGCCACGTGCAGTTCCAAGGCGTGGATCTGGCTCTGGCCGTAGGAGCCGGTCTGAACCGGGCCGGCGGCGCTGATCAGCTCGCCGATCCCGGGCAGCGGATCGGGGCGCAGGCCGGCGCGGACATCGATCGCGGTCAGGCCGGGAAGAGTGATCCCCTGCGGATCGACGACGACGAAGTGGGCGTCCCCGTCGCCGTCGGGATCGACCCGCTCGACATATGTGATCCGCCCCTCGACCGTGCGGCAGCTGGGCAGTTCGGCTGGACAGTGGGAGGGCTCGACCGTCTCAGCGGCTCTCCTCGGTCGCTCGGGAACGGTGGGGCGCTCCACCGCTGACGCCTCGGAGCCAGGCTCCGGCCCGGCGCCCGTGCCGCCGCAGCCGCTTGCGGCCGCCAGCAACACAAGCCCGACCAAGCAGCCTGTCAAGCCAAATAAGCCTCGCTCATCTTTTTCCGCCGTCACGGATGCGAACATATGTTCCCATTCGAGATTTAGGAGACGAGATGCCCCAATTCGACGCATACGAAGACCTTGTCGGAAAGTGGCGCTGGCGGCTGCTCGGCGCCGACGGCCGCACCGTAGCGACCTCCGGGGAATCCTTCGATTCCCACTGGCACGCCCTGCGCGCCGCCGAAAACGTCCGCGGCGTAGCGACGGGCGCCCGGATCTCCGGCACCCCCGCCGAGGGAATCGAGGACGCCCTGAGCGAGATCATCGACCGCGAGCTGGCCCGAGCCTAGGTCGACTCGAGCTCCGGCGGCAGCGCTTTTGGGCCGTCCGGGTAGAGAGCGGCGAGCTGCTCGGCTGACATCTCCAGCGTGTTGGCGGCCTCGCGCGGGGCCCCGGCGACGAACCAGAGCTGGTCGGCCTCGGTGTCGTTGAAGACCTGGCGAGCCGACTCGGGCTCGACCAGGACGGCGTCCAACGGCGCCAGGGTGAGCAGATCGTCGTCGACGCGCATCCGCCCCTCGCCCTCGAGCAGGAGGTAGAGCTCCTCCTGCTCGAAGTGTCTGTGCCGGGTCGAGGCCTGGCCCGGTCTCAGCCGCCACAGCCTCGCCCCGAGCTGCCGGGCCTCGAGCTGACCGGCGAGATCCGTGTTCTCGATCCTCATCTGGTTCGAGGGGCGCCAGAACGCCTCGGATGCCGGGAGCTTGCGGAAGGCCACGAACTCAACTTAGTGTTTCTGACTTCCCGGTCCGGGTACCTCGGAGCGGTGGGAAATATTGATCCAAGCTCCTGAGGAGGGATCCGATGTCCACCGTTTTGATCGTCGTGATCGTCGTGGTTGCCCTGGTGGTGATCGCCGCGCTGGCCATGGCGGCCTCGAAGCGCAGGCGCGAACGGCAGTTCGGCAAAACGCAGGGCCGGGCTCTGCGCGACGACGTCAGCCATCATCGTGAGCAGGCCGAGAGCGCCCGCGGCGAGGCCGAGCTGGCGGAGGAGCGGGCGCGCCGCACGGCCGCCGAGGCTGAGCTCAACGAGCGCAAGGCCGACGAGCGCGAGCGCGAGCTGGAGCAGCAGGAGTAGACCCCGTAGAGACGCTCGACGCCGCGGCTAGCTGAACTCGATCACGCTGCGGATGCCGTCCTGGGCCTCCATCAGCTCGAAGCCGCGGTTGACCTCGTCGAGGGCGATGCGGTGTGAGACGAACGGATCGAGGTCGATCTCGCCGGCGAGGTAGCGATCGATCAGCTGCGGCACCTGGTCGCGGCCCTTGACGCCGCCGAAGGAGGAGCCGGCGACGCGCCGGCCGGTGATCAGGAAGCGCGGCACGACATCGAGGGTCTCCCCCCTGCCGGCCACGCCGGCAACGGTGCAGAGGCCCCAGGCCATGCGCGCCGCTTCGACTGCCTGGCGCATCACGGCGACGTTGCCGGTCGCCTCGAAGGTGTAATCGGCGCCGAAGCCATCGGTCATCTCGAGGATCTCCTCGACGGCGCCGGGGCCGCCTTCGAGCGTGTGCGTCGCCCCCTGGCCGCGAGCCAGCTCGAGCCGCTCCGGCGAGAGGTCGACGCAGACGATGCGCTCGGCGCCCTGCAGGCGGCAGCCGGCAACGGCACCGAGCCCGACCATCCCGGCCCCGAAGACGGCACAGGTGCTGCCGGGCGATACGGCGGCGGTGTTGATCGCGGCGCCGAGCCCGGTCGAGAGCCCGCAGGCGAAGAGGCAGGCGTGCTCGAAGGGCGCCTCCGGACTCACCTTCGCCAGCGCGATCTCCGGCATCACCGTGTACTCGGCAAAGGTCGAGCAGCCCATGAAATGGCGGATGCCGTCCCCGTCACGCGAGATCCGCGTCGTGCCGTCAGGGAGGAAGCCCTTGTTCTGCTGCTCGCGGATCGCCATGCAGAGATTGGTTCGCGGGTCGACGCAGTGGACGCACTCGCCGCACTGGGGCGAGAAGAGGGTGACGACGTGGTCGCCCACGGAGAGTGAGGTGACATCCGGGCCGACCCGCTCGACGACACCCGCGCCCTCATGGCCGAGCACCGTCGGCGCGTAGCCCGAGGGGTCGGCCCCGGAGGCCGTGTAGAGGTCGGTGTGGCAGACGCCACAGGCGGCGAGCCGGACCAGCACCTCGCCGGCCCGCGGCTCGGCCAGCTCGACCTCCTGAACCGCGAGCGGCTCGCCGAACTCCTCCAGCACTGCGGCGCGCATCCTCATCCTCTACCGCCGCCCCAAATCAACGTAAGAACGATCGCCATCGGAGATCACCCTCTCACATGAGAGCATGGAGACCGATGAGCGACTTCCTTGTCAAGCGCGACGATCTGCGCCAGTGTCGAATCGCCGATTCGGAGCCACCCACGGTCGAGCCCGGCGAGGCTCTGCTGCGGGTCGACAGCGTCGGGATGACCGCCAACAACGTCACCTACGGGGTGATGGGAGAGGCGATGTCCTACTGGGATTTCTTCCCGGCCGAAGACGGCTGGGGGCGAATCCCGACCTGGGGATTCGCCGAGGTCGAGCGCAGCGAGGCCGAGGGCGTGGAAATCGGCGCACGCGTCTACGGATACCTGCCGCCCTCCTCGCATCTGCTCTTGGTGCCGAAGAGCGTCAACGAGAGGGGGTTCACGGATGGATCCCCGCACCGGGAGGCGCTGCCCTCGGCCTACCATCGCTACCTGGCGAGCGATGGTGACCCCTTCTACGAAGAGGACACCGAGGAGATCCAGATGCTGCTGCGGCCGCTCTTCTTCACCTCGTTCCTGATCGATGACCAGCTCGCCGACGAGCGGCTCACCGAGGCCGGCCCGATCGTGATCTCGAGCGCCTCGAGCAAGACGGCGATCGCCGCCGCCTTCATGCTTTCCCGCCGAGGAGGAGTTGAGCTGATCGGCCTCACCTCGGCGAGGAACCGCGAGTTCGTCGAGGGCCTGGGCATCTACGGACGCACCGTCAGCTACGACGAGATCGACTCGCTCGAGCGCCGCCCCGCCACCTACGTCGACGTCTCAGGCGACGGCGGCGTGCGACAGGCCGTCCACTCGCTTTTCGGCGACGAGCTCGCCCACAGCATGGCCGTGGGGGGCACCCACTGGGAGGAGCTCGGAGCCGGCCAGGCTGACCTGCCCGGGCCGGCGCCGGCCTTCTTCTTCGCCCCGACCCGGGTCGAAAAGCGCTCAGCCGACTGGGGCCCCGCCAGCCTCGAGCAGCGCGTCGCCCAGGCCTGGCATCCCTTCTGCGAGTGGACCGCCGGCTGGCTCGAGACGATCCGGGGTCGGGGGTTCGACGGCCTCCAGAGCGCCTATCTCGACGTGCTCGAGGGCCGGGTGGCCCCCAATACCGCCCACGTGGTCTCGCTCTAGCAGCGCCGAGCGGTGGGAACCGCTCGGCGCAAGCAAGACCCTTGGAGCATCTGGCATCCGGGAACGACCGTTACTGCCACCGACGCTTTTGCCCAGCCCCGACCGCGCTCGCGCCCGGGGCTGGGTGTTCTCCTCATCTGATCAACTCCAGTCGCCTGACCAAGATAGGCCGGCGTGTACACCGCTTAGTCCGATAACGGCAGACCCGAGGATGTTCGCGGGCTGACCGAGGGCTAAAAGCGTGCTTAATCCTTGAATAATTAAATGCGAGGAAACGTTTCTGTTTAACGCGCCTGCGTTGCCGCCCCCGTCAGCTATCCAAAAACCGTCACCTAGGTTGTGGCATTCCACTTTAATTTCTTCGCCGATCGCACAGAATTCACCCAGCTCGATCACCGCAAGCAACTTAGTCGTTGCGCCCGAGGCATCCTCCGGTGTGATCAGCACTAAGTCATTGCCCACGTCTAATGTGATTAAGCCTTTGCCTCGTTCGGTCAGAATTTCTCCGTTGGGCTTGCCTGGGCTGTGGGCTTCACATTTGGTCGCAAGCACATGATTGAGCAATACCTTGCAGCCGGTGAAGTTAACTCGCCCTAACGAGATCCCGCCGCCGGCGATCAATTTGCCGCCTTCAACAATTGCTGCACCCGTGCATAAGATTAAGACGTTTGTGTTACCTGCTGTCGTGAAGCTGAGACTTGTGCTTTTGGCCTCGATTTCACTGATTGTGAGCTGTGGCGCTAAGGAACCCACATCTGCACCGCTGACTAACCATTTCGCGCCGGTTTCCGCCCGGGCGACACCGGTGACAAACGCCATCAGGCCGAGCACGAGGACACAAAGGCCGAACGCCTTGAATCCAAGCCTTGATCGAATCATCTCATTTTCCTCTCACTATTAGTTACGGCTTTGAGACGCATTGAGGCAAGAGCGTCCCTCTGGCGGAACGGTCTCATGAGAGGCCCTTATGTCAAGTGGATGTCTCCGTCGGTTTTCCAGTTTTCCATCTGGTCCACGATGACCCGACTCACCGCGCTCGCCAACCTCGAGCACGCTGCCGAAGTCGCTACGTGCCGGCGCCCGGCGGCGTCATCAGCGCGACCGGCAGCGAGAGCCCGGCAGAGCGTCGCAGGGTGGCGATCTGGCGGCCCGGCTGAACCGCCGGGCGGACCTCGCTGACGCGTCCGCCGAGGCCGGCGACGGTGGCATCGAGGTCGGGGGCGACGAAGGCGAGGCCCCAGAAGAAGGCGGGGTGGTCGCCGCCGGCACGCTCGATCGCCTCGGGCGGCTCCTGCACCAGCTCGAGGATGTTGGCGCCAAGGCGGAAGAACGCCTGTCGAGGAGCTCCGGCGGGCGTCGGCTCCTCCCGGAGGCGGCGCAGGTCGAGACCCGCCTCCCGCAGCGCCGCGACGGTCCGGTCGAGCGCCGGCGTGATCGCCACCACATGGTCGAGGGCGGTGATGCCGTTGGGGTGCGGCGGCGCCTCGCGCGGCGGCCGGCGATCCGAGCGCTCGGTCGCCAGCCCGTCCAGCTCGGTCGTCTCGACGCCGCGCAACGACCAGCCGGCCAGGCCCCGGCCGGCCTCCGTCCCTGCCAGCCGGACTCGCACGTCGCCGACCACGCAGGTGCTGCCGTCGACCGCGAACCCGAGCGCCTCCCAGGCCGCGGGCGCATCGGCGACCGTGAGCTCGTCGATCGTCGCAGTCATGCCGACAAAGTAGTGACCGGCGCCGCTTTTCTCTTGATCCAAATATGTTGACTAAACTGCCGCGTCGATGGCCAGGCCGCGACTCTGGGTGCTTCTCATCGCATTGCTGGCGGTGGCCGGCTGCGGCGGGAGCGGCGGCTCCCCGGTCGCGACAGAAGGCGCCCCCGAGAGGCTGCTGCTCGGCATGGAGGACCTGCCGGAGGGCTCGGCGGTCGGCGAACCTCCGCCGGAACTGTGCGGCCCCATCCCCGTCCTCGAACGCGATGGCGGCCGCACGGCGATCACGAAGATGTTCATCGTCGGCAACGCACGGATCGACGAGGCGATCGGCGTCTTCAAGACGCCCGCGCTGGCGGCGACGGCCTACAGGAGACTGAACGCGCACGAGAGGCTCGAGTGCATCGGCAACGCGATCGCCTCCTTCGGCGCCTCGCCCTCGGTCGCGGTCCAGCAGCCCGAGGACCTCGACTTCGGCGACGAGGGCACCCGGGTCCGGTACCTGGTCACCGACTCCGAGCGGCAGGGCTACACCGACGTCATCTCGCTCAGGACCGGCCTGTGCACGGTGTCCCTGCTCGTCGTCGTGGAAGGGGAAGACCCGTCGGACGAAGCGACGGAACGGGCGAGCGAAAGGGCCGCCGCCGCGCTTGACGACGACTGCGGATGATGCTCGACTGGGAGGGGTGAAGGTTCTCTACGACGGGGCGTGCGGCTTCTGCAAGGTCTGCGTCGCCGTGGTCCTCCGCTGGGACCGCAGCGGTCGCCTCGATCCGATCGCGATCCAGGACCACGAGGGTCAGCGGCTTCTGGCCCCGATCCCCGCGCCGGAAAGGCTCGACAGCGCCCACCTGATGACGGCCGACGGAGAGATCCTCTCCGGCGCCGAGGGCGCGCCGGCATTGCTGCGCCAGTTGCCCGCCGGGCGTCCGCTTGCCGCCCTGCTGGCGATCGCGATGCCGCTGACCAGGATCGGCTACCGCTTGGTGACGGCGGCGCGACCGGCGATCGGCTCGATCCTGCCGGCGGCCTGGTGCAAGTGGGCCACAGGCCTGATCGCCGAACGGCGCCGCGGCACCACGCTGCCGACGGCGACGCTGTAGTCGGCGTACTCGCGCCCCAGGACGGCGCAGCAGCGCTGGTCCTCGAGCCGAACGTAGATCGGCAGGACGCAGGCGTTGAGGGCCCCGAGCTCAATCGCGGTCATGTTGCCGGTGCAGATCGCCAAGCCGAGCGAGACCAGGGCGCCGCCGAGGAAGAGAGGATGCCGCACGAAGCGGTAGATGCCGGCTTCGACCACCTGCCGGCCCCCCGTTACGTACTCGTGGACGAACAGCGTCCGCGCCACGCCGAGCGTGGACACGCCGACGCCGACGGCGGTCCCGCCGGCGAGGAGAAGCGCGGCGCCGATCGCCAGCCCGTCGCCCGTCGCGAGCGAGCCGCCGCCCGATACGAGCCCCGCCGCCGCCGGACGCAGGAACTGGCTGAAGGCGATGGAGATCCCGAGCAGGATTTCGCGCCCGAAGGCGCGCCGGTAAGGCCACTCGCACGGCGTCTCTGCGTCGCGACGCGAGTTGCGCGGGAAGACCACCCCGAGCCAGACGAGCCAGGCCGCCCAGATCGCCGCCTGGACGAGGAGGATCGAGACCGAGGTCGCGGCCGCCGCGGCCAGTCCCGCGACCAGGAGCGCCGCGGCCAAGGCCCCGATCAGCGCGATCAGGCGGATACGACCGCCGGGACTCGGCCGCCACCCGAGGGCGTCGAGCAGTTCAGCCATCTCGGCGCCCTCCCCCGCTCACCGGTCGATTCCCAATGAGCGAGAGCGGATGACGCCGAGCGCCACGGCGCTCATCAGCAGGCCGAACGCCAGGCTCGCGACGAGCGCGTCCAGCACCGTCCCGGCGTCCCAGCCTTCGATCAGCAGCGAGCGCATCCCCTCGGTGACGTAGCGCGCCGGGTTGAGGTCCGCCGCGGTCTGCATCCAGGGCTTCAGGTACTCGTAAGGAACCAGGAGCGGCGAGAGAAAGATCAACGGGATGAAGATCAGGTTGGCCGCCGAGGTCATCTGCATGTCCCGCGTCAGGATCGCGACCGCGACCGAGTAGGCGGCAAAGCCGAGCCCCCAGACGAAGGCGAGGGCGAGGACGCAGGCGATCCCGAGAGCGCCGGTCTTCGGATCCGCCCCGAGGGCGATGCCGAACGAGATCACGATGGTCGCCTGCAGGACGACCTGAAAGGCGGAGGCGAGGACGAGGCTGGCGACCAGCGCCGAGCGGCGGATCGGCATCGTCAGCTGCCGACTCAGGTAGCCCGAGCGGATGTCGGCGACGAGCAGCAGGCCGGCCGCCCCGCCGCCCACCGAGGCGGCGAGGATCGCCGCCGGGAGGATGAAGTTGTAGTAGTTGCCGCCGGCGAATTCGACCAGCAGCGGCACGCCGCCGACGGTGCCGTCGTAGACGACCAGGAAGAGCAGCGCCAGCAGCAGGTTGAGGATCAGAACCGGGCTGCGCAGCGATTCGACCGTCACCCGACGGGTCAGCAGTTCGACCTGCACGAGCCAGGACGGCGGGCGCACCGGCAGGGCCGGCAGCGGACGGGCCTCAGGGAACGACAGCGATGTCATCGCTCCCCCAGACCTCACGGACCGCCGTCGCCGGGATGTCATCGCGCCAGACGGCGCCGTCGATCAGGACAGCCACGCGGTCGGCCAGCTGCTCGGCCTCGTCGAGGTTCTGGCTGGCGAAGAGGATGCAGGTGCCCTCGTCCCGCAGCCGGGTCAGCTCGCGCCAGAGCTCGCGCCGCGAGAAGGGATCGAGGCTGCCCGTCGGCTCGTCGAGCAGGAGCACGGGTGGGCGGGGGAGCAGGGCGAGAGCGAGATCGAGCCTGCGCTTGGTGCCACCGGAGAGCCGACTCACGCGCTCGCCGCTGACCTTGGCCAGACCGGTGAGCTCGATCATCTCGTCGCAGCGCCGCTCCGCCTCCCGGCGACGGAGGCCGAAGAGCCGAGCGTGGTGCAGGAGGACCTGACGAACCCGGCCCGCCGGATAGAGGCCGACCTCCTGCAGGGCCACGCCGATGCGGGTCCTGACCTGAGCCGCCTGGCCGAGGACGTCGAACCCGGCAATCGCGGCACTGCCCGAGTCCGGCCGGGCGAGGGTGGCCAGGATTCGCACGACCGTCGACTTGCCGGCGCCGTTGGGACCGAGCAGGGCGAGCGACTCGCCTTGCTCGACGGTGAGATCGAGCCCGGACAGGGCGGGGGCTACGCCCGGCCCCCTGGCGTAGGTCTTTGAGACCCGGTCGAGTTCGATCGCCGCCACCGCTCGCTATTGATAGCAGCAATCGAATTTTATTTTGTATTTTTCAGGAGCTCCTCGAGGGTGCTTTCGCTGAGCACGGACCGCGGCTGCTCGGCGACCACGTCATAGCCCGGCCGCGCCTGCTCGTCGCGCCGCTTGATCAGCAGCCACCGGGGCTTCTCGCCGGCGCGGGTGCGCTGCAGGGCGAAGCCGCCGCTGAGCTTCTCGCCGTGCAGGACGAAGACGGCGTGGCCCCGCTCCAGCGCCTCGGGCCAGGGCACCCGGCCGCCCTGCTCGTAGGTCCCGCGGTCCCAGACGATCACGCCGCCGCCATCGGTCGCTCCCTCGAACTCGTTGTGCGAGATCGCGTGGTCCCCGACCTCGACCGCGAGCCGTTTGACCGCCGGGTCCATCGCCGGGCCCTTGGGCACGGCCCACGAGCGCATCGCGCCGTCGACCTCGAGGCGAAGGTCGAAGTGATGCGCGGTGGCGGCGTGCTCCTGGACGACGAACGCACCGGCGCTGACGCCGCGGATCGCGAACTGCTCATGGCCTTCGACCTTCAGCTTCTCGATCTCCACACCGGTCACCCGAGCGCCGGGCGGCCCGCCATCGAGGAACCCCACCAGCTCCTCGACCGCCTGCTGGGGACCCTCGGCATGGACGCGCACGCTGCCGTCGTCCTCGTTGCGGACCCAGCCCATCACGCCCAGGCGCTGGGCATCGCGCACCGTCGCCTCGCGGAAGCCGATGCCCTGCACCCTTCCCCGCACGACCGCGCGCACCGCCATCTGCCGCTTCCGCCCTCGCTCGGCCATGGCCACGCAGCTTAGACTCGACTCCTCGCATGGTCACCGCATCGATCCTCTCCGACTTCTGGAGCAATCTCGAAGACCACCACGAGCAGGCGGTCTTCCTCGTCCTCGTCGGCTTTCTCGGCTCATTCGCCTTCATCCGCATGAGCACGCGGATCATCCGCAGCGAAAGCATCTCCTGGTGGCCGGGCAACATCGAAAGCGAAAGCGGCGTCCACGTCCACCATCTCGTCTTCGGGATCGTCACGATGATGGCCGCCGGGACGCTCGGCTTCGTCGCCGACGGCCGCACTCCCTACGCCGAGATCTGCGCGCTCCTCTTCGGCGTCGGCATCGGCCTGACGATCGACGAGTTCGCGCTCTGGGTGCACCTCGAGGACGTCTATTGGGAGAAAGAGGGCCGCAGCTCGATCGACGCCACCGTGATCGCCGCCTCGTTGATGCTGCTGATCGTGCTCGGGATCAGCCCGATGGCGATCGACTCGAGCTCGACCGAGGCGCTGATCACCAGCATCGTCCTCACCGTCTTCGCTTTCAGCTGCGTGGCGATCTGCTTCGCCAAGGGACGCGCCCTGCACGGCACGATCGGCATCTTCGTCGCCCCGATCGCCTTCTACGGCGCCGGCCGGATCGGCAAGCCGCACTCGGCCTGGGCCCGCTACCGCTACGGCGAGCGGCGCCCGAAGAAGCAGGCCAAGGCGGAGGCCCGCTTCGCTCCGGAGCGCCGCACCGAGCGCTTCAAGGAAGCCTTCCGCGACATCGTCGGCGGCAAGCCGAGCGAGGGACTGGCGGCGGTGAGCGACGAGGCCGTCGCCGCGACCAGGGAGGCGGGGGCCGAAGTCCGCGAACAGGCGGAACGCATCACCCATCCCGGCGGGCCGACCCGCCGGGAGAAAGACCGCGACTGACGCTGACCTTGCCTACCGCTCGCACCCCCGCGCCGTGTCCAACCCGGCGCCGCCGCGACAGCGGTCGAAGCCGGGCCCGCCGCGCAGGCGATCGCCGCCGCGGTTGCCCTTGAGGGAGTCGCGACCGGGGCCGCCCTTCAAGACGTCCGGGCCGCCACGGCCGAGCAGGCGATCGCCGCCCGCCCCACCGAAGACGCGGTCCGCGGCGGTCCCACCGCCGACGTAGTCGCCGCCCCTCCCCGCACAAACCAGGTCGCGGCCGCCGAGGGAGAAGACGGTGTCGGCTCCGGCGAAGGTGGCGATCACGTCGCGGGACCCGGTGCCGACGATGGTGTCGCGGCCGGCGGTCCCAGCGATCGTCACCGCTACGCCGCGGCAGGTCGGTGCCGGGCCGACGACGCTGGTCGTCGCGACGGCTTTGTCGTTGGCGCCCACCGGGTCCTTCTGCTCCCCCCTCACCGAGGCCCTGTTGGTGATCGTCCCGACCCTGCGAGGGATCACGGTGAGAGTCACCGTCGGCGGCGGGCCATAGTTGACCGTGGGGGCGCGCAGCCCGCCCAGTGCACAGGTGACTTTCGCGCCGCTGCGAGTGCACTGGCCTGAGCTGGCGGTGGCGGAGACGAAGTCGACGCCCTTCGGAAGCTGGTCGGTGATGGTCACGCCGCTCGCCGGGTCGGGCCCGAGGTTCTGCACCTGCACCGTGTAGGTGAGGGAGGACCCGACGTTGACCGGATCGGGGCTGTCGCCCTTGGTGATCGCCAAGTCGGCCGAGCCGGGCTTGGCCGCCGCGCCAACGCCGGCAAAGCAGAGCGTCAAGGCCGACACTGCCACCAGCGGCCACACGTAATGGCTCCCCCGCTTGACGGACGGTCGGTTGGGCTTGAAACGCGGCATCGCGGTCACCTCTCCTTCAACTCGTCGTGGCGGAAATCGATTCGCTCCAGGGGCTGAAACGCAGACCGATGACGCTCGTCAGGCCCAACTGCCCGAGCGGGGCATACCTGCTCGCGGTCGGGCGCAAGCACGCCTGAGCCGCTCAGCTCGCCCCCGCGACGGCGTGCTGAAGCTCTTTCTTGCTCATCTTCGAGCGACCCTCCACCCCGAGCTTCTTGGCGTCGTTGTAGAGCTGCTCGCGGGTGCGGCCGCCAGGGCCCTTGCCCGACTGCTTGCCCCCGCGGGCGCTGGCCGAGCGCCCGCTGGTCGAGCTGCGAGAAGCGGTCTTCGATTCCCCCGAACGCGCCTTTTCCTTGTTGACGGCTCGCGCGGCGATCTCCTCGGCTCGTTTGGTCGAACGCCCCGCCTGCTTCTCGCTCTGCTTGATGTGCTCGTACTGACGATCCCGCTTGCTTCCTTTTTTCACTCCGCGTGGCGGCATCTTTCTCTCCTTTCGCCGTTGCGCAGGCCGAGCGCTCAGGCCGCGGCGCTTTCCTTCTGGCCCTCGTGCACTCCCTCGGCGAACTCCTCGACGATCTTCGCGTTGAATGCCGGGAGGTCGTCGGGCTTGCGGCTGGTGACCAGCCCCTGGTCGACGTGAACCTCCTCGTCGACCCAACTGGCGCCGGCGTTGCGCAGATCCGTCTGCAGGCTCGGCCAAGAGGTGACGGTGCGGCCGTCGACCACCCCCGCCTCGACCAGGGTCCAGGGCGCGTGGCAAATTGCGCCCACCGGCTTGCCGGCGCCGAAGAAAGCCCGGACGAAGGCAACCGCGTCCTCTTGCGTGCGCAGCTGGTCCGGGTTGGCAACCCCGCCGGGCAGGACGAGCCCGTCGTAGTCGGCCGCGTCCACGTCGCCGACCGCCTTGTCGACACTGAACGTGTCGCCCTTGTCGAGGTGATTGAAGGCTTGGACCTCACCCGCTTCCGGGGCGAGCAGGTCCACCTCGGCGCCTGCCTCGCGTACCGCCGCAAGCGGCTCGGTCAGCTCGACCTGCTCGACGCCCTCGTTGGCGACGAGGACGGCGATTCTCTTGCCTCTCAACCGGTCAGACATCGAAAGACCTCCTTCTCGGTCCGCAGGGATTCGGGCTGAAGCCACTCCTCGAACTCTTACCCGCGCCAAGCCGGCGAAAACGACCGGCGACCCCGGCGAGATCAGCTCGAAGCGCTCAGCGCCGCCGCGGGTCCATCGCGCGTGAGATGACCACGCGCTGGATCTCGTTGGTGCCCTCGTAGATCTGGGTGATCTTGGCGTCGCGCATCATCCGCTCGACCGGGTACTCCTTGACGTAGCCGTAGCCACCGAGAACCTGGATCGCCTCGACCGTGACCCGCATCGCGTTGTCGGAGGCGAACAGCTTCGCCATCGAGGTGTGCTTGGCGAGGCCGGGGTCGTCGCGATCGGCCATCGCGCAGGCCTTGTAGAGCAGCTCGCGCGCGGCGGCGGTGCCGGTCTCCATCTCGGCCAGCTTGAACTGGATCGCCTGCAGGTCGAGGATCGGCTTGCCGAAGGCGACACGCTCGGAGGCGTAGGTGGTCGCGTAGTCGGTCGCCCCCTGGGCGATCCCGACCGCCTGCGCCGCGGCGCCGAGCCGCGTCCTTTCCAGAGTGCCGAGGGCGACGCCGAGCCCGCGCCCGACCTCGCCGATCACGTTCTCCGCCGGCACCCGCACGTCGTCGAAGACGGGCGAGCCGGTCGGCGAGCCGCGGATGCCGAGCTTGTGCTCGAGCTTGCCGATCGAGAAGCCGGGCCGGTCGGCCTCGACCATGAAGGCGGTGATCCGTCGCTTTTCGCGATCGGTGACGGCGAAGACGACGTAGAAATCGGCGACACCCGCGTTGCTGATCCAGTTCTTGGCGCCGTTGATGACCCATTCGTCGCCATCGAGCTCAGCGTGGGTGCGCATCGCCGCCGGGTCCGAGCCGGCCTCCGGCTCGGACAGCGCGAAGGCCGGCGTCCACTCGCCGGCGGCGCAGCGCGGCAGGACCCGCCGCTTCAGCTCGTCGCTGCCGAAGAGCCGGATCGGCAGCGAGCCGAGCTCCTGCACCATCAGGATCAGGGCGCTGGAGGCGCAGGCCTTGGCGATCTCCTCGACCGCCATCTGCAGCATCAGCGTCCCCGTGCCCGTCCCCCCGTGCTCCTCCTCGAAGGGCAGAGCGAGGATGTCGTGCTCGGCCAGCAGCTCCCGCACGTCCCGCGGGTATTCGGACTTCTCATCGATTTCAGCCGCCCGCGGCGCGATCCGCTCGCGGGCGATCCGCCCGATCGTCTCGCGAAAGTCGAGCAGATCCTGGGGGATCGAGTAGATGTCGGTGCCGGTGCTCATGCCTCGCTGGGCGCGAGACCTTACCCACATGGGCGCCCCCACCGCCGCAGCTGTCTCCGAATCTCCAGATTGCCTCAAGAAGCCTGAATCCGCTTCAGGAAGCCTGGGTCATGCCGATACCCGTGGCATGACCGCAAGCATGACCATGAGGCCAAACAACCAAGTCAAACACGCGACAGCTCAGCGCTCTGCTTGCGGTCATCTCCTTCCCACCGGCGATGCGGCTCCTCCCCTCCCCGCTTGCCGACTCCGCCGTCTTCCCTCTGGACGGCAACGGGCAAGAGCACCCCGCCACCACGTTCGCGGCGACCAAAGGTCTCGCGAGTCGGTGGCGGGGCTCTTGCCTAGCCACGGAGCGTAAGCGCCGCCTCGAGGTTGGCGAGCAGTGCATCCACGACCTGCGGGTCGAAGTGCGTGCCCCGCCCCTGCCGGATGACTTCCACTGCATCCTCGACCGAGAGCGCAGAGCGGTAGCAGCGGTCGCTGAGCAGCGCATCGAAGACATCGGCGACCGCCGTGATCCGGCCCTCGATCGGGATCTCCTCGCCGGCGAGGCCCTGCGGGTAGCCGCCACCGTCCCAGCGCTCGTGATGGGTGAGCGCGATCGTCGCCGCGAGCTCCAGCAGCTCGCTTTCGGAGTCGGCCAGGATCTGGTGGCCGACCGTGGTGTGGCGCTCCATCTCCTCGCGCTCCTCCGAGGTGAGCGCGCCGGCCTTCTGCAGGATGCCGTCGGGGGTCGCGACCTTGCCGACATCGTGCATCGGTGCCGCCGTGCGCAACAGCAACACCCGATCGCCGTCCAGCCCTACCTTGCCGGCGAGAAACGCGGCGATCGCCGCCATCCGGTTGACGTGCCTGCCGGTCTCCGCATCGTGCATCTCGAGCGCCTTTGCCAGGCGCTCGACGGTCTCCTGACGGGATACGCGCAACTCCTCGATCGCCCACTCCTGCTCCCTGGCAAGCTGCGCCGCAAGCGTCTCTGCTCGCTTTTTGTCCGTAATGTCAGTCGAGATCCCGGAGATACCCGCGATCTCCCCTTGGTCATCAACATAGGGAAACTTGACGGTGAAGAAGGTCCGCATCTCATCGCCGACCTGCAGAGTCTCCTCTGCCTCATAGGTCCCGCCTCGGTCGAGTACCAAGCGGTCGGTCTCGGCGACCTGCTGCTCGGCCTCGGCCGACATGATGTCGATGTCCCTGAGGCCGATCAGCTCGCCGGCCCGCAGGCCCGCCACCTGGTGAGCGACATGGTTGGCCAGCAGGTAGCGTCGATCGCTGTCCTTGATGTAGATCGGGACCGGGGCCCGGTCCATCAGGACCTGAAGCCGATCCTCGAGGGCTTTGTTGTAAGCCCGCTGGGCGATTTCCAACTCGCGCTGGCGCAGCGCGTTCATCGCCGTGATCGACAGCTGACCGGGCCAGAACGGCTTGACCAGGTAGCCGTGCGCGCCCATCTCGAAGGCGCTCCTGGCGACATCGGGGTCGTCCACCCCGGTGACGAGGACGATCGCGGTGTCCGGGTGCTCGCGGGCAATCTCCTCAACCAGGACGAGGCCTGACTCGCCCGGCATCTGGATATCGCAGAGAGCCAGGTCAAAAGCTCCGTTCTGTGTCAGCTTTTCGCGAGCCTCTACGACGCTGCCCGCGAACTCACAGGAATAGCGCTCGCCCAGCGAACGGTCGATCAGCCGCAGGATCTCGGGCCGATCGTCGGTGGCAAGAATGCGGGCGCTCTCGTGCTCATTTCGACCGTTCGGCCCAGCCCGCGATTTTTTCCGCTCGGGCTCGGGCGTCATTGGGCCTTCTCGCTCGCGGGCGCATCGAGCAAGCCGCGGACCACTTGCAACAGCACGCTGGAGCTGAAGGGCTTCTCGACGAAGGCGGTCCCGCCCTGCTCGGCCAGCGCCTGGGGTGCCAGGACGTCGTGGCTGTAGCCCGACATGAAGATCACCCCTACGCCCGGACGAATCGGCTTGACCTGCTCGACCAGCTCGGTGCCGAGCATCCCGGGCATGATCACGTCGGTGAGGAGCAGATCGATCGTCTGGCCGGCCCTCCTGCAAACCTCGAGCGCCTCCTCGCCGCCGCTGGTGCCGATCACCGAGTAGCCCCCCTTGCTGAGAATGCGCTCGGCCATCCGTCGCACGTCGGCCTCGTCCTCGACCACCAAGACGACCTCACCGTTGCCCTCTGGCCGCTCCTTGGCCCCATCCCTGCCGGGACTGGGAGCGGCGGAACTCGCAGGCAGGTGAACCTTGATCGTCGTCCCCATGCCCGGCTCCGAGTAGATGTCCACTCGGCCACTCGCTCCGGTGACAATCCCATAGACGGTGGCGAGGCCGAGGCCGGTCCCTTCGCCCTTTCCCTTGGTGGTGAAAAAGGGCTCGAAGGCACGCTCGATGGTCTCCCCATCCATTCCGATGCCGGTATCGCTCACCTTCAGGCGAACGTAGGAACCCTCCTTGGTGTTGGGATGCATATAGGCGTACTCCTCGTCGAGCTCGGCGTTCTCGACCTCGATCAGGAGACGCCCGCCGTCGGGCATCGCGTCGCGCGCATTGACGGCGAGGTTGACGAGCACCTGCTCGATCTGGCCAGGATCGGCTTCGACCGCCGCGACGTCCTCGGCAAAGCGCGTCTGCAACTCCACGCGCTCTCCAAGCGCCCGGTGCAGCAGGTTCTCCAGTTGGGAGACGACCTTGCGCAGATCGAGCAGCTCCGGCTGGACGACCTCGCGCCGGCTGAAAATCAAGAGCTGGCGGGTGAGGGCGGCGGCGCGCTCGGCGGCGCGACGAATCTCCTCCACGTCTTCGGACGTCTTCGAACCCGATGGAAGCTCGTCGTTGACGAACTCCGCATAGTTCATGATCACCCCGAGAATGTTGTTGAAGTCGTGGGCGATCCCACCAGCGAGCTGGCCGACGCTCTCCAGGCGCCGTGACTGATCGAGCTGCTCCTGCAGCGCCCTCTCTCGCTCGCTTTCGGCGCGATCGCTGATGTCGCGAACAGCCGCGGTGGCGAGGATGCCGTCCTCGGTTTCGATGCTTGAAAGGCTGATCTCCACCGGTAGCTCGGTGCCGTCCTTGCGGACCGCAAACAGTTCGACCCCGGCTCCCATCGCCCGAGTGCGCGGCTCCTCGAAATAGCGCTCTCTATAGCCGGGATGGGCCTCGCGGAAACGGCGCGGAATGAGGATCTCGATCGACTGGCCGATCAGCTCCTCGCGGCGGTAGCCGAACAGAGACTCGGTCTGTTGGTTGACGAGAGCGATCGATCCGTCGGAGGAGATCCCGACGATCGCATCGGGCGCAAACTCCAGGAATTGTTCGAACTTGCGCTCTGCAGCCCGGTGTTGAGTGACGTCGCGAATCGCCGCCGTTGCCAGTCGGCCAGATTCGGTCTCGATCGAGGAGAGGGAAATCTCTGCCGGAAACTCGCTGCCATCGCGCCGCAGGCCGTAGAGATCCAGGCCGGCTCCCATCGGACGGGTGCGCGGCTCGGCAAAGTAGGCGGCCCGGTGTTTTGGGTGGGCGGCGCGAAAGCGCACAGGCACCAGCACCTCGACCAGCTCACCGAGGAGATCCTCACGGGCGTATCCGAACAAGGTCTCCGTCTGGCTGTTGACCAGGACGATTTGGCCGCTCTCATCTACGCCGACAATTGCGTCGGGAGCTGCCTCCAAAAGCTGCTCAAAAGTAGAACCGACGCCCAGTCCGGTCGGCTCTTCCGGGTGACTCAACTGCCGCCTCCATCGACTCAGTTGTCGTCAGCCAGAGGACCCTAACACCAATTTGAGCGTTTTTGAGACAATTTTTAGTCAGCGAACGAGAACAGTGTCCGTTTATACGCTTTGGACACCTGCTTAGTGACAAGATTTCACAGTGAGATTTGTAGTAACAACTTGCCGATGGCCCCCTCGGGCGCCAGACAGTGAAGGGCGGGTCCGAAGGACCGCGGGCCAGCAACATTCACTCGGATGGAGTCCGCAAGCTGCAAGCGCGTCACCGTGCACTCGCTGGTTCGACGCTCACGCGGAATCGATCACGGTTGACTCCGGCTCTCGGAGTTCTCGAGATTGGCTCACCATCGCTTCCTCAAGCCGGCGGCCCGGCTGATGCCGATCGACGAGGTCCCACCTCAGCCGTTCAAGGTGCTGATCGTCGAGGACGACACGCAGATGGCCGCCTCCACCCGCAGCCTTCTGGAGCGAGAGGCATTCGAGGTAGCCGTCTGCCCTAACGCGGAGGATGGGCTCGACCGGGTTCGATCGCAGCCCCCTGATTTGGTGGTGCTCGACGTTCACCTTCCTGGCATCGACGGAATCGAGGCCTGTCGACAGCTACGAACTTTCAGCGATGCCTACATAATCATGCTCACCGGGCTCAATACCCCGGCTGACCGAGTCACCGGCCTCTCGGTAGGCGCCGATGACTACATGGCAAAGCCGTACTCCCCGCGTGAGCTCGTCGCCCGCATTCGAGCCATGCAGCGCCGCCCTCGCGCCCAGGCTCGCGCAGCTCCGATCCGCCGTTTCGGGTCGCTGCAGATTGACCCCGGCGGTCGTGAGGTTAAGGTCGATGACAAGGCCATCGACCTGAGTCGGACCGAGTTCGACCTTCTCGATGTCCTCGCGGCCCAACCCCGAACGACGCTCAGCCGACAGCAGCTCTTGAAGATGGTCTGGGGCGAGAATTGGTTCGGAGCCGACCACGTGATCGACGTCCATATGTCAAACCTGCGCCGCAAGCTGGGTGACCACGCCTACATCAAGACGGTGCGAGGTTACGGCTACAAGATCGGCGAGGGCTGACTGAGAAGGCTTGATCGTCCCCCGCCCCAACGAAGTCGGTGCGCCTCTAACCAGACAGATCGCGCCGCTCGAAAAGCCATCCCCCGAGCGCCGCCAGCCCGATCGCGACAGCGGTCACACCGAAGAAGGCGACGGGTTCGAGCCCGTCTTCGACCGCGTTGCCGTAGTACTTGAAGACCGAGGCGTAGCGAACTCCGGAGAGCCCGGGGTCCAGCTTGCCGATCAGATCGATCACGTACATCGTCACCAGCACACCCGCGACGGCGCCGGTGACGACGCTGGTGCGCAGCGAGAAGCCGGTGGCGACGATGCCGAGGCCCGCGAACACCAGCGCCAGGGGCCAGACGTTGGCGTAGCCGGCGAGAGCCGAGCCAAGCGAGAGGTCGGCGCCGGAGACGAGGCTGCCGAAGCCGGTCAGGATCACGGTGAGGACCAACACGATCGCCAGCTCGACGGCGGTGGCGACGAAGCTCGCGGCGACGAGGCGCGAACGGGAGACCGGCGCGGAGAGCAACACGTCGAGGCGGCCGCTTTCGGCGGCGCCGGAGAGCCCACTGGCGACGGCGCGGACGGCGAGATAGCCGAGTGCGAGGGGAACGATCAGGCTCAGCATCTCCGCCTGCAGATACTGCTCGACGTTGGTGAGCCCGCCGATCCCGAACGCTTCCTTTAGGGCCGGCGGGTAGCTCTCGACCGCCTTGGAGAGCGCCCCTTCGACCGAAGGGAAGATCAAGACGATGAAGGCCGACCAGAGGCCGAGCGGCACTCCCCAGGCGAGCAGCGAGCGCCGCCGGTCGGAGAGGTGAGTTGCGATGAGGGCGCCGACCTGCCGTCCCATCAGCCGCCCTCCTCACGGTAGTAGCCAAGGAAGACTTCCTCCAGGGTCGGGTGGACCGCTTCTATGTCGGTGACGTGGTGCGCCGCGAGGGCCTTGATCACCGGATCGAGCTCGTCGGCCACCTTGAAGGTCGCGCGACCGTCTCGCACCTCGAGATCGCTGACGCCGGAAAGGGCGCCCAGGTCGGCAAGGGCAGCCCCATCCGCGAGCTCCACCGTGACCCTGCGGCGTGCCTTGCCCAGGAGGTCGGCTATCCGCTCGACCGCGATCAGCCGAGCGTCGCGGACGATGCCCACCCGATCGCAGACACGCTCCACCTCGTCGAGATCGTGTGAGGAGAGGAAGACCGCGCAGCCCCGCTCGCGCTCCTCGGCGACCAGTGCCAGAAACTCCTCCTGCATCAAGGGGTCGAGGCCGCCGGTCGGCTCATCGAGTATCAGCAGCTCCGGTTCGTGGAAGGTGGCGAGGATCAGGCCGACCTTTTGGCGGTTGCCGCGCGAGAGCTGACCCAGGGGACGATCGAGATCGGCGCGGAAACGCCTCGCCAGGCTCTCGGCGCGACCCTGCCCCTCGATACCCCTCAGTCGAGCGAGCAGCCCGATCGCCTCGCGCCCGGTTGACTTCCTGCCATAGCCGAAGTCGCCGGGGAGGTTGCCGAGCCTGGCCCGGATCGCGACGCTCTCGCGTCGACTGTCGAGGCCGAAGATCCGAGCACTGCCGCTGGTTGGGTGGATCAGGTCGAGGAGCGTCCGGATCATCGTCGTCTTGCCGGCGCCATTCGGACCGAGGAAGCCGAAGACCTCCCCCGCCTCGACCGTGATCGTCACGTCCTCGATGCCGCGGCGATGGCCGTAGAGCTTGCTCAGGCGCTCCGTGGCGATTGCGGCGCTCATGAGGGTGCCGCCCGTCGGGACATGGGGGTGATTATGAGATAGGCGTTGGACGCAGCGCACGTAGGATCGGGGCTCCCTGTGCCCGTGTCCATCGCACCCCGGGCCGCCACTCCACCGGCACCTCACCCGTCACCGTGGACAGCTGCTGCGGGCGGGAACGCCGGCGGTGCCGCTCGCTGTCGTCGGGCCGGGAATCCTCGCCGGCCTCGCCCTTGGTGTCATCGCCGTCGCGGTCGTGGCGCTCGGCGTGCTGGCGCCGGCCTGAGTCAGACGCCGAGCAGGAAGCTGAGCAGGAGCATCAGGACGGCGCCGCCTGCGATCCCGGCGACCGGGGCGGCGCGCCCGCGGCCGGCGAAGGCGCTCGGCAGCATCTCCACCGCGATCAACGCCAGCATCGCCCCGGCGGCGAAGGCGAAGGAGAGCGGCAACAGGCCGCCGACCTCCTCCACCGCGAAGAAGGCGACCAAAGCGCCGACCGGCTGCGGCGCGCTGGTCGCCACCGCGGCCCAGAACTGCCGCGCCCGCCCGAAGCCGGCCTCGGCCATCGGGATCGCCACGCTGGTCCCCTCGGGGACGTTCTGGATCGCGATCGCGAGGATCACGAACAGGCTCAACCCCGCCCGATCGGAGGCGAAGGCGGTGCCGACCGCGAAGCCCTCGGGCAGGCTGTGGATGAAGAGGACGAGAAAGACCAGGGCCGAGGTGCGGGCGCCGGGGCCGGTGCGACCCATGAAGCCGGCGTCCGCGTCGAACCGGCGGCGGGCGAGGGCGAGAAAACCGATACCGACGAGGAGGCCCGCGACCACCTCCCCCGTCGAGCCTTCCTCGCTCGCCGGGATCAGCAGACCGGCGACGGCGGCCACTCCCATGACCCCGGCGGCGAAGCCGAGCAGGGTCGGCGCCAAAGCGGCAGCGCGTGGGCCCAGCAGGAACACCGGCACGGCCCCGAGGCCGGTGGCGAGCGCGGTGCCGCAGGCGGCCAGAAAGAGAGTCGCTGCCTCGGGCATGGGGTGAAGCTAACCTCGTCGTCGGTGGCCGAGCTGAGCGAAGCCGAGCTGGATGGCCTGATCGCCTACTGGGAGGCGGCGAACTACCTCACCGTCGCCCAGATCTACCTGCAGGACAACGCGCTGCTGCGCGAGCCCCTCCAGTCCAATCACATCAAGCCGCGGCTGCTCGGCCACTGGGGCACCTCCCCCGGTCTCAACCTCGTCTATGCCCAGCTCAACCGGCTGATCCGCGAGACCGGCAAGGAGGTCCTCTACGTCGCCGGCCCCGGCCACGGCGGCCCGGCCCTGGTCGCCAACGTCTACCTGGAGGGCACCTACTCCGAGGTCTACCCAGAGGTCTCCCAGGATGAGGCCGGGCTGCTGCGGTTGGTGCGGCAGTTCTCGACTCCCGGCGGGATTCCGAGCCACGTCAGCGTGCCGACACCGGGGTCGATCCACGAGGGCGGCGAGCTCGGCTACGCACTGGTCCATGCCTTTGGCGCCGCCTTCGACAACCCCGACCTGCTGGTCGCCTGCGTAATCGGGGACGGCGAGGCGGAGACGGCGCCGCTGGAGGGCTCGTGGAAGGGCGTGCGGTTCCTCAACCCGGCGCGAGACGGGGCGGTGCTGCCGATCCTGCACCTGAACGAGAACAAGATCTCGGGGCCGACCGCGCTGGGACGGGCGCCCGAGGAGGAGGTTCGGCAGCTGCTCGCGGGACACGGCTATGAGTGTCGCTTCGTCAGCGGCTCCGAGCCGCGCCAGGTCCACGCCGACTTCGCCGCGACCCTGGCCGAGTGCCACGCCACGATCACGGCGATCCAGGACGATGCCCGCTCTGGCCGTGGCAGCGGCAGGCCGCGCTGGCCGGCGATAGCGCTGCGCACGCCGAAGGGCTGGACCGGCCCGGTCGAGGTCGACGGCAGGAAGGTCGAGGGAACCTTCCGCTCCCACCAGGTCCCCCTCGCAGGGGTGCGCGAGAACGCCGCCCACCTGGAGATGCTCGAGGAGTGGATGCGCCGCTACCGGCCCGAGCGGCGCTTCGACGATGACGGCCGCCTCTTCCCCGAGCTGGCGGCGCTTTGCCCCGACGGCGACAAGCGCATGGGTGCGACCCCGCACGCCAACGGCGGCCGCATGCTGGTGCCGCTGGAGGTCCCCGACACCTCCGCCTACGCGCTGGCGGTCGAGGCGCCCGGCAGCTCGAGGGCCGAATCGACCCGGCGTCTCGGCGAGCTGCTGCGCGACCTCTACGCCGCCAACCCCGACAACTTCCGCCTCTTCTGCCCGGACGAGACCGACTCCAACCGACTCGGCGCCGTCTTCGAGGCCTCCGACGGCTGCCTGATCGACGCCCGCCCCGAGGACACCGACGTCTCCCCCGAGGGTCGGGTGATGGAGGTCCTCTCCGAGCACAACTGCCAGGGCTGGCTCGAGGGCTACCTGCTGAGCGGCCGCCACGGCCTCTTCGCCACCTACGAGGCGTTCGCGATGGTCTCCGCCTCGATGGCGATCCAGCACACGAAGTGGCTGGAGGAGATGCGGCGGCTGGACTGGCGCGCCCCGGTCGCATCGCTCAACGTCCTCCTCACCTCGACCTGCTGGCGCAACGACCACAACGGCTTCAGCCACCAGGGACCGGGGCTGATCGACACGATGATCAGCCTCCGCGGCGAGGTCGTCCGCATCTACTTCCCGCCCGACGCCAACTGCCTGCTCGCCATCGCCGAGCACGCCTTTCGCAGCCGCGACTACGTCAACCTGATCGTCCAGGACAAGCAGCCGCAGCTGCAATACCTGACCTACGAGCAGGCGCGCGCCCACGCCGCCGCCGGTGCCTCGCGCTGGGAGTGGGCGAGCAGCGAGGACGGCGATGACACTGACGTCGTCCTCGGCTGCGCCGGGGACATCCCGACCCAGGAGACGCTGGCCGCCGCATCGCTGCTGCGCCGCCACACGCCGGAGCTGCGGGTGCGGGTCGTCAACGTGATCGATCTGATGGTTCTCTTCCCCCGCGACGTCCATCCCCACGGACTGGAGGAGGAGCGCTTCGTCGAGCTCTTCGGCCGCGCGGACGAGGTCGTCTTCGCCTTCCACGGCTACGCCCGCGCCCTGCACCAGCTCCTCCACGGCCGCCCCCATCCCGGCCGCTTCCACGTCCGCGGCTTCAACGAGCAGGGCACGACGACAACCCCCTTCGACATGGTCGTGATCAACCGGATGAGCCGCTACGACCTCGCGCTGGAGGCGCTGCGCCGGGCCAAGCGCGAGGTGGCGGGGAGCGGCGAGCTCCGAGAGCACTGCGAGGAGATGCTGGCTCGCCACCACGATTACGTCCGCGAGCACCTGGAGGACATGCCCGAGATTCGCGACTGGGCCTGGCGGGCTTCCTGAGCGTGGCATCGCCGACCGGCCGCATCCTCACCGTCAACGCCGGTTCCTCGAGCCTGAAGTTGCGGATCCTCGATGCCGAGGATCGGATCGTCAGCTCACGCGACAGTGGCTGCGTCGAGGGGGAGGAGGAGCTGCGCGGCGAGCTGGCCGCGATCCTGGCCGACGGCGGGACAGTCGACGCCGCCGGCCACCGGGTAGTCCACGGCGGTCCCGACTTCACCGGCCCGACTCTCCTCGATCCAAGCATCGAGGAGGAGCTCGACCGCCTCGCCGACCTCGCCCCCCTCCACAACCCCCCCGCCCTGGAAGCGATACGAGCCCTGGAGGCGGAAATGCCTGGGTTGCTCAACGTCGCCTGCTTCGACACCGCCTTCCACGCCGAGATGCCGGCCGCCGCCTCGACCTATGCCGTGCCGGCGGCGTGGTCTGTCCGCTGGGCGCTGCGCCGCTACGGCTTTCACGGCCTCTCCCACGCCTACGCGAGCCGCCGCGCCGCGGAGCTGCTCGGGCGAGCGGAGGCAGGGCTGCGCCTGGTGAGCGCCCACCTCGGCGCCGGCGCTTCGCTGGCGGCGGTGAAGGGCGGGTGCTCGGTCGATACGACGATGGGCTTCACCCCGCTCGATGGCCTGGTGATGGCGACCCGCGCCGGCTCGGTCGACCCCGGCCTGCTGCTCTGGGTCCAGCGCCACGGCGAGCTCGGCGCCGAGTCGATGGAGCGGGCGCTCGACCGCGAGTCCGGCCTGCTCGGGCTATCGGGACGCTCGGGGGACATGCGCGAGGTGATCGCGGCAGCCGACGCGGGCGAGGAGCGCAGCCGTCTCGCCTTCGACGTCTACATCCACCGGCTTGCGGCGGCGATCGCCTCGATGGCGACGGCGATGGGAGGCATCGACGCCCTCGTCTTCACCGGCGGCGTCGGTGAGAGCTCGGCGCGGGTGCGCTCCGCGGCGGCAAGCGCCGTCGCCTTCCTCGGCGTCGAGCTCGACCCGCGGCTCAACGACGAGAGCAAGGCTGACGGCCTGCTTTCCGAGGCCGGTACGGTCGTGCCCGTCGTGCTGGTCCACGCCCGCGAGGATCTCGAGATCGCGGGCCAGGTCCGCTCCGTCCTCTCTTCCTGAGGCCGAGTCAGTTGCCCAGATCCTCGGCGATGGCGCCGAAGCGGCCGACCAGCTCGGCGAAGAAATCGTGCCGGGTGACCACGGCGTGGACCTCGCCTTTCGTCGCGATCGGGACGATCAGCACCCTGTGATGGAGGAAGAGCTCGGCCAGCTGGGTGTCGGAGTAATCGTCCTCGACCAAGACGTGGTCGGTGGTCAGGTAGCGGCGGATCGGCCGCAGGGCACAGTCGCTGCGCCGCTCGATCGTCTCATCGACCGAGCGCGAGACCATCGCCGCCGAGGCCAGCTCGCCGACATAGCCGGGAAAGAGCGCCGCCATGAACTCACGCTCGCCGAAGATGCCGGCAAAGCGCCCGTCCGGCTCGACCGCCGGCAGCCCGGGCAGGCCCTCGTCGATCACCCGTCGAGCCGCCGGACCGATCAAGGAGTCGGCCTCGAGCGGCTTGATCTCTCGCAATACCTCGGTGACTATCGAGTCGGGCATGACGTCTCCTCTCAGAGCGCGATGTAGCGGATTGAGATGTAGGCGGTGGCGAGGGCGATCGAGATCAAGGTAACCGGCGCCCCGACACGCAGGAAGGCCATGAAGCCGATCGGCGTGCCCGCCCGATCGGCCATCCCGGCGGCGGCGACGTTGGCGGCGGCGGCGATCATCGTCGCATTGCCGCCGAAGCAGGCGCCGAGGGCGAGCGCCCACCAGTAGGCGTCGTCGCCGCCGGCACCGGCCGCGTCCTGCAGCTCGCGCACGACCGGGATCATCGCCGTGGTGAAGGGAATGTTGTCGACCGCGGCCGAGCCCAGAGCCGCGACCCAGGTGATCCCGATCAACTCGGCGGTGCGCTCGCCCCCGGTCAGATCCTTGACCGCGTCGGCGATGTGAGCGATCGCCCCGGTTGCCTCCAGCGCTCCGACCATCACGAAGAGGCCGATGAAGAAGAAGAGCGTCGTCCACTCGATGCCCGAGAGTGCCTTCTCGAGGTCGACCCTCGTCACCAGCAGGCCGATCGCCGCCCCGGTGAGGGCGACGGTGGCCGGCTCGACGTGAAGCGCTTGGTGGGCGAAGAAGGCCAGGACCGTCAAGGCCAGCACAGGTCCGGTCCGACGCAGCTCGGCGGCATCGCGGATCGAGGCGACCGCGTCCAGCTCCATCACGGCGCGGCGGTTTCGCTCCTCGATCTGGAGGCGAGATCGGAAGACCAGATAGAGCAAGGGCACGACCACGGCGAAGGTGACGATCACGATCGGCGCCAGGTTGGCGATGAAGGCGTTGAAGCTGAGCCCGGTGGCGCCGGCGATGATGATGTTGGGCGGGTCGCCGATCAGCGTCGCGGTGCCGCCGATGTTGGAGGCCATCACCTCGATGATCAGCAGGGGCACCGCCTCGATGTCGAGCGCGTCGGCGAGCAGGAAGGTGATCGGCGCGACGAGCAGGATCGTGGTCAGGTTGTCGAGGAAGGCGGAGAGGATCGCGGTGATCGCGGCCAGGCTCATCGTCAGCGCGAAGGAGCGCCCACCGGAGAGCTGGCCGGCGCGGATCGCGACGTAGTCGTAGACCCCGGTCTGCTGGGTCAGGTAGACGAGGATCATCATCCCGACCAGGAGGCCGATCGTGTTGAAGTCGACCGACTCGATCGCCTGCTCCTGGGAGAAGTCGCCGACGAAGAGGACGACGATCGCGGCTCCCAGGAGGGACACGTTGGTGCGGTGCAGCTTCTCGCTGGCGACGATCGCCAGGGCGATGAGGAAGGTGGCTACGGCGATGGCCATCTGGGCCTTTCGGGGTCGACGACGAGTGTTGCCGACCAGTCTTCCCGGCGCACCTGGCTCACACGGTAACCGCTTGGCCCTCCCCCTTGCCCCGCCGGCGCAGGCGCCGCGGCGGCAAGGGAAAGGCAAGCGTCGAAAGCAGCGCAGCGCCAACCAGGCCTGCCGTCGACGCCGCGCGGAGGCCCTCGAGCTCCTCGGCGGAGTGCTCGAGGGTCAGCGGCGGTCGGCGCGCCGGCACCCTGGGATGTTCAGCCGCAGCCGGTTGCTCCGCAGGCGCCTGCTGTTCTGCGCCTTCAGGTTGAGGAAGGCGAAGCGCTTGCGCCGGCACACGTTGTCTGAATTGACCAGCAGGCCGTGGTTGCCGCCGCGCATCGTGAGGATGAACTTGTCCACAGCGACGTCGGGGGTCGGGTAGAAGACCGTCTTCAGGCGACCGCGCACCGAGCTGATCGTGCCGCGCAGGCGGATGTCGACCTGGCCGCGCAGGTCGGCGAGCAGGTCGGGGAGTTCGTTGTCGGAAGAGGTGAGGTAGACGGGTCCCTTGAGATTGCCGTCGAGCAGGGGCGAGGTCGCTCGCGCGAAGCCGTAGATCGCGGCCCTTGGACATTCGCTCGCGGCGAGCTGGACCCGGGTGCAGATCGTGCGGATGTGGCCCTGGTCGAGGATCATCGCGCGCGGTAGGACGAAGGCGGCGCGCTGCAGGTTGGCGTCGCCCTTGCGTGCCCGCAGAATCGCGCGGAAGCGCGGGTTGGCCGCCCGCCGCAGCCTCTGCTTCTGACCGAAGACGCGGGCGAAGAAACGCGGCTCGAAGCGAAGTCGCCGGCAATCGTTCGCCCAGAAGAGATCGCTATGGGAGAACCCCGCCCAGGCGGCCGGATCGGCCGGGTTGGCGCCACCGCCGAAGGCGTCGGAGCGGATCGGGAACCCTTCGCGACAGGTGGTCGGGTTGACCGTGAAGCGCGGTCGCCTGATTGCCACGTCGATCGCCCGGATGCCGAGCTTGACGCCGCCGAAGACGTCGGGGATCGGGTCGGAGACGACCCTCACCTGCGCGGTCTCGGGATCGACGTGGAGGGCGGCGCGGACCACCACCGTGCCGAGGTCATAGGGACCCGCGAGAGCCGGGGTGACGAAGACGAGGCTGACGGGAGCGCCCTCGTAGGGGCCGGCGAGGTAGACCTTGCCGTGTACGCCGAGCGGTCGCGGTCCCGACCCCGCGTCGATGTCGAGATAGCCGAGCGAGCTCTTCTGCGGGCAGGCCGCGGTCGCTTTGACGCTGGCGCCGCTGCGCCGGGCGGCGGCCGCTATACCCGTCTCAGGGCAGTAGGCGACGCCACGCAGCCGCGCGACCATGCCGGGCGGCAGCGCCAGCTCGACGCGGCGCAGCTCCTGGGCGCCGTCGGGGCGGTCGAAGTGGAAGCGGAACGGGCTGTAGGCCCCCGCACGCCGCTGATCGGGGCCGGCTCGCAGCGCCGGCGCGAACGGACGCTCGGCGAGCGTTTTCGCACACGGCCGACCCCCCGGCGACGAGCCGAGGGAGATGGAGTCGCCGGGGGTCGCCTCCATGGTGCCCGTCCATGGGGTGAGCTTGGTGCGGGTGGGGTGCGGGCCGCAGGTCGGCGGGGTGGTTAGGACGCCCCCCGCCCCACCCTCGAGTTGGATCGTGAAGTCGCTGAACGGCGCCTGCGGGTTGTCGTCGATCACCGCCGTCAGCTGCCCCGTCCGCAGGTCGGGGTAGACGCGACCGACGAGCCTTACGTCTACCCCGAACCGCGGAGAGGAGGCGTGGAGGAAGATGCGGAACTGGTTGCCCGAGGTCGGGTCGTCGCTGAGCGGCTGGCCGACGTAGACGCTGCCGCCGATCGAGTCCGGTGGCAGCGAGGGCGTCTCGACGTCGACGGTGCCGACCTTCGACTCGCCGGGGCACTGAATCGCGTCGTTCGTCCCCTTGGCGAACTGGGCGTCGGTGCAGGCACGCAGGCCGCGCGCCGCCGAGGGGTTGAAGGCCATGCCCCTCGGCAGCGTCACCTGGGCGGTGCGCAGGTGGGAGTTGGTGATCTCGTTCGGGCCGGGCGTGTCGGGAATCTTCAGCGAGATCGCGGCAGGTTCGGGCGAGTCGGTCGAGCCGTTCACCGTCACCTCGACACTCGGGTCGAAGGGCACGACCTCGCAGCCGTCGGCCCCGACCGGGGTGGTGAACGGCTCGCTGACGAAGACGCCGGGGTTCTGATGGGAGTCGACGCGCAGGACCGAGGTCTGCCCGCCGGCGCAGACGCTCGGCATCGTCAGGTAGCCCGCCCCGGCCTTGCCGTTGAAGATCAGGCGCGAGCCGATCACCGGCGGCCCGTCTGGCGGCGGCTCGACGTCTGAGATCGTGAAGGAGATGTGCTGGTCGCCGGGGTCGAGGTCGCCGACGAGGAGCGTCGGCTCTGAGCCCGGCAGGGGGATCTGGAAGCCGGCCATCGAAGGGACGCCGAAGGGCGGCTCGACGTTGTAGACGGGGACCGGGATCGTCGTGACCACCGGCGGCGGGCCGGCGGCGACGATCGCGCGCAGGTAGTTGGTCCCGACCAGCGATCCGGGCGGGCAGGCCGAGCCGGCGAGCTGGGCGACGGTGCACTGCTCGGTCGCCTCGGGGTTGACGCCGAGGCCCTCGGGGAGTTCGACCCTGATGTCCTTGACGTTGCCTTCGGGGACTTCGAAGGGGCCGGTGTTGAGCTTGAAGGCGGTGATGCCGAAGTTCGGGTGCCCGGCCGCCTGGGTGTAGAAGTCGGAGACGTCTTCGGCGGTGCAGGGATCGGCCGGCGTCGCATCCACCGCGCAGGTCAGCGCTTCCCAGTTGGCGATGCCGAAGTCCGCCCGGGCGGACGGCGCGGCGCAGGCGCAGAGGACCAGGGCCCCCGCGACCGCGATCCTGACCGCGCCTGCGCGCACCTCAGCCCCTGCTCCGGCAGGCGCGCACGACGGTTCCTCCGAGGCGAATCCCTCCGGTGAAGACGAGATCCCCGTGGGCAAAGAAGCGCCCGTTGGCGCACCGCGCCGACAGGTAGCTGCGCGTCCTTCCGCGGAATTGGAAGCTGCGCTCGATGTTCATCGCGAAGCGAGTCACCGAGCCATAGCCCCCGGCGATCTTGGGTATGCGGGCGATCGCCCGGGTGCCGAAGCGTCCCTTGTGGATCCGCTTGATCTTCACCACCGTGACGATCGCGGTCGGGGCCGGCACGTTGACGTAGGCGTGGATGTACATCGTCGTGAGGCCACCCCTGACGCCACCGTTGAAGAGGATCAGCGGGCCGGTCGAGTAGAACGGCGCCTGTTCGGGAAAGGCGACCCTGACCCTGGTCTTGCCGGTGCCGACGATCGCCTTGGGACAGGCTCGCCTGGCCGCGCGGGTGTTGCGCGCCTGCAGCTCTCCTGCCCGGCAGGTGACGAGGCCGCGGGCATTCACCGTGCCGTGCTTGTCGAAGTCGGCGATGACCAGCTTCGCGGCCGGCGGGTGCGAGCCGTCGGAGGTCGAGATGTTGCCCGAGATCCGCAGGGCGATCGGCGCCAAACGCTTCTTCGGCAGCGCCTTCGGAGCAACTCCTCCGTTGAGCTTGATCACGAGGTTTCCCGCCCGCACCACGGTCGGCTTCGCCGCAGTCGCCAAGCCGGCGGTTACCGCCGCCGTGACCATCAGCGTTGCGATCAGAGCGAGTGAGAGCTTCTTGCTCACGCTATGGCGGCTGCCCGACGACACAGGCAGACAACCCGTCCGCAATCGTGCCGATGCGTAGCCGCGCGTGGACTTGTCAGCCCGCTTACAAGGCCTCGCATCGAATGCCGCTCGGGCGCTGTTTCACCGGCACACGTAGTCGCAGTCAATCTCTCCAGGGAGGCAGGGAATGCTCGTACGACTCGTCATAGGTGGGGCGCTGGCACTCGGCTTGGTCGCATCCGACGCGGCGCTGGCCGACTCGGCCGAGGCAAAGATGTTCAAAGGCAAGACGGCCCAGGGTCACCGGATCAAGGTTGCCGTCAAGGCGCGGACCTTCAGGCTCCACGTCTTCGAAATCGACCTTCGCTGTCGCGACGGAAGCGCTCTACTGCTTGAAGAGGGCGGCTTTCTCTGGACGAAGCCGAAGCCGAACGGCAGCTTCCGCGACTCTCAGTTCGGCAAGACCGACAGCGTCTACTTCCGCGGTCGCGTCGGCGAGCGGCGAATTCAAGGCCGAATCCGGGTCACCGACAAGGAAAAGCGCGGCCCGATGTGCGCGTCGCGGTGGGTCGCGTTCAACGCGACCCCTGGCTGAGGGCCTCAAAGCCGTGAGCTCGACGACGCCAACCTCAGTGAGGTGAGTCGCCGCAGAGGACCCAACGCCCATCTGAGCCGGTGTTCAGCCGACCGGCCCTCTTCAGCTCGGCCAGGGCGCTGGTGATCGACGGGCGCCTCGCCCCCATCAGCTCGGCGAGCAGGCGGTGCGGCAGGCGGATCGAGAGATGCACGCCGTCCTCCTTTGCCTCGCCCCAGGTCTCGGCCAGCTGCCAGAGAGCCGTCAGCAGCCTCTCCTCGAGCCCGACGATGTTGGCCGCGGCGGCGTCAGCGGCCAGCGCTCGCGAGCGCCGCACCCCGCGCTCCGCGAGGTTTGAGACCAGGGCCGGCCACTGACACAGGCAGCGCGTGAGCTGCGGACCCAGCTGGGCCACGGTAGCCGGCTCGACGACCTCCCATGACGACCTGCAAAAGGATGAGGTGTCTTCCTGCCACGGTCGCAGCAGTTCTCCTCGGCCCAGCAGCTCGATGCTGGCGCCTGGCCCAACCTCGATGCGCCGAACCAGCAAGCCCTTGAGCAGGAGATAGCCGAGATGCCCCGGTTCTGGAGGGCTCTGGTCGGGATGCCACGACCCCTTCTTCAGCCTCGCCACCGGCACGGACAGGGCCGGCGTCGCGATTCCCTGCTCCGCCGCCGTCAACCCCTCGGCAAGCTCCGGATCGCATTCGAGCAGCTGGACGACGCTGGCTCTCCTCATCTCCCCTCCCGCTCGTTTCTTCCGCAACAAGCAGGCGACTGGAAAGTTGCTCGTAGACGCAGTGACGCGTGCCGAGTGGTCTATCGACCCACGCATACCGGGGGTAATCGATCAGTCAGCATCGCGCGATGAGCCGATCACGGTGGGGCGAGGAAGCGGGAGTGGAGTTCATGAGCGCGATGCTTGCATTGACAAACGTGAGTTCAATAGATATATGTAAATAGATGGCTGTCGATCTGGAGCTCGCCCCGAAGACCAAGCGCCCGGCCGGCGAGCATTGCTGCGAGCCGGTCGTCTATCCCGACGTCGAGCGCGAGCAGGCCGAGCGGCTGGCCGCGGTCGCCAAGGCGCTCGGCGACCCGATTCGCCTGCAGCTCGTCGACGTGCTGCAAAAGCACGCCGGCAAGGTCTGCGTCTGCGAGCTGGTTCCCCTGTTCGACCTCTCCCAGCCCACCGTCTCCCACCACCTGAAGAAGCTGCGCGAAGCCGGCATCGTCGGCTCCGAGCGGCGGGGCCTGTGGGCCTACTACTACGTGATCCCCGAGTCTCTGGAGGAGTTCTCCGCATGGCTGAGCTGACCGAGCCCCCCGTCGATGCCGCGACCTGCTGCGCTCCCGAGCAACAAGCTGACTGTTGCGAGCCCTCCGCGAAAGCGGACTGCTGCTCGGCGGAGTCCTCGAGCTGCGGCTGCTCGGCCGGGCAGAGCGATGGCGAGGAGATCCGCAAGGCGGTCCGCTCCCGCTACGCCGCAGCCGCCGAAAGCGTCAGCGCCGAGGGCGGCGCCTCCTGCTGCGGGCGCGGCGCCGTCCTCGACGACGAGGAAGCCCAGGTCTTCGGTGCGAGCCTCTACGACGAGGGCGAGCGCGGCGAGCTTCCCGACACCGCGACGATGGCCTCGCTCGGCTGCGGCAACCCCACTGCAGTCGCCGAGCTCGGGGCCGGCGAAACCGTCCTCGACCTCGGCTCCGGCGGCGGGATCGACGTGCTGCTCTCGGCGAAGCGGGTCGGCCCGACCGGCAAGGCATACGGGCTCGACACGACCGATGAGATGCTTGCCTTGGCGCGCGAGAACCAGCGCAAGGCCGGGGTCGAGAACGTCGAGTGGCTGCGCGGGGAGATCGAGGCGATCCCCCTCCCCACCGAGTCGGTCGACGTGGTGATCTCCAACTGCGTGATCAACCTCTCCGGCGACAAGCCGCGGGTGCTGGCCGAGGCGGCGCGGGTGCTGCGACCGGGCGGGCGCTTCGCCGTCTCCGACGTGATCGCCGACGAGGACATGGACGCGGCGACGCGGGCCGGCATGGCGCAATGGACCGGCTGCATCGCCGGGGCGCTGACGCGGCGCGAGTTCGAGCAGGCGCTGCTCGACGCCGGTCTGGAAGACGTCGAGATCACCGAGACCCACCGTGTCCACGACCTCGCCGGCTCGGCGATCGTCCGCGCCCGCAAGCCGAGCTGACGATGGCCCACGCCCTCTTCGTCTGCCTCCACAACGCCGGGCGCTCGCAGATGAGCCAGGCCCTCTTCGAGCGTGCCGCCGGCGCCCGCCATGAGGGCCGCTCGGCGGGCACCGCTCCCGGCGATCGGGTCCACCCTGAGGTCGTCGAGGCGATGAGCGAGCTGGGCATCGACCTCGCCGAGCGCAAGCCGAAGCTGCTCGGCACCGAGGACGCCGAGTGGGCCGACGTCGTGGTGACGATGGGTTGCGGCGACGAGTGCCCCCACGTGCCCGGTGTCCGCTACGTCGACTGGGACCTGCCCGACCCGAAGGGCCGGCCGGTCGAGGCGGTGCGGGCGACTCGCGACGAGATCGAGCGGCGGGTCGCGGCGCTGGTCGAAGAACTCGACCGCGGCTGACGAGAAGCTCCCCTGGTGACGCGGGAGCGCTGGACAACCCTGCTCGTCGTCTCGGCGGCGACGGCGATGCTGCTGCTCGACGTGACGGTGGTGAACGTCGCCCTGCCGGCGATCCGCGCCGACCTCGGGGCCAGCTTCGGCGAGATGCAGTGGGTGATCGACGCCTACGCGCTGACCCTGGCCGCGACGCTGCTCAGCGCGGGAGCCCTGGCAGACCGGATCGGCAGGCGTGCCGTCTTCATATGGGGGCTCGCGCTCTTCACCGCCTGCTCGGCGCTCTGCGCGTTGGCCGGCTCGCCGGTCTTCCTCGACCTCGCCCGCGCGGCCCAAGGGGTCGGCGGCGCGGCGATGTTCGCCTCCTCGCTCGCTCTGCTGGCGGACGAGTTTCAGGACTCAGAGCGCGGCTTCGCGCTCGGAGTCTGGGGCGGCGTCACCGGCGCGGCCCTGGCGATCGGCCCGTTGGTCGGCGGCGTCCTGACCGACCAGCTGGACTGGCGCTGGATCTTCCTCGTCAACCTGCCGATCGGCGGGCTGCTGATCGGGCTGACGGCTCGCTCGCTGCCGGAGTCCCGCGAGGAACAGCCGCGCCCGCTCGATCCTGCCGGGATGGTCACCTTCGGCAGCGCCTGCTTCCTCGCCACCTACGGGCTGATCCGCGGCAACGAGGACGGCTGGAGCAGCGCTCCGATCATCGCCTCACTGGTCGGTGCGGCGGTGCTGCTCGCCGCCTTCATCGCGGTCGAGCGCCGCGGCGAGGCGCCGATGCTGCCGCTGGCGCTCTTCAGAATCCCGGCCTTCACCGGCACGGCCGTGGTCGCCTTCGCGCAGTCGGTCGCCCTCTATCCGCTGCTGCTGTTCGTGGCCATCTACCTGCAGAGCGGCCTCGGCCTCTCGCCCACCGAGACCGGCCTGCGAATCCTCCCCCTGACCCTCGTGCTCGTCGTCGTCGCGCCGATCTCCGGCCGGCTGACGAACCGCTGGCCGCTGCGGGTGCCGCTGACTGCGGGGCTGATCCTGATCGGCGCCGGGCTGCTGCTGATGCGCGCCGTCGACGTCGACAGCGAGTGGACGGCGCTGCTTCCCGGCCTCCTGGTCGGCGGCCTCGCGATCGGCGTGATCAGCCCGGCGCTGGCGGCGGCGATGGTGAGCGTTCTCCCGGTCGAGCGCAGCGGGCTCGCCTCGGGAATCAACAACACCTTCCGCCAGCTCGGGATCGCGATCGGGATCGCCGGCCTCGGAGCGATCTTCGAGCATCGGGCCGACGAGGCGCTGGGCTTGCGGTCCGGGATCGTCGCCGGCCTGGACTCCGTGCTCCTCGTCGCCGCGGCGGTCGCCTTCGCCGCCGCCCTCCTCGCCTGGCCATTGCTGGGAAGGCAGCGGTCTACGCCTTCCCAGATAGACGCCAAGCCCAGTGCCCGGGGCCGCCCTCTTCAATGACCCCCGGGCCGATCGACCCGGCCAAGACGGCGAGCCGATCGCCGGCTTTCGTCGGCGACGCCCATGTATTCTCGACCGGATGCTCGGAGGGAGAAAGCCGATCAGGTGGCTTGCGGCGGCCGGGCTCGCCATCGCGGCGCTGTCACTGCCGGCCTCGGCTGGGGCGACGACCTGGACCCAGATCCCGTCGGGGACGACGAGCACGATTACCGCGGTCGAATACCAGAGCCCAACCCGGTTCTGGTTTACGACCGCAAACGGAGAGATCTTCACGCGGAACGGCGGCGGCTTCACCCGCCAGTACGGCCCCAGCGGCATCACGCTCAACGACGTCGAGTTCCTGCCCGCGCCCAGTCAGGTCGGCATGGCCGTCGGCAATGCAGGGCAAGTCCTGCGCACCGCCAACGGCGGGCTCAACTGGGAAAGCGTGAGCTCGGTGCCGGTCTCGAAAACCGGGACGACCTTCCCCGATTGCACCGGCAGCTCTCCCCTGGGCGATGCCTACGCCGTCCGCTTCGCCGGCGAAACCGCAGCTTGGATCATGGCCGAGGGGGCGCAGCTCGCGCGCAGCTCCGGCACGACCTCGACGGTTGGCAGCACCGGCACCTGGGTGGACGCGAACCGCGACATCGACAACACCTGCAAGATCCCCGCGCCGTACTCGCAGGGCATCGGCGATGCCTTCTTCGTCCCCACCAACCCAAACGTCGCCTACTTCTGCGAGGGCTCCTTTCACAAGGTCTTCCTCACCGCCAACGCGTTGAGCAGCGCGGCCACGGAGAAGGCGGCCGGCTGCGGCAACGGTCAGGGCCCCGCCCACATCGCCGGCGACCCGGCAAACCCGAGCCGGATGTGGGCGGTTACGCCGGGGCCTTACGGGGTCTCGATGACGGCGCGGACGGCCGACGGCTGGAGCAGCTCGGAGACCTTCAAACTGGTCAACACCGAAGCCCGCCCATTCTCCGAAGCCGCCGACGTCGACTACGCCGCAGGCACAGTGCTCAGCGCCGGCGGCGGCGGGATGATCCTCAGCTCGGTCGACGGCGACAACTTCTACTTCAACGACGCGACCGGACCGCTCGCGACGACCGGCTGGAGCGCGGTCTCGCTTGCAAGCGCCGACAACGGCGCGGTCGCCGGCGGGGGCGGAGCCCTGGTGGTTACAACCGACGCTTCTGCGGTAGTGCCGCCGACGAGCGTCACCGCTGGCGGCGCGGCCAAGGACGCGACCGCACCGGAGACGACGATCGGCAAGAAGCCGAAGAGGAAATCGCGGAAGCGGAGGGTCAAATTCGCCTTTGCCTCCTCCGAGGTGGGCTCGCGCTTCGAGTGCAAGTTCGACAAGGCGAAAAAATTCACCCCCTGCACGTCGCCGCTGACGAGAAGGGTGAAGCCGGGCAAGCACAAGCTCGAGGTGCGGGCGATCGACGCCGCCGGCAACCGGGATGCCAGCCCGGCCCGCTGGTCCTTCGAAGTCACGAAGCCGCACAAGAAGAAGCGCCGCTGACTCGTCGCCCGATACCGGGCTGATACGGAACAGCGCCGGGAATGGCTACGCGTGGGGGTCAATGCGGCGATGAGGCTGCCGGCTCTCCGGAAAGTGAGTCAGCCGTGCTAGCGAAGGAGCACCCGACAGCGCTTGAGCAGCTCCTCGAGAGCCTCGAGCCGGTTCGGGATCCGCTCAGTAGACGTCGCCCTGCCGAGGCTTGGGCTCTACCACTCCGGCGCCGAAAGGGTGGACGACCGGATTCGAACCGGCGACCGCCTGGACCACAACCAGGAGCTCTACCAACTGAGCTACGTCCACCGCGTGGCTTCAATCTAGCGGGCCGGCGGGCGGGGCGAGGCGCTTAGCGGGAGTGGCGGGATTCGACCAGGGAGGCGAAGGCCTCCAGGCCGGGGGTCGTGCGGGCGAGCAGGTCCGCCTCGGCGGCTTCGGCTTGCGGCGGCAGGGCGGCAGCGCCATCGTCTCCCAGCGCCCGGCACGCGTCGTGGACCATCTCGGGGACGGCCAGCCAGGCCTCGAGCAGGGCGAAGTCGGACTCCGGGTGGAAGAGGACGCCCCAGGCGCTGCCGCGGCGGAAGGCCTGGATCTCGGTTTGGGTCGAGCGGGCCAGGTGAACGGCGCCGTCGGGGAGATCGAAGACGTCGCCGTGCCAGTGCAGGACGGTCGTGCTGGGAGCGAGCGCGCCGAGGATCGGGTCGCCGGGGTCGAGGATCTCGACCGGCGCATAGCCGAGCTCTGGACGCTCGCCCGGTCTCACCTCGCTCCCAAGGGCGCGGGCCAAGAGCTGGGCGCCCAGGCAGATCCCCAGCACCGGAAGCTCGCGGCCAATCGCCTCCGCCAGCCACTCGCGCTCGGTCGCCAGCTCGGGATGGCGGTCGTCGTCCACGTTCATCGGGCCGCCCATCACGACCGCGCCGGCGACCGCGTCGTGGGCGGGCAGCGGCTGGCCGGCGAGCGGTTTGACCGTGCGGACGTCGAGCCCGCCACAGGCCTCGAGGATGCGATGCGGCCCCTCCCACGGCACGTGCTGGATCGCCAGCAGGATCGGTCGGTCGTCCGCACTCATCAGCGCCCCAGGCTAGCCGCGCTACGGTTTGCGGCGATGCCGCAGCGATGCGAAATCCCCTTCTTGCGGCCCGGCAAGCTCAAGGTCGACGAGATGGAGATCGACCGGCTCGACATCCACGAACGCACAGATGCGAACGGAGCGCGCAGCCGACTTTGACCACACCAGAGGTGGGTCAATGTCGGATGCGCCCGCTCGTCGCCTCACTGGTGCTGCTCAGCCTCGCCGTCTTGGCGGCGACTGGCGTCACCACGGCCGGCGCCGTCGGCCCCTACCCCGGCCTCGGCGGTTGCCCGGTCTTCCCTGACCCACCGCCCGGCACCCCTGCCAACGCCCCCTCCCTCCCCACGGAGGCCGCCTGGAACCAGGACATCTCCAAGGCGCCGGTCGCGCGCAACTCGGCGGCCACGATCGCCTACATCAACGCCCACGGCGGCAACCTGCTCCACCCCGACTTCGGCTCACCGCGGGAATACGGCTTCCCCTATGCCGTCGTCAGCGCCGCTCAGCGCAAGCTGCCGATCCGCTACACCGCCTACGGCGACGAGAGCGACCCCGGGCCCTTTCCGATTCCCAAGAACGCACCCGTCGAGGGCGGCAACGGCAGCGACGGCGATCGCCACGTGCTCGCCGTCGACCGCTCCAGCTGCACCCTCTACGAGCTCTACCGCGCCTTCTTCGAGGGCGCTGGCGGCGCCCGCTGGAACGCCGACTCGGGCACGCGCTGGGACCTGCGCTCGGGCGCCCGCCGCCCCGACTCGTGGACCTCCGCCGACGCTGCCGGGCTGCCGATCTTCCCCGGGCTGGTCCGCTACGACGAGGTCGCGGCCGGGCATCTCGAGCACGCGATCCGGGTCACCTTCGACAGCACTCGCAACGCCTGGGTCCATCCCGCCTCGCACTGCGCCGGCGACACGTCGGACCCGCACGCACCGGCGATGGGGACGCGCCTCCGGCTCAAGGCCGGCTACGGCCTCGGCGGCTTCAGCGGCGCCGCCAGGGTGATCGCCGAAGCGCTGAAGCGCTACGGGATGATCGTCGCCGACAACGGCTCCAACTGGTTCTTCAGCGGCAGCAGCGACCGGCGCTGGGACGACGAGAGCCTCGACCAGCTGAAGCGGATCCCCGGCGGCGCCTTCCAGGTCATCAAGAGCGCCGCCCGCCCTCACGCCTGCTGAGCGTCGCCGATCCGTACCCGGTGGAACTCGGCCCGCAGCCTCGAGCGCAGTTTCTCCGCCGCCTCGTCCTCGCCGTCCCCGCTTGCGCTGACGAGCACCACCTCGGTCGCCGGATAGCTCTGCAACTGATCCTCGACCGCCTGCACGATGTCCTCGTCGCCGACCCGGGCCTCGGCCGCGACGCCGGCCTTGGCCAGCGCCGCCACGGTTACGACCAAGCGCTGCTGCGCGCGGTGCCGCGCGCCCTCCACGTCGGACGCCCAGCGGTCGAAGAAGCCGATCCGCGCCGGGACCAGGACCCGCACGTCCACCCCCTCAGCCTGGTCGCCGAGCCCAGCGGCTCCTGTGATTCGGGCCACGTCGGCCGGGTCCTCCACATCCCCCGCCGCCACGATCAGCACGTGGCGCTTGCCGGTCTTCTCTTCTGCTCCGATCGGCCCTTCGGGGCGCTGACGCGCGGCGACGGTGAGGATCGTCACCGCCGCCAGCGCGCCGACCGCGAACCCCACGCCCGGTCCGCCGAGCATGAAGGCCGCGACGATTGGCACCACCACCCCGGCAACTATGAGGGGAAGCTTCCAAGGCGCCATCGCTCAAGCTTGGCACGCGCCGTCCAGCGTCGGCGCCGCGACGGAGAGTCCCCTCCGCCGCCCGGGCCTACGCCCGGCGCGTGCCGCTCAGCCTGGGAAGCAAGAGCATCGCCAGCCCGATCAGGATGACGATGATGCCCAGGATGTAATTGACGAGGATCGCCAAGACGATCCCGATGATGATCAACAGTATTGATAGCTCCATGCCGCCGGAGGTACCCGACGGTCAAGCGCGCCAAACCAACTCAGCCGCGGGTGCCACCGCCACTGCCGTCCGGCGACCACCCCGGCCCGCGAAAGACGTAGCCGAGGCGCTCGCGCCAGCTTTTCGCTCTTCGCACGTCGCGCGCCAGGTCGGCGAACTCGTGGAAGGCGACCCGGGTCGGGCGGAAGCTGCGGATGTTCTCGGTGAGGCCGTAGCGCGGTCGCTCGGTCTCGCCCTGGAAGGTGCCGAAGATGCGGTCCCAGACGATCAGGATGCCGCCGTAGTTGCGATCGAGGTAGACCTCGTTGGCGCCGTGGTGGACGCGATGGTGCGAGGGCGTGTTGAAGACGAGCTCGATCGGCCCCGGCAGCTTCCTGACCCGCTCGGTGTGGATCCAGAACTGGTAGATCAGCGAGATCGCCAGCTGGGTGAGGATCATCCAGGGGGCGAAGCCGAGCAGCGCCAGCGGCGCCCAGAAGGGCAGCGCAGTCATCGGGGTCCAGGTCTGCCGCAGCGCGGTCGAGAGGTTGTAGTGCTGGGAGGAGTGGTGGACGACGTGGCTCGCCCAGAAGACCCGCATCTCGTGGTGGACGCGGTGGAACCAGTAGTAGGCGAGGTCGTCGGCGAAGAAGAGCAGCACGTAGGTCCACCACTCGTCGGCCGGCATCCGCAGCGGCGTCAGCTCGTAGAGGCCGGCGTAGGCGACGACGACGACCAGCTTCCAGACCGCGTTGATCGCGACGTTGCCGCCGCCCATCGCCAGGCTGGTCCGCGTATCGCGCGCCTCGTAGCCGACCAGCTCCTCGTCCCGCGCGTACTTGAACGAGACCAGCTCGACAACCATCAGCAGCACGAAGGCGGGAATCGCGTAGTAGAGAACCTCGGCCACGGGGCAAATGTAGCGACCCCCTGGCCGGGGCCCCGCTCCAGGGGCTGCAGCTTGGTGGCGCCGGCCGGGGCCGGTCGACCATGACCGATCGGGAGCGGCGCCCGCTGACCGGGGAGGGACTGATTTTCCTACCCGGGGAAATGCCGGGTCGCAATATATGCTGACGCTCTTGAGTGCTCAGGAAAAGGAATTCAGTTCAAGCGAAAGCGGAGGCCCTGTTCGATGAGGAAATTCACCGTCGTGGCGGCGGCGATCTCGATTGCCATGCTGGGAATCGTCCCCCCGGCCCTCGCCCTCGAGGGAGGCGGGCGCAAGCCGAGCGAAGCGCCTTCGATCGTCCCCGGTCAGCACTACACCGCTTCGCTTACCAACCGGCGTGACGAAGCCAACTTCGACGGCGCAATGCAGGTGTCGCTTTGGCACCTGCCACCGCTGACCACGCGCGACGTGATCTACGTCGACTGGCACAGCGTGCCACTCACCAAACATCCCGGTGACTTCCCTGTCTGCATGACCTTTTCCCAGGGAATCGACGACTTCAACTGGGGAACGGTCTTCGACGAAATCACCGAATACGAATGCGAAAGTGGCGGGGGCACCGTCTACATGCTGTCGGGAAGCGGCACCGCACGAACGGCGATTACCGTGCAAGCCACCGACGCCAACGCGTCCTACCTCCAGTTCTTCACCGAAGCCACCCGAACCAACTCGGGGGAATACGAAACCTTCCCCTACGACTTCACCGTCCAGCCTCCCCTCCACTACCTCGGCGTGGCGGCCAAACCGGTGAAACGCGTCAGCGCCAACGGCATTCTCTACGCAACCGTCAACCTGGCCAACGGCCTGCCGGCCCCCGATGGACTGGCGTTCAATCTGGCAGTCACCTGGCCTCGCGGCGGCAGCGCAAGCTATGCCGCGACGAGCAGCGGCGGCGTCGTCGGCTTCCAGCTCGCACTTCCCGAAACCGCGTGGGGGACCAGGGCCGGCTTCGTCGTCTCCCACCCGGCGGACGGCACCTACCAGGGCGTGTCCAGCGCCTCGCTCCGGGCCCTGGTGGCCAAACCGAAGGCCCTGCCTCCCTCCCCCTGCGTACTGGCGGAGCGCCGCGCGCACTCGCTGAGAAGGCAATACAAGCGCCTCGCCCGTCACGCCCGGCAGGCCCATGGGGCAGCTCGCGCCCGCCTCCACCGCCGTGCCGCAAAGAAGAAGCGCAAGCTACGCAAGGCTCGCCTTCAGGTCAGATCGATCTGCGGCACGACCTAGGAACCAGCCGGCACGACAAAGCGCCCCAGGCTGGATTCGAACCAGCGACCATCGGCTTAGAAGGCCGGTGCTCTGTCCACTGAGCTACTGGGGCAGCAGGGCAAGATTAGGCCCTGTCCAGGCAGGTTGGCGTAGGATCGACGGGCATGCCGAGTGTCGATGCATCGGGGACCGAGCTGCACTACCTGCGTGCCGGCGAGGGTGAGCCGATGCTGCTGATCCAGGGGATGAGCGCCACGCATCTCGCCTGGGGGCGGCCCTTCCTCGACGAGCTCGAGCGCAGCTTCGACACGATCGTCTTCGACCACCGCGGCATGGGACTCTCGGCGAGGGCCGAGCTGCCCTTCACGATCGCCGACCTCGCCGCCGACACGACAGGCCTGCTCGACGCGCTGGGGCTCGAGACAGTCCACGTCGTCGGCATCTCGATGGGCGGGATGGTCGCCCAGGAGCTGGCCCTCGCCCAGCCGGAGCGCATCCGCACCCTGACCATCGGCGCCAGCTACTGCGGCGGGCCGGAGGGCACGCTGATGTCGCCCGAGGACCTGCAGATGCTCGGCGAAGCATTCGTCTCCGGCGAGCACGAGCGGGTCTTCCGGGCGATGTGGGAGATCAACCTCTCTGCCGAGTTTCGCGCCGACGACTCGCGCTTTGCCGCCTTCGCCGAGATGGGGTCGGGGCTGCCGGCGCCGCAGCCGGTGGTCCTGCAGCAGATGCGCGCCTGCGGCGCCCACGACACCCATGAGCGACTGGGCCAGATCGAGATCCCGACGCTGGTCCTCCACGGCGACAGCGACCGGCTGCTCGACTACTCCAACGGTCGCGAAATCGCGGCGCTGATCCCCGGCGCCCGCCTCGAGACGCTCGAGGGCGTCGGCCACATGTTCTGGTGGGAGCAGCCGCAGCGCTCGGCAGAGCTGATCCGCGAGCACGCCCTGACCCCGGCCTGAGCTGAGCTGATGGGCAAGATCACCGGCTCAGCCGGCACCGAGATCGAGGCCCCGATCGCCGCGGTCTACGCGGTCGCCGCCGACGTCGAGGGCTCACCTCGCTGGCAGCCCGAGATCAAGGTCGCCGAATGCCGCGAGCGCGACGGCGAGGGGAACCAGGTGCTGAACCACATGGAGACCGATGCCAAGGTGCGCCGGATCGGCTCGGAGCTCCGCTTCAGCTATGAGGAGCCGAGCCGGATCGCATGGGTGCAGGAGGACGGCGACCTGAAGTCGGTCGAAGGCAGCTGGGAGCTCGAGGACCTCGGCGACGGGCGGACTCGGGCGACCTACCGGCTCGAGGTCGACCTCGGCAGGAAGCTGGGGCTGCTGATCCGCGGCCCCTTGGTCGGCGTGCTTCGCGGCCAGCTGGTCGAGACCATGCCCGAGAAGCTGAAGCGCTTCATGGAGAGCGACGCGACTTAGCAGCCGGCCGGGTCGAGCTTGCCTTTGACCCGGAAGACCCAGTCGGCCTGCGGCGTGACTTCGGGCTCTTCGATCAGCTCTTCCAGCGCCGGGTCTTCTTTGACCCAGGCGTAGATCGGCTCCCAGTAGGGCGAGTCGGAAGCGTCCTGCGTGAACTGGCTGAGGATCAGGTAGTCGTAATCGCCGGCGTTGATCTGGCGGCGGAACTGGGGGCAGGTCGTCGCCAGGCGATAGGTGCCGTCCGGCCCGCGCACGCCGATGTACTGGACGTCGTTGTCGAGGTTGGCGCCGTAGAAGCCGTACTGGCCGAAGAAGATCTCACCCGAGCCGGCGATGCCGATCCGCTTGTCGTGCTGGTTGTGGGCGAAGGCGAAGGCCTCGCGCGGGCCGCCGTCCTGAAGGAAGAGAGTCGTGCGCGTGTAGTGGTGCTTGTAGTACTGAACCTCCTGGGCGCGCCCGAGCACGACGGCAAGCAGCAGCACCGCGCCCCCCGCCGCGAAGACCGCCATCCGGCTCATCAAGCGCCGCGAGCGCGCCATCCCGAGACCGGCCGGAGCCCAGACCAGGGCCAGGGTGAGGAAGACGGTGCCGACGATGAAGCCCGGGTACCAGCGCGGCGTGGTCAGCACCGTGATCGCGTAGATAGCGGTGAGGAAGAGCAGCGTCTGCCAGGCGCGCCGGTCGGGGGCGCGCAGCGGTCGCGCGATCGGCACCAGCACCATCGCCAGGACCAGGCCCGGCACCAGGTAGCGGGTATTGGTGAAGAACCCGGTCGGCGAGCCCTCCTGCCCGGCCGCGGTCAGCGGCGTGAAGACGTAGACGACGGCGGTCGCCAGGGCCGCCACGGCGACGACCCGCAGGATGATGTTGCGCGAGCGCCAGGCGATGTAGACCGCCGCCGCCACGGCGATGATCAGGATCAGCGGCCAGAGCGGCCCGAAGGCGTTGTCGAGCTGGGGGAAGAACCACTTGCGGTAGATCGTCGGCTCGGTCAGGTAGTGGGCGACGGCGAAGCGCGGCCGCGGATCGAGCGGCATCTGGTCGGGCGTCGGCAGGTGCAGCGGCCCGAAGCCGACCTGCGGGATCGGGTTGCCGCCGCTCTTGATCGCCGCCCGCACGTACCAGTAGCCGCCGACCAGGAAGGTGGAGAGCCCCAGCACCCAGGCCGTCGTCAGCCGTCTTCCGCGGCCGCTGAAGACGATCACGCCGAGCCCGATCGCGACGACCGGGATCAGGAAGGTGAGCTTGACCGAGGCGGCGAGCCCGGCGGCGATGCCGGCGATCACCAGCGGTCCCTTGTCGAGCAGCGGCGCCCCCTGCTCGGGCGCGTCCTGCACCGCCCCCTCGGCCGGCGCCCGGCGCTGGTGAGCGTTGATCAGGAAGGCAACGAAGGCGAGCAGGAAGGCCAGCCCCATGATGTCGTTGCGGCCCTCGCCCGGCTGGGTCTCGATCATCACCCCGGCGTCGAGCACGATCGCCCCCGCGACCAGCGTCGCCGGGCCGACCTTGTAGGGACGGCCGACGCAGAAGGCCGCGAGCAGCGCGATCGCCAGCCAGAAGAGGTTGATCAGCGGCGAGAGCCAGTCGCTCTTGAAGATCGCGATCGCGGCGCCGTGGACCAGCTCCGAGCTCTGCGGGTAGAACCAGGCGGCGAGCCGCAGCGGGTCGGTGAAGTGCAGGTGGACGATCGAGTGTTCCTGCGCGAACCGCGCCGCGAAGGGCATGTGGTACCAGGTGGTGTCGCCGCCGAACATGCCCTGGTCGAGGCTCAGCTGCGAGGGGAAGGTCCACTCGGCGACGGTGAAGGAGGCGACCGCGAGGGCGATCAGGAGGGCGACGTTCTGCACCTGCGGCGCGCTGATTTCCCGGTTCTCGGCCGGCGCTTTCGACCAGCCGAGCCAGGCGGCCAGGAGGCCGACGGCGATGCAGACGACGACGATCCAGCCCGTGTAGAGGAGGCTCAGCGTGCCGAGCAGCTCCAGCGAGAGCACCAGCAGGCCGGCGGCGATCGTGGCGTCGGCGAGGCGCGCCAGCGCGCCGGAGAATTCCGGCACGATCCAGCGGCGCAGCCAGTAGCCGCCGAGGCCGAGCGCGCTGACGATGCCGATGACGGCCAGGCAGCCGCCGATGTAGGAGCCGAAGGAGGGGGTCACCGGCGCGGGATGCTATTCGCCACGCCGGGCGAGCGGCCCCGCCGGAGGCGCAACGCGCAGTGGTCCCCGTGGGACCGAAAAGCGTTGCACCTCGGTTCGGCTAGGAGGCAGCGGCGGGGATGCGGCAGGAAACCCCGGTGCCGGCCAGGCCGCAGTAGCCGTTCGGCACCTTGTGCAGGTACTGCTGGTGGTAGTCCTCGGCGTAGTAGAAGGGCCCGGCCGGCTCGACCTCGGTCGTCACCGGCTCGTGGCCGGCGGCGCGCAGGTCCTCGTCGTAGGCGCGCCGCGCCATCTCGGCGGTCGCCTTCTGGGCATCGTTCGCAAAGTAGATCCCGGAGCGGTACTGGGTGCCGACGTCGTTGCCCTGGCGCATTCCCTGGGTCGGGTCGTGCTCCTCGAAGAAGACCTTGAGCAGGTCGGCGTAGGTGACCTGCTCCGGGTCGAAGGCAACCAGCACCGCCTCCGCGTGCCCGGTCTGGCCGCTGCAGACCTCCTCGTAGGTCGGGTTCGGCGTGGTCCCGTTCATGTAGCCGACCGCGGTCGTGTAGACGCCGTCGATCCCCCAGAAGAGCCGCTCCGCCCCCCAGAAGCAGCCAAGCGCGAAGAAGGCGGCCTCGATCCCGTCCGGAAAGGGTGGCTGCAGCGGCACGTCGAGCACGGCGTGGCGCTCGGCAACGTCAAAGGCGGGCTCGCTGCGCCCCGGCAGCGCGTCCCCGGCCGCGGGCATCCGCGTCTTCTTGAATCCCAGCATCTCGAAACAGGGTAGCTTGGCCGCATCGGCTGCTTCGTAATCCTCTTCGCCCTGATCTCGCCACGATTGGCGCTCTTCGCGTTGTGGCTCTTCAGCGATCTGCTCAGCCGCGCCTTCGACGGCTGGTTCGTGCCCTTCCTCGGCTTCTTCCTACTGCCCTGGACGACGCTCGCCTACGCGGTGATGTGGAGCTCCTCGAACCGGGTCAGCGGCTTCGAGTGGTTCATCGTGATCCTCGCCTTCGTGATCGACCTCGGCTCCTACGCCCGCGGCGGCCGCGAGCGACGCGCACGCGCGTAGCCCACTCGCCCGCCAGGGCTCAGTCGCGACGCTGCTGCCGCTCGGAGTCGATCGGGTAGGCGATCCGCACGTGGGACTTGCTGAGGACGAGGAAGGGAAGCCGTTCGACGTCGCCCCCCGTCAGCGAGGACACTTCGACGTCGACCAAGGGGAGGAAGACGACGTCGGGCCGGTTGAGCGAGTCCGAGAAGCGGCTCTGGTAGCCCTCGGGCGGCAGGGTCAGGTCGCCGACGATCCGGTGCCGGTCGGTTTCGAACCGGACTCGTTCGACCCGGCGCTCTTTCTGCTCGATTTCGGCCTGGCTCACGTCGCACCTATCGGCACCGAGACCGCCTCGCGTGAGCGATACCCGTCCAGGGCACCTAACTTCAGAGCGGCAGCGCTAGGCCCCGGTCTTCTTGACGACGGCGCCGAAGCGCCTCTGCAGGAGGCGCATCGCCAGGTCATAGGCCGGCGAGAACTTGCGCTGCCACCAGTATGCGAGCCGGATGTCGGTCGAGGTGAAGACCAGGTAGCGGTTCTTCTCGATTCCCTGGATGATCTTCCCGGCCACGTGCTCGGGGCTGACCGCGCGCTTCTCGAAGTCCTCGATCGCCTCCTGGAACGCGGGGTGCTGCTGATCCACGCCCCGCACCTCCAGGGTGCCGACGAGCGGTGTGGCGACCGCCCCCGGGCAGACCAGGCTGACGCCGATGCCGTGCCGCTTCAGATCGAAGCGGAGCACTTCGGACACCCCCCGCAGGCCGAACTTGCTGGCGCTGTAGGCGGCGTGCCAGGGCAAGGCGATCAAACCCGCGGCCGAGGAGACGTTGACGATGTGTCCCCCCCGGCCCGCCTCGATCATCGGCGGCACGAAGCTCTCGAGCACGGAGATCGGCCCCATCAGGTTGACGTCGATCATCTTCTGCCAGTCGCTGTGCGCGAGCTGGTCGATCGGGCCCCAGGTGGAGACGCCGGCGATGTTCATCACCACGTCCATGCTGCCGTGGGCGGCATGGACCTCCTCGGCCAGGGCGACGACCGCGTCGTGGTCGGCGATGTCGAGCGCGCGCCGGTGGCCGACGCGGCCGCCCGCTGCCTCGATCTCCGCACGAGCCCGCTCCAGGCCCTCCGGCTGGAGGTCGGTCAGGTAGAGCTCCGCCCCACGGGCCGCCGCGGCGAGCGCGGTCGCGCGGCCGATGCCGCTGGCGGCGCCGGTGATCAGGCAGCGCTTCCCCTTCAGGTCGCTAACCGGCACTCGCTCGGCTTTCCCGGCCGACGCCGTCCGGCCGCACCCGCAGCGAGTTGAGGGTCATCGCGAGCATCTCGTAGTGGCCGACGAGCATGCAGAGCTCGATCAGCTCGCGCTCGTCGAACTTGGCACGGAGGCGCGCCCAGAGCTCATCGCCGATCCACTGGTGCGCGTGCAGCGCGTCGGTTGCCTCGAGCAGGACCGACTGACGCCCGGACCAGTCGGGCGCGCCCGCGCCCTCGCGCACCCGGGCCACTTCCCCGGCGCTCATCCCGACGTCGCGGGCGATCTTCTCGTGCTGTTCGCGCTCGTACTCCGAGCCGGTGTTGTGGGCGACCCGCAGGATCACCAGCTCGGTGTCGCGGCGCGGCAGCTTCCCTCCCGGCATCAGCGCACCCGCGAACCAGAGCCAGCGCCGGAAGAGCCGCCGGTGACGAGCGAGGGTGGTGAATACGTGTGGCGGCTGCCGCCGCAGCGCCAGGCCGATCAGGCTGACGATCGCCCAGTTGACCAGGCCGATCTCGGCACGACCGCCGGGCTCGATGCGTGGTCTCCAGGTCGCCTCGATCCGCGCAAGCTAGCAGGTTTACGAACAAAATCGTTCGTAAACTAGTATCCACTTGGTGGCGCCGCGAAAGCTCCCCCCCGGCCGGCACGGCCTCAGCCGCGAGCAGGTGGCGGAATCCCAGCGCGAACGGATGATGCGCGGCATGGCCGAGGCCGCGGTCGACCTCGGCTACGCGAACGTCACGGTCGCCGATGTGCTGAAGCGCGCCGGCGTCTCTCGCGAAACCTTCTACGAGCATTTCGCCAACAAGGAGGCCTGCTTCCTCGCCGGCTACGACGCAGTGGTGGAAAAGCTCTTGGACGAGCTGCAGGAGGCCTTCTCGGAAGAGGCGGGCGCGACCGGCCCCGAGCCGATCGAACAGTTCGAGCGCTTTCTCGCGCGCTACCTGGAGGTGGTGCAGCAGGAGCCGGCGCTCGCCCGCGCCGCCCTGATCGAGAGCTATGCCGCCGGGCCCGCGGCACTCGCCCGGCGCAACCAGGGCCAGACGGTCGGCATCGAGATGATGGCGTCGCTGCTGGAGGCCGAGGACGAGCGCCGGCGCTTCGCCTGCGAGGCAGTGTTCTCGGCGACGGTCGGCGTCGTCACCCGCCGGATGGCCGCCGGCCAGACGGCCGGGCTGGATGAGCTCCATGCACCGCTGATGGATTTCGCCAGGACGAGCCTGCGGGCCATGGGGGTCGGCGAGGGGAGGACGTCGGCTCCAGCCACGTCGAGTGCGCAAGCCGCGAGGCGCGGTAGCTGAAGTTCCGATTTCGGCAGGACGTCAGCTACGATTTCGCGCTGGGAAGCGGTCGAACAGAGGGGGCGAACACCTGGAATCAGGACAGTTGAGAGGCGGGCAGCTCGGACGCATGGGGGCTTGCGTCGTGGCGTCGATTGCGTTCCTGGCGCTGGCGATCGCGCCCGCTCACGCGAAGGCGGCCTCTCCAGTGCTCGAATTTGCGACTCCCGGGTCGGCTTTCCCCGTCAGCTTTACGGCTGACGGCGGGGAAGTGACCGCCGCACTGGCTGACTTCGACACGGTCGTGCACTGCACCGAGTCTGAAGGCGAGGGTGAAATCACCGGACCGCGCTCGACTCTTTCGAACTACGTCTTCACGGGATGCGAGGCGCAGGGCGGCACCGATGACGGTCATGCATGCAAATCCGAAGGCGCCGACGCGGAAGAAATCAGGACCGGGACGATCGAAGCTGAGCTCGTGTACATCGATCAGGCAAAACACCAGGTCGGCATGCTTCTCAATCCGGGCGGCGGCATCTACATGAACTTCGAATGCGGGGGCGAATCCGTCAAGGCACGCGGCCCCTTCCTTTCTCCCGTGGATCCGATCAACAAAGCGACGACCTCCTTTACGGCGATCCTCAGCCGCTCGGGCGCCACGCAGACCCCCGATGAATACGAAAACGCCCTTGGTGAAAAGCGGCAAGCGATTCCGATGGGCGAAAGAGGCGCCAACCCCTTGGCCACGACCGGGGTGGAACTGAGCTTCGTGATCCACCCGAGCTCATCGCTCGAAATAAAGGCCGTCACCACCGCGGAAATCGAAGCCAAGCAGCGCGAGGAAGAGGCTGCGGCGGCAAAGAAGCGGCAAGACGAGGAAGCCGCCGCGGCCGCAGCGGCGAAGAAGAGACAGGATGAGGAGGCCGCGACAGCGGCTGCGGTGAGGAAGCGAGGGGAAGAAGAAGTCACACTGGAACGGCTCAGGCGCGCCCTGCTGTCCGGCACCCTCAAGCAGTGCCGGCAGGTCCACTCAAAGCACAGGCGCGTGCGCTGCGAAAAGCGGGCCAAGAGAAAGTACGGCAGCGCAAAATCGCTCTGAAAACATCGGGGCGACCCGTTAAGAAACACCGACAAGCCGCATCCTAGAGCCACGTCCGGCGGAACCCGCTACGGATTTGCTACGGGTCCGCCGGTCGAAAGGCACGGTTCGCGACCCGTAGCGACTCGGACTACTCGCCGACGGCTTGGCGGTGCTCGGTCCCGGCGAGGGATTCATCGGTCGCCAAGAGGCGGGCGCGGGCCGCGTCCTTGGACGGGTGGCCGTATCGAGCCATCACAAGCGCCCCGCCATCCTCATGCCCGAGCTGTACCGAGACATCGAAGTGCGAGTTGCCACGTTCGAGGAGCTGGGTGGCGCAGAAGTGGCGGAGGTCGTGGAATCGGAGCGGCTTCACGTCTGCGGCCAGGCGATCGAACGTCGTGCCGGAGTTGTCGCGGACGGCCTTCCAGGCGTAGTAGAGGTTGCCCTTATTCAAGTCCTCTCCCCTCAGCGAGTGAAAGACGAACGGCGAGCCCTCCCGTTTAGGGACATGGTCGAGGACGCGCGCTGGCTGAAGAAAAGCGATCTCGCGCTCCTTGCCGTTCTTAGGCAGGCCATAGTTTCCGTCGTCCTTCCGGGCCCGCCGAACTGCGATCGTCTCCTCTCCGATGTCATGCCATTGGAGGCCTTGGATCTCGGCAGCGCGGAGTCCTGTCCAGGCCGTGAACTGGAGCAGGGCTCGGAACTCGGTGGCAAAGGTGCCGCCGTGGATCATGCAGGCGCCCAAGAGCTTGCGGAATTCCTCAAGAGAGGGTGGCGCGACCTCTTCGGTCCTTTCGGTCGCAGGGATCCTCAGGTTGGCGAAGGGGTTGGCAGTGACCAAGCCAACGTTGAATGCGTCTTGGTACATCGTCGAGATCACCTTCGAGACATTGCGGGGGACGGTGATCGCCCAGCTATACGCGGAAGGACGCTCGACCTCCCCGAGCAGCGTTGGCCCGAACTCATCGGCGAACCGCCGCGCCGCGGTCCTGTAGGACCGCCTCGTCGATGTCGCCGGGCGCCGCCACTCCTCGAGCCAGCGCTCAACGAAAGCGGCGCACGTTTCGTCGGTGCGCCTTGCCTTCAACCGATCGCGGTGGCGATCCTCGGCCGCCTTTGCTTCGGCCTTCCGTTTCCATGGACCGCCCGGCGTCCATCGCTGCTCGCCATCAAGTTCGAACTTCGAGCACCAGCCGCCACGCTTCTTGTCGAGCCAGACGGTCAACTGCTGGGCTCGGGGGGGTCATCGTCCCATGCCATGACCTCTACCCAACCTTCTCCGCCCTGACCACCGCCTCGAATGCCGACGTGTGTACCGTCGTCTAGGCGCAGCAGGGCAATCTCCTCCTTGAGGCGAACCGCGACCACCGTGCGGCCAACGAGCAGGGCTGGGAGATCCTCGGCCGAGACCCCCCGATACGAGTCGTGCCACTCGACCGGCTGGCCCTTGAAGACAAAATGCCCTGGTGGGTCGACCCATTGGGGGCCGATCTCAATCACGCCGCCGCTCCTCTCGTCCGCTCACGCGGGAAGCGAAGCACATTGCCGCCCTCTTCGGGCACTCCAGCCAAGGATGCTTCGACCTGACTCAGCAAATAGCGGTTCTGGCCTCCGACTCGAAGGCAGGGCAGGTCCATGCGCTCGATCGAGCGCGTCGACTTCCTGAGCTTCAGGGCGAGCTCGCGCTTGGTGAGCCAAGGCTCCACCCCTACCGCCCCTCCTCAGCCACGGTTCGCTGTGCGGTCCTCCCCAGCTCCACGGTGCTGTCGACCTGGTTGCCCCAGCAATCCCAGCCCAGCCGTGCGCGTCTTGCGAACAGCTCCAGGTAGGGGGCGGGCGAGACGCTCTCCACGATGTCCATGAAGAGGTCGGGCTTGACGGAGTGTTCGCCCTTGCGGGCTGCGAAGAGGTTGGAGATACGCTGCGAGGAGGGGACTGGGCAGGATCCGCGAATGCCGAAGAGGACGTGCTCGGTGTCGACGCGGTAGTACTTGCCCATCCCGGGGGAGCCCAGCTTGTGCCAGGTGAGGGTCGTGCGGTACTCAAAGCCCCATGCCTTCATCAGGTGGGCCGGCGTGAAGGAGAGGTCCCCCCGGTCGCCGTAGAGCCTTGGGTTGGTCACCCACAGGTAGAGATGGGCGTCGGGTGCGGCGATGCTCGCTACGTTGAGCTTGGCCATCTCTCGGATCGGGACGGTCTCGTAATGTCCGGTCTCAATCCACCGGTTCTTGTGGGCCGATTTCGACTCGCTTACCGGGGCCTTGCGGTACTGCCATGGGGGATCGGCGACGATCGTCTTGAATCCGCCGCTCACTTCCTTCCCTCCTGTGGCTCTGTGGGGGCGGACATTGCGGCTCGACAGTCACGGAGGGCAGCAACGAGGCGAGGGCCGGGATCGTCGCCTTCGCTGATGAGCGGCACCCCTGCCGGGTAGACCTCCTCAAGCAGTGCATCGCCGACGGCGAGCAGCACATCGAAGTCCCACTTGCAACGGTCTTCCGCAAGCGCCTCGCGCAGCCGACGGATCTGTGCGAGCTGGCCGATCTCCCTCTCGTCGCATGCCCGACAGTCAGGATGACGCAGCGCGTTCAACCCCTCGTCTGGCCCCAACCCCCTCACCGCCTCCCCTCCTCAGTGGATGCCGCCAAAGCCAGGGCCTGATCGGTAGCCGGATTCGGTTCCATGCAAGAACAGGCGCCCCACTCGTTGTGGTCAAAGAGAGACGGATTGCCTTCAATGCGTTCACGGAAGGCGCGAAGGGTCAATGGTTTGACAGCACCGCCTCGTCGATCTCGCAGGATTGAGACGTCCTTGCCTACAAACTCGCGGAACTCCTGCTCCCTGCCCTCGTGGTAGCGATAGAGTTCGGGCTTAGACCGGAGGAGAAGCTCGAACTGTGCTTGTCCAGCCTTGACGCAGAATCCGCCGCAGTTGTTGTGAGCGAATCCTTCGGCGTAAAGGGCGGGGGATTCAAGCCCTTCTGCCTCCAGCCATTCGAACGCCTCATCCTTGCCGACGTAGGGCGCCTCGGCCAGCGGGGCTTCGACTTTCCACGGTTCCCAATAGCCTGCGGCTCTCTCGATTCGGTGCTGCTCCTCCCAGTCGTAGCCGATGATCGCAATGGTGTCTTTAGGGTCGCGATTCTCCTCCAGCCAGCGCCGCATGAATTCGCGCTTGAGAACAGCCGAGCAGGGATCGATTCGAGTATTGCCGAGGAATCGTTTATCGAAGAACACCTGCCACGGATCACGGCCCTCGGCGATCTTGACCAAAGGGGCGCGGATGTTCTCTGCGGCCTCGTCTAGAAAGCGATAAAGATCCCCGTCCTCGATGAGGGTGTCAGCGAAGAGAAGAACGAGATCATCGGTTCCGTGTAATTCGGCGGCTCTCTTCGCCGCGGCCCAAGAGCCGACACCACCGCTGAACATTGCTACGCGCCTCACGGACACTCCTCCTCAGTGGGTGCCGGGGAACGAACTCCGGTGTCGGGCTGGGAGGCGGCAAGCCCGAGATCAGCATCGACCCAGTCGCCCAGGCGCTTGATCACGGCGTCGAAGACACGTGAATCGTGGTCTTCGGCAAAGGCGGCTGCGACAACAGCAGAGGCCTCGTCGACCGTCAGGACACTAGGCGGCAACGTGCACTTCGTACAGCCGGAGCACGGTGCGCTCTCCGGTGGACCGACGCTGCCTGCGCCCGGTACCGCACCACCACGAACCGAGATGAGGCCGCTACCGTCGCACCCCTCCTCCCCCTTGGGCTGCTCGGGGTGGGCCGAACGGATCTGTTTCAGGATGTAGCGATAGGTGCTCGCTTCGGTCTCGTAGCGGGTGCGATCCGCAGAACCAGGAGCAGAGGCGTTTGCCAACTCGCCAGCGCTCCGCATCTCGCTCTCGAAGTGCTGGAGGGCGAGCGAGGTCTGCATCCAATTCTGACCCGAGTTTTCCTCCTCGGGCTGGCCGGGTTGCTTCTTGCCGGTGCCGTTGCAGTCGGGACAACGGGGTAGGTGGTCGCCGCCGGTCTCGCCGCTGCTCAACCAACCCTCGCCCCCACACCGCTCGCAGTCCTCCTGCTCTGGCTGTTTGCGCGGGGCTTCGTCGCGGCCCAGGTCACGCAGCGTGGTCAGCGAGATCGAATGGACGGTCTCGACGATCGCCTTCGGCTCCGAACTGGCGCAGTCGGCGGCATCGCACTTGATCCACTGGAGCGCCTCGACGGCTTTCTCCAGTTCCTCTTCGAGCCGGTTTCCCCGCTCCTGTTCGCTGTCAGCACGCCGCTGTTGCTGCTCCACGGTCCGCAAGGCAGAGGCGAGGCGACAACGAGAACAGCCGGGGCAATCGACGACCTTGAACTTCGCGTCCTCCGCCAGTCCTTTAATGAAGGTGATCTTGCCGGTTCCGTCACATCCCTTCTCCTGCTCCGGCTGCTCGGTGTATGGACAGGCCGGGTCTAGCTCAGCGCTGCGAGTTCGGCTTCGCGCTGGTGAAGGATCGGCTCCAGCTCCAGGGCCACCCTCAGTTCCCGGTTCGCCCGGGCGTTGCGCGCCGTGGACCGCAGCAGCGTCACCGCTTCTTCCAACTGGGCCTTGGTCAGCATCGTCGGATCGTACCTCCTGGTCTTGGGGCTGCTCGGCGTAGGAGTCGAGGGAGGCGAGGAGACGATCCGCGAAGCGGTGGAAGGTGCAGCGAATGGTGCCGATGCCGCCATCGCCGGGTTCGCATTCGCACGACTCGTCCTCGGTGATCAGCTGCGCAAGAGACTCCCGCACCTCCCCCACTACCTTGGAGCGGCAGGCTGCTTCGATCTTGGGGAGGTCGGAGAGCATCGCCGCAGCGCGGTCCAGATTCTCGGACGTCTCCAGCACCTCGGAGTTGCCGTCCGCAACTCCGCGAGCACCGTCTGCATCGGCTCGGAGCCGATCGATCACCTGCTCGACCTCGCGAATGACTACCTTCCGGCCCTCACTCTCCACCGCGCACCGCCTCCTCTGGAGCCTCTACAGCGCTAGCGGGCATCGTCTGCTCCCTTCGAATAGCCGAGTTCCGTCGCGACCTTCTCGAACTGCTCTGTCACGTCGTACTTGCGGCTGGCGATGAGAGCGCGGCCCTCCGTCTTGCCGTGGGTGACGACGTAGACAGCGCCGGAAAGGCCCCCGACCAGGAGTTGAGGCGGGTCAAGCTTCATCGGCTGCCTCCTCGTGTGGTGCGAACCAGGCTTCAATCGCCGCCTGAATTCGCTTCTGCATGTAGGCCGACTCTTTGTCGTCAGGGTCGTCGGCGGGGCGTTCTAGGGCATCGAGAATCCAGCGAGTGAGATCGCTCGCGTTGATCTCAGAGGGCTTCGGCGCTCCCTTCTGGGTGGACTGGGGGAAGGCATCGAGAACTGCACGGCGCTTGACCCATTCGTCCTGGTCTTTGGTCCGCGCCGTTACCTGCTCGGGCCAGAACGAATCGACCAGTAGAAGTCGCTCCCGGATCTCCTCCAGCGTGTATCTAGGCTGGGGGTCGACAGTGAAGTGCCGGGGGTCGAGGGCAAACCACAACTCGATCTCTTTGCCGTCTGCGGATTCTTCGCTGCCCGAGCGGTAGCCGATTTCGCCACCCTCAGCGTGGAGCGGCGTCGCCCCATTGCGATAGAGCGGGAGGAGGAGCCGCATGGTCGCCCTCGGCCAATGCTTTGAACTTCCTGTCTCCGAGACTGCTGGCCCGGAACCGTGGTGGTCGGCTGGAATCGGCTCGCCGCAGCAGTCACCTGTCTCGGAGGCTTTCCCGCAGCATTCCACCTGGTCGGCTCCGGGTTCAGCTACTTGGATGCTTTGGTTCCTCCGTATGGCAGAACTTCCGGCATGTGCATCACCTCCCTTTGGGTCGGGAGCCGGATCGGCGCTAGAGGCACCCACTGGGCCAGGGCGATCAACCCCCGGTGCAGTTGGCGAAGCTCCAGCGCCGACCCCGCTCTCCTCACCTCCTCCTGGTTGGCAGCGGAGACCGAATCGCTCAGCTTCACGCATGGCCAGCCGGTAGGCCTCCAGCCACCCGTCACCTATACCGATCTCCGTCAGGTCGATGCGTTCCAGTGCGGCGATCTCATCGGTCAGCCATCGCAAGAATGACCCGCTCCCATCGCACTGCTCTACCTGCTCGGGCTGGGGCTGCTTCTTGCCGCCGAGCGAGTTGACCTTCGCGATGACATCGTTGTAGATCCGGGCCGCTTCCGACCAAGCCAGGTGGAACATCTTGTTGTCGCCGTCGGGTCCGGCTTCCTCGCAACGGCCGACCATCTTTTCGGCGTGGTCCGCAAGTGATCGCGACCAGCGCACAACCTCGTCGCGCCACTTCTCCCCCCCGTCTCCTCCTGGTAGTGGGGTGGCTTGCAGGGCAGAGGCCTCTTCGACCCAGTCACGGGCTCGGGCTCGGGCTGCCTCATGTGCCTCACGACTCGGCCACATGTCCTTGTCGAGACCGGATATGGCGTCTCGGCCTTCTCTGACCAGCTCCTTACAGTCCTTCAGGGCTGCCTCGGCTTGCTCTGCGCGCTCCTGATGCGCCTCAATCTGCTGCTCGTAGTGCTGGGAGAGGACGGGGAGGATCGGGGTCAGCACGAGGAGATCGAGGCGGGCTCTTTCCAGCATGCCCTCTCTCCGCTCCCCGCCAACATCGGCCCAGTCGTTGTCATGCCCGAAGCGGGCCTTCGCCAACTCTTCAGCCCACTGCTCCGGTACCTCAGTAGGGGACTTGGGGCTAGAGGTCTCACTGGCCATCAGGGGCGCTCCTTTTTTCGGGGTGGAAGTACTGGTTGATTGCGTTGAGGCCCCAGGCGATGAGGGCTGCGGCGAGGAGGAGAAGGAGTCCGCCGGCGCCGAACTCAGCGAGTCCGAGGAGGACGCCGAAGGTCGCCGCGGTGCGTTCGAGCGAGCTGTAACGGGCGTGGCTGTATCGACGGCGGTGCATCGCTTGTTACCGGCCTGAAGCGGTCGGCTTTCAAGGGGCGCTCTCTCCACCCCCCTTCTCTCTTCGAGGCAGCCAGAAGCGACCGCCTGTGATTGCGGTTGGTTGAAGTTGGTCATGCGGCCTCAGCGAGTTCGGCGGAGAGGACAGGCGCCAGAAGCGTTGAGAGAACCGCGTGCGCCAGCAGTGGCGGGACGGCGTTCCCTACCTGCTCAAAGCGCTTGCTTTTGGTGCCCTGAAAGGGATAGTCGGGCGGGAAGCTCTGGAGTACCGCGGCCTCCTCAAGGGTGACCCGGATCGAATGCGCATTCTGCTCGCCGTGGTTGTGGTGCGTCGGTGAACTCAGGCGCGGGTCGCCAAGCCAGTTTGCCGTGAGGGTCGGCGCCGGCCTGCTCGTGAGTACAGGGGGTACAGGGGAGCCATCGCTGTTTTGTTGGCGGCGGTCGAGGACCCACTCGACCTGATTCACTGCCTTGCCGAAGTGAATGGTCGGCGCTGGGTCGGTTGCGGGCCGAACGGCGGCGTTCTCTTGGTTGCCGTTGCGGAATCTGACCGCCTCCAAGATCGCCTTGCGCCCCTGCGAGCCGAAAACCTCTGGGCCACCCGTGGCCGTCCCGCCGCCGGTAACGGTCGGCGCTGGCCGGTCGATCACGGCGTCCCAGCCCAGCGCTTCAGCCATCGACACCCAAGGCAGAACCTCGCCCTCCATGGTCACGTCGTGGCGCTGAGGCTCGCCCTTGACGTAGCGCTGGTGCGTGGGCTTCGGGGGGTGGACGGGGCCGAGCCGGGAGGCCATGAGGATCGCGCGCTCCCTTGTCTGGGCGACGCCGTAGCGCTCGGCCTCGAGAACTCCGGTCCAGACGTTCCAGCCGTGCCTTCGCAGAATCTCGGCGCAGAACTCCCAGAAGGGGAGCACGTCCGGGACTTGCTCCCAGGCAACAAAGTCCGGTTCGAGGGCGAGTACCCAGCGCAAGGGCTCGACGACGAGGGCTGAGCGATCGTCGCGCCAGGGGAGTTCGGGGACTGGCTTGCGGTTGGCGGTGACCCGAGCCGCTTCGTAAACCAGCGGCATGTCGGCGATTCCATCGCCCTTGCCGGCGCGGGAGAAGGTCGGGCAGGGAGGCGAGGCCAAGAAGAGCCGGCAGGGAGAAAAGTCGCGAGGATTGAGGGCGGCAACGTCAGCCTGCTTGGTGCGAAGGCCTGCTGCAGCTCGCGTCTGGCAGGCAGCGTCATCCCACTCGATCCCAAGCGGGTCGATCCCGAGCGCCTTCAGCGCCCAGTCCCAACCGCCGGGACCAGCGAAGGCGTCGATCGCTTCGTCCAGGAGGACCGGCCTCACGCCGCAGCCCTCGTCTCAGCCGGGCGCCACTCCTGGCACGTCACGCGCTCCAGAAGCATCGTCGGACTTACTTCATGGGCCTCGATGATGTGGGCTAGCTCTTTGAAGTAACCGCGGTTGAGCAGGTGGGGCAGGATGTCCAGCTTGCGTTCGTCATAGAGCCGGTGGATCTCGGCGCTGCCGGGGACTACGCAGAGCGGGTCGTCACATCCACCGCGGCTGCGGTCCCAGACATGCATCGGGTGGATCGTGGCTTCGTGGCGGTCCTGGCCAGTGACGATGCAGGGGAGGTCACGGACCTTGTCTCGCTGGGCCTTAGTGACTGCGAAGCCGCGACCACGCTTCAGGGTTGAGCCCCGCCGGCGCGCCTCCTCCGAGCCGCAGTCGCTGACCGCCCTGAGCGGCGCCCGCTTCATCTCCTTCTCGTAGACGAACGGGGAGCCGTGCTCGGGGCAGATGCGAGGTGGCGGGTTCTTCTTCGTCCCCTCTTCGACGCAGCCCTGGTCGCAGACGAAGCGCATCAGAAGCGCCCCTCCTGAATGGGCACGCACTCGGGGTGCACATACCGTTTCGTGGCGGTCACTTCCTTGATCGGCTCGCCCTTGCGGATGGCGGCGTTGCACTCCGAGTAGCGACCGCCGTGAGAGGCAAGGATCTCCGGGGAGGTTTGGACCTCGACCTTCATGCTGCCTCCCTCACCCAAGGTGAATTCCGAAGCCCATTGGCGCGTGCCAGATCGCGTGTCCTCGGATCGTGACCCCAGCATTTCTCCGAGTCGGCGAGAGGGCGCTGCGCGCAGGGCTCGCCCTTTGCGTTCTGGTCGGAGCAACTGCGTGCGCCCGCTGCCCTGGCGTGGTAATTGACCAGCGGGAGTCCGAGGCGTTTAAACCCTTGGCGAATCGACCAGGCCGCAGATTCCGCCGAAGCAAATCCGGCTTGCTCCCAGACTTGCGCGGCGAGCGATGCGGCGGTTACCTGGCGCTCAGTGTGGAAGCGATGGAGCACACGGAGCTGCTTGTCGCTCAGCTTTGCCTTATAGCCCTTGGGGACGCCTCCGCCTCGACCGCTGGCAGCAACCGGAACATCGGGTCGCAACTTCTCCGGTAGCTCGTCGAGATGAATGTCGAGGTCGATCAAGAAGGCATCGACGTCCCAGATCGACGGGTTCTCTCCTTGACGCCAACGGCGAACCCTCCGGGCGTTCGTATTGCCGATGAACGAGTCGCTCAGGGGGCGCCCAAGACCTTCGAGCCATTCCACCAGCGCCAGCCCGCTTACTTTCTCGGCTAGAGGCATGGCTCCCCCTCCCCCACGTCGGCCAGTGCGCCCCGGACTGCAGTGCGTACCGATGCTAGGTCGCGGAGCTTCTTCTCGAAGAGTGCAGTGATATTCGGTGCCCGGTCCTGGGACTGGACGATTTCGCGGGCCTCGCGGGCCGCAGCGACACAAAGATCCTCATCGAACTCGGCGAGCAGAGAGGCCAGTCGGTCGCGACGAGGGAGCGGCCAGGGACGACCGTGATCGTTCGCGGATAGCCAGCCGAGACCGGCAGTCAGGTGGTGCCACACCTCACGCTGCGCCGAGGAGCGAGTCACCACTACGTCACGAACAACAGGGGAAGGGCTTACGAACTGATTGGAAGTGTCAAGCCCTACCCCTAGATCTGGTCTCTGGTCTCTAGTCTCTGTACTGGCATCGCTGACGCATGGTGTTTCGCATCGCCCATTGCATATGCGCTGGCAATGCATCGGCATTGCGCTGTAGATGCGTTTGCAATGCGTATGCATCAGGCAGCCGCTTTCTGTTCGGCTTCTTTGCGGCGGCGTTCCCGCTCCCAGCGAGCCTCGGCTGCCTTCCGAGCCGACTCGGACTTGCCGAGAGCCTCGGTGCGTACATCCTCCATCTTCAAGTTGACCAAACCACCGTTGTCGTCCGGGTGCCACTTGTGGGCAAAGGACGGCCACAGTTTTTTGAGGCGCTGTGGTGAAGAGGAAAGGAAGCGAGCGTTGGCCGCCACGTCGGCAAAGATCGACCCCCGCTGCCAGGCGATCAGCAGGAGCTTCCAGTACGCACCGAACTCCTCGTCTGTCAGCCCCATCTCGATCGCGTCGGCGAGTGCGGCGTCGACCCAGAGCTTCATGAACGGAAGTTCGCTCGGCATCTACCGACCCGCCCCGCAGTTGTCGATCGTCCCCTGCCACGGCATTGCCTCTCAAGCTGCTCCCGTGGTTGCTTGCGGGGCTGCGGGGCCATGAACAGGGCACTTGCGGCGGGCCCAGGTCCGGCGCTGCACGCGGATCTCTTGTGCGGTCGGGGAGATCACGTCGTCGCCTCCCCACCCGCGCTCATCCTCGCCTTCTCATCGGCCGGCGGCAGCAGTTGAAGCGCATCACCCTCAGAGGTCACAGCCTCCCCAGCGGGAACGTCTCCAAGCTGACGGCCCGATTGACGCTGACGGGTCAGATCGTTGTCTGACCCTCCCGCTGGGGAGTTGGCTGCGACGTTACTGCCCCGGGCACCAGAGGATTCTGTGCAGTCATCCTTTGCACTTGGCCTGTCGAGGGTGCCGGTGATGATTGAACCGGCGGTCCCTTCCCGGGATGCTGGGGCGGTCTCGCCCGAATGGGGGGAGTGACCGGTCGCGGTGGCCGACGGAGAACTAGCCGCGAACCCTCCCCCCACTCCGGCGAGCTTTTCCCTGCCCTTACGTGTGAACTCGAAGACTCCCGACTTGGCACCCTTTCGAGAGGGCGCCGAGGACTTGCGGCGATCTACCTCGTGTATGTAGCGCCGGGAGGCGAGTGAGCCGAACTGGGCGCCGACGAGTTTGCGGCACATGGAGCGCTCCTCGTCGTTAGCCGGGAAGAGTGGCTCAAGGTCGTCGGCGTGTACGGGCCCGTGTTCGAGCCGGCTGACGATCCCCTGATAGATGACTTGGGACCAGTGGGACTTGAGTTCGGAGGTTTCTTGGAGCGCCCTGGCGTCGGCGAGGGGGTGCTTTCCAGCGCCCTCAAGGCCTTTGAAACGTTTATCCGTAGTACCCCGCTTGCGCCTCTCCTCGTTGTGCCAGGCGTTCTTACAATCTGGCCCGCAGAAGTCGGCGTCTGCTCGTTGAGTGATGAGCTGGCGACGGCACTCGCGCCATTTGCATGTTCGGGCGGCGCTCACGCTGCGGCCTCCAGTGCTTCCTCCAGCGTGATCTGACCCTGCTCCGCGTGCGCAGCCTCAGAGCGCCGACTCGCCGAGTAGAGACCGAGTACCTCGTCGACCTCTCGCCCTACGTGCTGGGCCCAAAACTCGATCCGAGCATTGGCGATGTCGACGTACTCGGGTTCTCTCTCGATGCCGATGAAGTCGAAGCCCTCAAGTACTGCTGCGCAGCCAGTTGAACCGGAGCCGAGGAAGGGATCAAGGCAGGTACCGCCCGGCGAGGTGACGAGGCGGACCAGCCAGCGCATGAGGTTGATGGGCTTGACGGTCCTAAGTGGGGTGCGCATTGCGAAGCGCACCCCCGATCACCCCCCCGCAGTCGGGGCAGCAGCTATTTCCGCTGCCGACGCTGCTGCTTGGCTTGGACGACAACCTGGATGTGGCAGGGTCGGCATCGGCCGTAGAGAATCCAGCCCCGCTTGTTGGTGTAGAAGTGCTCTTCGCTTGCGGCCTTCCACTCCCCACAGACGGAGCAATCTCGCTCCCAGCTTCCGTCGTCGGCTCGTCGGTAGTGCTCGGAATGGATCCGCTTGTGGTCGACTGTGCTGACCAGTTCGAGGTTCTCGATCCGGTTGTCGAGCTTGTCTTCGTTGCGGTGATGGACTTGGTGTCCGTCTGGGATCGGTCCATGGTGCTCTTCCCAGGTCCAGTGGTGGATGAGTCGTGCGCGACTTTCTCGCCGGCCGCGCAGGTATCCCTTTTTGGTGATGTGGTCTGGCAATCACAGCTCCTTCCCCCCAGCCCCGCATTCCTCTCTACCCGAGAGGTCTTGGCGCAGTAGAAGAAGCGGGAGGCACCGCCGGAACTGCCGACGATCGCCGGGCCCCCGTCCCCGCTGGCGCCGTGGAAGCCCATGCCGTTTCGCACGCCCTCGGCCCGAGACACGCTCTGCAACACCCCGCTCTGCACATCCAGCTCGGCTACCGGGCAGCCGGGGGCGCAGCTCCACTCGGTAATCGTCTCGGCGCCGTAGACCGCCGCGTTGGGCTCCCCATCGCCTGACTCGGCGCCAACGTCAGCAAAGCCGCCTGCGCGCTTCCCGTTGCCGGTGTCTCGCTGGTCTCCCTTGAGGACCCTGGACCCCACCGGCTCGCACCTGGAGGAGTGCGAGAGGACTACGTTGGCTGGCCAGCGGCCCTTGCCTTCGGAGTTCTTGAGGGTGACCGTTCGATCGTGCGCATCGCGGCTGCCGTTGGCGCTGTCGATGAACCGGCTTGTCGTGTGGTTCGTCCGGCCAAGCACCTCCTCGGTTCCGACCCGACACGCATCCACGTTGATCGCCCCCGTCCCGTGCTCCAACACGTTCGAAGCCACGGTGCCCTTGAAGGGCTTGCGGGCTACAACGATGGGCTCGTGGGCGGGCTTGAGGGCGGTGCCTAGACCGCGGGGGACAACCGGCAACCCGCACCCGTCGCAATTCGGCCAACCTCGCCCATCTTGTGAGAGCCGTTGGTCGGCCACAACTCCAGGTTCTCCGGCGCGTTGTTCATCGGATCGTGGTCCAAGTGGTGTACCACTTCGGTCCTCGTCAGCAGCCGCCGGATCCGTTCCGCCATCAGCAGCCGGTGCTCCATGATGTACCCGTCCTTGCGAGCCATCGGCAGCGCCCACGCCGGCGCCTTCACGTACTTGATCGCGGGGTAGTTCCCCGCCTTCCGCCAGAAGGTCACCCCGCCTTTCCAGGCTGGATTTCTGCTCCCCGCCATCCCCGTCCCCGGTCGGGGGCCTGCTCTCGGGTGCGCCCGGTTGCGGCACGCCCTCGAGCAGTACCGGCCCTTCCCTTCCCGAAGTTGCTTCGGTCGCCGATACATCCGGGCCGGGCACATCACACAAGTCGTGTTTGGACGACGGTTCGGCTTCACAGCCACAGAATTGCTTTCCTCGCAGACGGTCCAGATTGCGCGACTTCGGGAAACCTGCGCCTTGCAGCCACATGATCGAGTCGCGGATCTCAAAGCCGGCGTCTTCGATCCCACAGGCGAGTCGCTGGTAGGTGCGGGAGCCGCAGGAGGCGAGGAGGTGGCCTCCCGGCTTGAGGACGCGCAAGCACTCGCGCCCCCATTCCTCACACCAAACCTGAAATCGACGATTGGCGAACAGCGACTCGTCGTACTTGATCGGGACACCGCCACCCTGCGATTTGCCGAATCGGTTCTGGTATTGCTCGCTGGCCTTCTCGGTGCTCTTCCGCCGGACGGCCTCCGCGTGATGCGCGACTCTCGCCGGCGAGAACGAATCCCACTCCCGGCCCATGAAGCCGATCCCGTAGGGCGGATCGCAAACCACAGCGTCGACGGACGCCTCCTCCATCTCGGCCATGACCTCGATGCAGTTGCCTTGGAGGACTTGCCAGCTCACGAAGCGGCCTCCAGTGCCTCACGCACAACCTTCTGGGCGGACCGGTTCCGCACAAGGAGATCACGGGCGTCCCAGCGCAGATACCGAGCACCCCGCCGGTAGACCTTCAGGGTCTCCCCCTTGGCTCGGTCGAAGACTCTGGCCCGAGCTCTAAGTACCTGCTCCTCAGTGCAGCCCAGCTGGCGCAACCCGTCGATCGCCTCTGAGCGCTTGAGCTTTGCCCGGTCCCCTGGTCCCTGCCAAGCGGCGAGCTGATCGACCGCAGAGTGCGTCAGTTCGCCGGCGCAAAAGGCGCAGAGCTTCAGGGGGTTTCCACTGGGCTGCACCTGTGGCTCGGCGCAGCGGCTGCAGATGGAGGCGCTCACAAGCCCGCCCCTACCGTTGACTCATCGTCCTGGCGGGCGAGGTACTCGTCACCGTCGATCAGCATCTGCCGCTCGCGCTCAACCTCCTGCCCGAACTCCCAACGGGTATCGCTAGTGGGAGCGACGGAGTGCGCCCGGACTTCCAGCTCGGCTACAGACATCGTGGCCTTCAAAACGGGACGTCCTCCCCATCGTTGAGGTCACCCTCGGATTGGTGCACGTCGGGCGTTTCGGTGTTCTTGGATGCCTCGAAGTCGGTTGCCGCCTTGCGCAGATCATTAGCCGCCCGAGCGCGTGACATCGCTCTCGTCTGTGCCATCGAGCGGATCTCGAAGTCCTCGGAGTCCTTCCAACGGTCCTCGTCACGAAGGCACATCGAGTCGGCGGCGCCGATCGTCCGACCATCGAGCGTTCGCGCCTCACACCGGGCTTCCCAGCCATCGGGGTCGGTCAGCCGTTTGGTCGACACGACAACTGGAGTAACCCCAACCTGCTGGCCAAGCGTTTGCCAAGCCTCTACCTGCAGATAGTCCTTGCCTTGGATCGTCGCGACCAACCCGGCTTCGCGGATGACAGGTGCAAGTGCGTCGGCGACGGCCTTCGCCTTCCTTAGAACCTCTACGGGATCATCGGTTCGAAAGAGAGATGCTGGGGCCGCAACCTGGATCGGCGCTATCTCTTGGGCGTCGCCCGGCTGAATCTCGACAAGCTCAGTGCCGCTCACGACTAAGACCCGAACCTCTCTGCCAGCACCGCGCCAATGTCGTCGATCTGATTGACAAGGGCATTGAGCTGCTTGTGCAACTGGATCTCACCCTCGAGCGGTATCTCGAACGCCGCGGCACGGATATCTGCCTGGGCGTCGAGCAGCTTGGAGGAGACCCGTTTGGCTACCTCGGCGTCGAGGGGAGGGGGTATCGATCCCTGCGCCTCGCGTGTGCGGTCGAAGAGATGCGGACACGCAAGACGCAGCCCTGCATCCATGCGCTCACGAGCCTCGAGCAACTCGTTGGTGGCCGGGACCGGGACGTCGCGAAAGTCTTTGTGGTCGAAACTCACCGTGCCCCTCCCGTAGAGGTGGAAGCACTTGACCGCTCGTAGACCTTGAAGTCGAGAAGCGGTTCCTCTGCAGCAAGCCAGTCGTCAAGCGCTGCTGGATCTTTGGGTTCACGGCGCGGTGAGGCCGGCTCATTGGAATGAGCGCCCTTGAAGAAGATGCAGGCAACGAGGCCAGTGAGACCGACTACGGAGATAGTCACGATGAAGCCGATGACTAGGTCGTGCAGGGTGACGAGGAGGGCGGGGCTCACGATCGCCCCTCTCTAGCCAGCAGTTCCTTGGCACAGGGGTTGCCTGCCGCAGCTTGTTGTTCTACGGGCGATAGGCAGTCAGAGCATCCGGGGCACGGTTTGAACCCGTGTGTGCCGCCCTCGTCCTGGTACGCGACCTGTCCGCTTCCGTGACACCGCTCGCGCTTGGTCGATGGGCTCCAGGTAGCTCCACACTGCGAGCACCGAACTGTGGGCGTCGCTGCATCGTCAACCGGCTCCAACTTCAGGCTGCCGCAGTAGCCGCAGCTCGCTTGCTCGCTCACCCCTACCCGGCGGGAGTCTCTGCGCTGGCGGCCGGAGGTCACTGGGTGGCCTCCGAAGCAGGTAGAGCAGCCGACATGTCAGGCGGCGAGAAGTTCGGTCCCTTCATCACCTTGCCGTCATCGCGGCGGATCGGCTGACCTTCGTCGTCCAGCTTGCTCAGGTTGGCGCGTTGGACCTCGGAGATCGCAGCGTCTAGATCGATGCCGAGTGACCAGGCCGAGCCATAGGCGACGTAGACCACATCGGCTAGCTCACGGGCGATGGCAGCGAGGTCGCCACTCTCGATTGCCTCGACAAGCTCATCGTGCTCCTCCTGGTGGAGGGTCCGTCGCAGCCCAGGGTCGGAGGTGCGCTCGTAGTTGAAGCGCTCGTGGAACTCGGCCAGCATCGTGGCTGCTGCCGACCTCGCCTCCAACGCCTCCAAGGCATTGAGTAGCGGCAGCGTGAAGCCGCCAAGGAAGCCCTCTTGGTTTGCGAGGAAGATGCCCTTGTGGCCGCCCCACTCCTCGGCCGGGGTTTCGTCGCATCGCTTCATGTCGGCGGCTGATTTGCGAATTGCCGCCCGCGCCTCGTCGGGGAAGCGCTCCAAGGCCACCGCCGTGTCCCCGCTCACCGAGCCCACCCCGCTATCGCACAAGTCTCAGGCTGCCTGTACCAGGAGGGCTGAGGGACATCGCGCACGCACTTCTCGGCCCGGATCCAGAAGCGCCATCCAGACCGTAGGCGGACATAGAGCTTGTCGCCAGAGTCGACCTCGACCACGGCTGTCCCGAAGCGCGTAGAGACGAAGGGGGTGCTGGTGGCGGTCGCCATCAGCCCGTCTTCTCCCACTCGAAGACGCTGGGCTCACCTTGGTCGAAGTTGCGGCGATCGAGCTTCGCGGCGAGCCAGTAGCTCGGCGGCTCGGCGCCGTTCTCTACAACCGCCTTGAGTCCGCCCCGACCCGCGTAGCCGGTGTAGGAATGGGTGCCGTGATCGGCGGCTAGCCATGACTCGGCCAGTGCGGCTCGGAACTCCTGCTCGGCTTCGATGTCGGCGAGCTTTGCTGCGACCATGCGGCGCCGGTAGCCCGTCTTCGAGTCATTCAGATCGCCATCGTCGATGTCCTCGATCTGCCGGCGGTACTGCTTTGCGAGTCGCCGTAGGGCGTCGTCGCGCAGGCCCTTAATGCTGAAGCCTTCGTTCTGGCTCCGAAGCTCAAGGGTCGTGGCCCAGCGGTGGTTGTGTTCGTCCTCGAGCCGGTCGCTGATCGCGCGCTCTTCAGCGCTCAGTTCTGCATAGACCGAGTCGGGTGCGAAGCCGTCGGCGATCTCAAGCTGCTCTGAGGGGGTGAGGGTGGCGGTGGTCATCGGTCCACCCGCTTGCCGTTCTTATCGACCTCCCAGCAGGGGGCGGCAACGCGAGGAGCCTTCACCTTCTGGGGATACGCCCCGTTTGGGTGGACCACGATCTCCGAGACGAGCACCGGACAGGCAACGAAGTGATCCGGGGCTACGTGGAACTCTTCGGCCATCAAGGGATGGGGCGAGAAATGCAGTCCGCCACCGCACTCCCGATCGCCCCCATCCCAGTCAGGGGCGCTCGGTGAAGTCCCGGGGACGTAAGCGCAGCCGCGGCTTGAGACGAAATCCTCGCCGACGGCCTTGAAGAGGATCGCTACGTCTTGGCCGGCGAGCTTGCGAGAGAGACCTCCGCCCTTCCGGATCTCGACGCCATAGAACTCGCACCACTCGGCGCCGGTTCCGGGTCGCGTCATCTCGATGACGAGGCCGCCTTTGATCTTCGCCGCCGGGGAGTGCTGCATGACGATGCTGCTCTTGGCCGCCTCTACCCGCGATCGTTCCCAAGCTCTGGCCGTCGAGTTCCCCCACAGCGTGGCCGTCGAGTTCCCCCGCAGCGTGGCCGTCGAGTTCCCCCGCAGCGTGGCCGTCGAGTTCTCCAGCAGCGTGGCCGTCGAGTTCTCCAGCAGCGTGGCCGTCGAGTTCCCCCACAGCGTGGCCGTCGAGTTCTCCCGCAGCGTGGCCGTCGAGTTCTCCAGCAGCGTGGCCGTCGAGTTCTCCCGCAGCGTGGCCGTCGAGTTCTCCCGCAGCGTGAAGTCGCCGCCACCGATGCAGACGATCAACTCGTCACTGCCGTTGTCTGTCTTCTTCAGCGCTTTCTCAAGCTGCGCCTGCGTCTTTACCTCGATCATCGGCCAGCCTCCTTTCGGTTTGAGGTTGGCCGCGAGTTGCGGTTACTCAGGGGGCGGGCGGGCGGGACCGCCACAGCAGCGCTCACTCCCCCTCACCGCCCTTCATCAACTGCTCCAACATCCCGGAGGCCGACGCCGATCCGAGCATGTGAAGGAACCAAGTCTTCGTCAGGTCAAGGGCCTCCTTGCGGTTGAAGCCGCTCGAGCGCAGTTCCTTGTAGAAGCCGGCCAGGGTTCGGGCCAGCTCCTTGGCTCCCTCGCGCCCCTGATCCATCTCGGCGCGCATGCGGGCGAGGTCGTCGGTGGCGCTCACGCTGCGGCCTTCGCGTTATCGAGGTAGGCCCGGACTGCGCGTCGAAGCTCTGCAGCTCTTGAGCGGTCGCTGGCCTTCGCCATCTCCTCAAGCTCTCGGACGTCTGCCTCGGGGAGCCGGGCGGTCACCGGAAGCTCTTTGACGGCCTCGCTATTCACCGAGCTACCTGCGTGTGAAGAGGCCAGATCTCGGTCGGCTGCTTTTCAAGGACCGTAGCGATTGCGTGCTGGACGCGGGGGCTCGGGAGGAACCCCGCCTCGGCCATCCGGACAGTCTTCCCGCTTACTTCGGCCTGGTAGCCAAGTTCATTCGGAGAAAGCCCCTGGTTGATTCGGAGCTCCGTCAGGGCTTTGTTCGGGACCCGCCTCCCAACTGCGGTCCTCTTTCGTGTTCCGGTTTGGATCGGCATGTTTCGTAAAGTATCACTTTGATCTAATTTGTGTCAAGACGAACCGGCAAAGGCGGGAACCATGCGCCAAAGTCAGTCGCGATGGCCGAAGAAGAGTCAGAGGTGATGAAGCGCATCCGGGCTGCTGCCGGCTACATGAGCGGCGACGGCGTGGCTGATCTGGCTCGGAAGATCAAGCCATCAGCGCCCACGCTGTACCGCCGAGGCCGAGAAGGTCGGCTAGAGAACGGCGAGGCTTACGAAATCCACGACAAGACCGGTGCTCCCATGTGGTTCCTCAAGTACGGCTGGGAGGGCTGGAAATCCGAGCTCACGCCGGAGGGTCTGGAACGACTCGCGGACGAGCTGTTTCCAAACGATCCGCCAGGTAGCTAAGTGATGCGCCCCAGCTCGACGACGGAGGCAAGAGGGCGGCCTGTTCTCTTGCAGCATCCTCGACGGCCTTCAGGGCCGCAACCTCGGCGGCGGTTGGGGTATCACGAAGAGGGTTGTTCATCGGGTACCCCTATGGCGCATCGGCGCTCCCCCTCCAACCCCGATGACGGCTATCCAATGCCGGCAAGAGGGTTGACCATGAAGCGCGCGGGGGTAGTGGTCATCGTGATGGCCGCGACGCTCTTGGCGGCGGGCTGTGGTGACTCCGGCGGTGCGTCGGGTGGGTCTGGAGGCGAATCCTCGGCCCTTGAGTCTGAAGTGCGTGGCGCGATGGAGATGATCGGGAACTTCGTCGGAGCGCGAGAAGCCCTGAAAGAATCGCGGGGCGCAGCCGTTCGGGGCCGAGCATGCGCGAGCGTCGGAGACAGTTCCTGCGCCAAACTCGCCTTGCTCGAAAGTGAACTCCGGCAGCAGACGTGGAAGCGCCTCAGTCGGGATGTCGACTTCTCTCGCTATAGCAAGCGCGCCTATCGGATGGCGATGCGCCGCGTCGAAGACCTTGGCTTGGCAGGGCAGAATTGCACCAACGCCCCTACTGGCTGGAAGTGCTGAGCCGAGAGCGGCTTCGGCTTCCACTCGCCCTGAATCAGTCAACGCGATGCCATCCACGAACGTCATCCTCGCCGCTTCCAACTTCGGCCCGACTGAGCTGCTGACCGTCCTTGTTGTGATTGGGATCCCCACACTCGTGGTAGTCCGCCTACGCCGACGCCTCAACTCGCGCCCCTGCCCGCGCTGCGGCGAGCGCGTAGCGAACGGCGCGCTCGATTGCCCGCAGTGCCAATTTGACTTCCGCACCGTTGGCTGAAGGGCCGCCCCTCACGCCGGATGCTTTAACCGCGACGTACCGATCTTCGACCGCTCCGCATAGGATGCCTGTCGTCAACCAGTCAGGAGAATGCGTGGCGACGAGATTCGGAGCAACAGCATTGATCGGCCTGGTGGCTGTTGCCTTGGCGGGGTGCAGCGAGACCGCCGGAGACGAAATAGCCAAGGTTCCCCCGATTGCGATTCCCGTCCAAAAATGCCTCGAAGACGGGGGGGCAACCGTGGTATCAACCGACAACTTCGGGCAGATTCTGACGGTGATCGCCGAGTCAGGGGAGTCGTCGGCGCGCATCGTCGTCAGCATTTTTCGAAAGACGCACACAGTCGTTGGGGGGGAAGAGTTCACGGAACCTGCCGAAGCCATGGCCGATCTCGACTGGAGAGCAACCGCCGCCGACAAAGCGCTGGCGTCGGAATGTGCGGAACTCCGATGACAACCGAGCGCAACAACCCGGACTACGCCAGCATCGCCGGCCAGCTTGGTCTCCCCGCCGACGACCCGACAGTGCAGGCCGACCTTCAACGCTTGGCCGAGAAGGCTCCAGTCGACGCCCGACCTGCCCCCAAGCCGAGCTGGTACCCGGTCCAGGGCCGGCTTCGATGGTGGAACGGAACGGCCTGGACGAACAACTGGTCCGAGGCCCCCGATAAGAGATGGAGCAAGTCTGCGGAAGTCGGAATGTGGCTGGCGATCTTCATACCGGTCATAGGTTTCCTGATGGGCTTGGCGCTTGTTGCCGGCCGTGATCGCCATGCGCACTGGGTCGTGCTCACGTCCATCGCCGTCCCCGTTTTGGTGCTGATCCTTCTCTCGAGCTAGCGACGCTGGCAGTCTGGCTGGCAGACGACGCCATGCTCGCTGATCAAGAACACCGACGCGGCGTTCGGCCTCGGCACTCCCAGGACCAACACGACCGGTCGCCAGAGCGAGCTCCGAGGCGGCTACTAGCTCCTCATTGTCCCCCCTGCTCACCATTGGCAGCACTCTTACAAAACACTCAAGGCTTGTATAGGGAAGAGTTTTGGAACTGGTTTTTTTAGTAGGAAGCTCCCGACGGCGCTCAAGGAACCTCAAAAGCTAGCGCGCTCGCTGAGAGCCTGATGCCTTGCTCGCCGGACTCGACCAAGCGCCCCGCGCTTCGAGCTCCGCTCTTTGCAATGGCCTCTAGGAAGGCTGCCCCCGCAGCCTCCACTTCCTCGACCCCCTCCTGGTCGACCACAATCACATCACGCACCATCGTCCTCTCCGGCCGTGCGTCGAAGGTGCCCGCGTCGATGGCTTCGGCGAGGTCGCCCAACAGAATCTGGCCGGCTTGAGTCGAGTGAATTTCGCGAAAGAGCTGGGGCATCTGCTCCCACGGGCCCAGCTCAAGCACTGGGCGGCCAGCAGTCTTGTAGATATGCGCCACTCCCCCGCGCACCCTGGTGCTGCTCACTTCCTCGATCAGCGGCGGGTCGGAATCCCTCAACTCGCGTACTAGGCGGGCGACGGTGCGGAAATCCTCTTTGAGCCTGGCTGCCAGTTCGGTGGGACTCGCCTGCGTTTCGTCCAAGGCAACCAGGATGCGTGCCTTGAGCGGGTGCGCCATGGCTTTCAGCAGCTCAGAATTGCGCCCCGCGCCGTACTTGCTGGCCTGCTTTGGAGGCATCACTTCCTTTCCCGGTCGAAGTTTCAAGCACTCAGATTAAACCGTTTGGCGACCGGTTCACTCCTCCGCCACTGGTGGCAAAGTCTTGAACCACCACAACGAAGGGGGGTGAGAAATGAAGGTCTCGAAGACCTCAACGGCCTGTCCGCTCTTGATGATCCACAAGACGTCCTAGAGCGAACAATGGGGCCGGCCGCTCTTGCTCATCGCCCTTCATTTCGGTCTGGACGACGGGACCGGCCCCAACTCTCTCTATCACGCGCCCCTGCCATGGCGCACGCGACCGTACCGCAGTAGAGACCGGTAGTGGCTCAAAAAGTGGCCAGTCGCTGGCCGCTTATTCGTCCAGGTCAAGACGTCGCGCGATCTGCCCGATCCGGGACTTTGAGAGACCGGTGTCTTTGGCGAGTTCCCGCTGAGAGTCGCCGCGATCGATGGCAGCGGCGATGAGCCTGTCGCGCTCGGGGGTCAGCTCCTCAGCTTCGCGCTGGTGGTCGCGGATCTCACGGAGGCGCTTGCGGATATCGATCGGCGGCATGGGCAGGGAGTGGCCCCATCCCGCGTCTTTGCATCGAACCACGATCCGAGTCCCGAGTTGTGCCGCCACCCCCCGGTTCGGCCGAATGGGAGAAATGCCCTTCGGTGTTGGGACGCAGGGGACAGAATCGCCCATATACACGCCGAAGTTTGCTATGCCGACGGGATCCCGGAAACCGAGAAGGGAGATCAGGGATCCGGACGGCCACAGGCGAGTCGCCCCTCTCCTTGGGCGGCTCGCCGCCATAGCTTGACCCAGGTGCGAACATCTGTTCGTGCCACGTAAGGAGAAGTCCGCAGCCGTCCGCTTCGACGGAGCTATAGAGGAACTGCGTCTTCCAGAGGCATGGGATGCGGCCAATGAGCTTCCGGTCCTCTCCCTCCCACGTGCTCTGCGGTTGACGATGCTCTTGGGCAAGGAAGGGCACAAACGCTTCGAGCCGGCAGCGAGGAGGTTCCTCGAACGCTTCATCCGCGAGGATGCGCCTACTGTCGAGCAGGTCAAGAAAGTGGCCGACGCGCTCAACTCGATCAACGGCTATCTCGAATTGATCGCCTGGGGGGCCCTGATGGATCTTGCCGAACAGCTCGAGCGCCGGCGCCGGGCGCCGACGAAAAAAGCGCCCCTCGACTGGCAATAGCCGAGAGGCGCTTATCTATCCATCGAGCAGCGACGATCGACAGGAGTGACCGAAGCTGCGATGAGGTTAGCGGATCACTCAAGTTCGATTCGTTCGGCGACGGCCGCCACCTCGCTCATCTTCACGTCGAGCGCGTCGGCCAAGCGCTTCAACGTCGGCCAGCCCGTAGCCTGCGAACCGCCCTCGATTCGCGAGATCCAGGTCAAGTGATGGCCCGCACGCTCCGCGAGCTGCTCCTGCGTCAAGCCCTCCCGGAGGCGGATCTCCTTGATCGCTCGTCCAACGGCAGCTTGCGGAGTAAGGGCGTCAGGCATCCGGGGGCGTAGCCAATGCGCCCCGAAGGCGCGCGTCTATAGCGGATCACGAAAGTCGCGGAGGCCGAATTACGCGCCGACCAGGTCGAGCTGGCTGATGTCGACCTCTCGCCGCTGGGAGAACTCGACCTTGGAGTTCTCGGTGGGCTCCAAATAGCGGCTGACGCCAATGATCGTCATCCCGCAGATCTTTCCGTTCTCGTCAAAGCGGAGGACGTGCCCCTCTGCGGTCTCCTCGCGCTCAAAGGGGGTGACCCCGCTTGTGCTCATATAGAGCACGTCAGCCTCTCGGTCGTGGTCGACCTTGTCGAAGATGACGTCCTCAAAGGCAACGCTCATGCTGCGGTCTGCGGCTCCTTGTTGTAGGGATAGGCCGTGATCACGCGGCCCGCCAGGCCATGGTATTCGACGACAACCGCCAGCCACCTGGCTGGTCCGAGCTGGGCATAGAGAACTTCCGAGCCAGGGTAGTTCCCCGTCTTCCGTCTCTCGGCGATCTCAACCGTCCGCAGCACAGCCAGCTCATGGCCGTCGAGTTGCTCATGCTCCCGGATATGTTCCCACCGCTCGCGCTCCAAAACAATGGTCCGGCCCAATCGGTCCTTGATGGTTCCAACGAATCGATGCTGCTTGAGACGCGCCAACGCGATCACCGCTCTTTCTGTCCGAGCGTCGCGTCAAGATCTCTTCTGGTTAGGTCAAGTCTGCAAACGACGCTTCTGTAGCCTCAAGCCCCCGGGTGCCAGCCCGGCGGGCTTGTTTCATTTCTAGGCCGAATTCTGGGCGAGCCATCGGATGGAACTTCGGCACTCTTTTCGACGAGTGCCAAGAATTTCTCTGGCAGTCCCTCGAACGACAAAAGCCCCCCACCGCCGACAGGGCGATGAGGGGCCAAGTAGCTGATGACCCGAGAGGGGATCGTGCTGGAGAGGTTATGGGCGTGAGATCAGAGAGGGCATTCCCAAGCACTCGGGCCTACCTCGACCCAGAGCTGGTGCGCCATCAGATCTTGCTCTCGCTTCGAAGCAGCTCCGGGGTAGGGCGCGTATCTCCCTCCACCCCTGGCCAGCCAAGTCGAGTCGAGGAAGCCGATCGCCCCCGAGTGGTGCCCGTAATAGCCACCGGACTCGCAGTCGATGATGCCGACCGGAAGGGGCCACCAGCCGCAGCCACCGATCGAAGTGCATCCGTAGAAAGGCGTGACGCGCTGGCGCCATAGTTCGTCTCGACGTCGATCGAAGAAGGCAGCCTGCAGCTCTCGCCACCTCTTCTTCAATGCTCGCTGCCAGCCCGGGGGGAGACAGGCCTGCTTCAGCCTCCAGGCGCGGATCGTCTTCGCCGGCGGATCGCCGCGGCGCCAGCGGTCGACGCTCCAGACATGGCCGACGAACTGCTTCACCGAGCTCGGGGAGTCCGAGTAGAGGATGCAGGGGTCGATGCTTGTGTTGGGTCGGACCGCTGAGGACTGCGAGGCGCTGAAAGCGAGCAGGCAGAGAGCAGCGGTCGCTATGAGAATGGCGCGGCGGATGCCGGTCCTTTCGTGGGGGACGAGACGCCCGCACGTCGACCAGAGTTATGGCCGGGGGGCCTTCAGGTTGAAGTCGGTTGGCGGTGCTACGGTGAGGCCGTGGCCGAGGACAACGCCCCCGAGTTCCACGACCGTTTCTCGATTCACCCGGACAGCGTCGAGTTCTGCCGCGGCATCCTCATGGAGATGGCTGACAGCAGCCGGGACGAAGAGGAAATAGAAGCCCTCTCAGATTGGGAAGCCGTCCAATGCGTCGAGCGACTCCGAAAAGGCGTGGTCGAATGCACAAAGGCCTGCCAATCGCTTGGTAGGGCAGCGAGGAATGCGGCGGCCAACCTATCGTCTCTAACGGAGCAACTGATCCCGCTTGCGGGGCATGAACTGGCCGAGGAGACTTCGCTCTTCCTCGCCATTGATCACCCAGCCTGATGCCCACCGTCATCCACATAGACGGCCTGAGTAACGAGCCGACGAGCGGCTACATCGAGCCAGGCGAATCGCTTCTTGATTTGGTCAAGCGCTTCGGCGGGACCATCCGCGCCGAGTACGTCCCTGAGCAGCCACGCCCGCCGCGCAAACTCATGCGGGACGCCGAGGAGTTCATTCGCGCCTACGAGCGCGAAGACCCCACCTCAGTCCTCGCCATCTACTGGCGCTACCACTCCCTCGAAGCCGAAGAGTTCGACACGGTCGAGGAAGCGAAACGCTTCATTGAGGGTGGCGAGGAATACGGATCACTGGCCGGCGAAGCCATCGTTGATGCCGATGGTGGAATCAGGGTGCTGGACTGATGGCTCACGGCCCAAGGACAGCCGAGATGGAACGGTTCCTCGCGGAGAGCGTGCGGACCAAGGATGGCCAGCCGTTCAGGCCTACCGAGTTCCAGCTTCGGTTTCTGCGCAAAATAGGCCAAGCCAGCCAGCGCATGCAGCAGGAAGACGCGGAAGCAATCGCCGCACTCACCCGGCGCAACTACCGCTCGTAGTCCAGTACCAGGATTGGCTCCGGCCGCTCAGTGCACAACGACTGAGACGCCCGGCGTCCCGAACTCCTTCCGCCAGTGGCAGCCGATGATGTGGCGATCGTCGACCAGCAAGCCTCCCTGCACAAGACCGTCGAGGATCGCTCGCTCCAGCTTGTCCCCGTCGCCGTCTCTGGTGGGCCAAGCGTATTTCGGCTTGGCCGGTTCTGGCATGGAGACGACGAGCTCCAGTTCGTAGGGCGGCTCAAGCACCTTGCCGCCAGGACGGTTGGCTCGAGCGGAATAGGCGACTGCTTCTACCCAGCTCTTCTCACCGGCTGACGCCGGCCGAGTGTAGATCGAACCGTCCTTGCGCCTCCCTGGAATCCGACTTCCCTTTGGAGCGGGGATGCCGGCGATGGAGAGGGAGACGCGGGGCACTACCGCCCCTGTTCGTACGACTGCCAGCCGTCGAGCCACTTGTAGGCGGCGGTGAGAGCAGAGAGCGCGCCGGCAGCCGCAAAGCCGACGACGGCCTCCTCGCTCAGGTTGACACCTGGGAAGCGTTCGGCGATCCAAGCCGAGACCGTGCCGGCGAGGGGGACGAAGACCAGGGGCGTCAGCAGAACCACGATCCGGTTAGGCGGGAACTTGGCCTGCAGGTAGTTGATAGCGCGGTGAAGCAGATTCATGGAGATCCTCCTTCGGGTTTAGGCGTAGTGGGGACGAGCAGCGATGCCGCGATCGAAGTCGCCTACCGGCCGTTCCTTGTCGGCGACTTCGCCGCCGTTGTCCTGGCTGCCGTCGCCTGCTGATGTGTTCCCCTCGCGGGTGGGCACCATGCCGTTCCGAACCGGCCCGCGGATGGTCACGATGTGCTTGCCGACCCAGAGACATCCAAGGTCTCCCGCACGGCAGTTCTCGATCGGCACCGCAGTCAGTCCGTTCCGTCCCGCAAGCGCGTCTTCGGTGATGTAGGTAGCGAAGCCGAGGCGGATCCGATCCTTGATCTTGGCCCCGCCGAGCTTGATCACGATCCAGCAGGCGCAGCACCCGCACCAAAAGACGGGCCCCGAATAGCCGGTGAAGCGGATCATCTTGCCGACCACGCCTCCCCAGTTAGATCCAGCCGGTTCCTCATGCACCCCGACCAGGTCAGCGGAGCGCTCGATCGCCAACTCCCCTGGGGCCTTCGCATAGCGCTTGCGCAGCCGACGGCGGTAGGGAGCACGCGCCTTGGCTACGACTGCCTCCGTCCGTGTCAGCTTGCGCCCCCGAATGAGCTTCTGGGCGTGCTCGGAAAGGGTTCTGCGCTTGAGCTTTCGAGCCGCGCTCCCCGTTAGCCCCAGGCAGTACGCGACTTGCTTGGCGGCACGGAAGGTCTGGGTGCCGAGGTCGCCATCGACCCTAATGGCACGATCGATCTTTAGGTGCTCGTACTGCTCGTTGACACTGGATTGCAGGGCTTTGATGTCGGCGCCCTTCAAGATCGGCGAATGCAGCGATAGGGGCCGATGAACGGCCTTAGCGTGGGCCATCCGGCCCCTCCTTTCGTTCGGTATGGGAGCCGCTCTCAAGCGGCGAGAAGTCAGTGACCGAGGTCGAGGCCCAGGTCAGCGCAGGCACTCACAACCAGGTCGAGGCAGGTTTTGACCCCGTTGCCCTTTTGAGCAGCAGGGGTCTCCCCAGAGTTCCCGGGGCTCTCTTCGGGCCCAGTGAAGCTGGAGGTGGATTCGGGGGATGTGGTGACGGGCGCCGGCTGGCTCTTCGCCTTTTTCGGCTTCGGCTTCCCCTTGGGAGATTTCGGCTTCGGCGCCTTCGGTTCGCGCGTCTTCCCTTTCTGCCCCCGGCCGCCGGGCTCTTGGCCCGGCTCGGGTTGCTGGCCCGCGTTGGAGGCGGGCTGGAGAGCATCACCCCCTCGAGCTTTCCTCGGTGCAACGAGGACGTCGGCAAACGCCTCTCGGCACGACGGGCTCAGCCGACAGGCCTGCAGCCCGGCCTCGATCCGAGAGACGCAAATTGCAAGACGCTTGGCCGTAACGGGTGGCTTACAGGCCGCCGCGGCTTTGACGATCTGCGTCACCTGAGGGCGCAGCACATTGATGTCCCGACTCGCGGAGCGCGATTCCACCAAGCCGAAGCCGACGACTACGGCCAGGGCAAACATCGCAACCGCAGAGATCAGAAAGGGGTGGCGAGCAGGGAAGCGTGAGAGGGAAGCCATCAGAGCATGGCGCCCTTCTCGGGCAGCTCGTCTCAGGTCTTTCATGGTCAGCCTCCCAGTAGGAAACGAAGGAACGCGGCCGCGCCGGCAACACACCCAGCACAGGTGAACAGGCGACGCTCAGCGGCTCGATGGATTCGGTGCCTCACGGGCCGAAGCGCCTTCCGAAGATGCGATCGACGCCATAGCCCCCAAAGGTCAGGGCGATGCCGAGCAAGGCCCATATCCATTCCCTGGCTACTTTGCCATCGTCTGCGAAATCCGCGATCGCCAGTCCAACGATTGTCAGGACGCTCAAGAGCACGATGAGGCCACTGATGCGCTGGCTCAAGCGCGGCGGCTGCTCGGGGTCGGGCTGTTTCTTGCTGGCCAATCAACAGTCCTCGCTTCGGGGTCGGAGTTAGCTACGAGAGATTTAGGCTGGCGAGCTTCGCGTTGAACCGCTCAAGCAGTGCGCTGATGCTTTCCTTGGGTGCGTCGAGCGAGAGCGAGCTGCTACGCGAAGCGTGGTCGTATTCGAAGGAGGCGACCCGTCTATAGCTCGTGTCGTGGGCATCGGGGAAGCGGATCAGGTCCCCCTCTTGCACCTGTGAGACCGGCCGAAAGACGCCCTTGTCGTCGAGCAGGTAATAGGAGACGGTGCAAGACCCTGAGCGGCTGAGGAGGTTCGCCTCTTCAAGCCACCGTTCTCCCGTTGCGACGGCTTGGGCCTGCACGCCGACCCCGTTGAGGTCGAGTACATCCTGCCGAGGAATTGCAGCTTGTACCGCAGGATGCTGTGGGTCGGTGATTTCAAGGCCAGGGTCCTCAAAATGCGCACCGGATCCAGGTGGCCCAACCGTCCGCACCGATCCGTCAACGTCCGTGTATCGGACAACGATGGAGCGCCAAAGGCGAGAGGCATCGAGGCCCTGTTCCTTGAGGCCTGCGGGACCGGCATATGCCTGCCACCTCCTGCCGTAGGTTCCCGGGAAACGGAGCTGGAATTTCTTTTCGCGTACGAACCAATTGAGCGGGTCGTACTTGGTGAGTTCTTCGACGACCTGGAGCATGGATCCAGGCTCCGAGAACCACGCCTGGGGGATGACGAATTCCCCGTCTTCCATCTCTTCCTCATCGACGTCTAGGTAGGTGTAGAGCGGGACGGCGTAGGCAAGCATCTGCTTCACCGTGAAGCCCACGTCAGGCCATTCGCCCTGCAGCGGGAGCCCGTGGTTGCCAACCGGGCGAAGGTTGGCCCAGTTGTGCAGGTTCGTCATCGATCCTTCGAAGCCGCCTTCGTACCAGTCCCGAATGGCCGCAAACTTTCGCCCTGGCCCGGCCGCCGAGACAACCTGCCCAGACGCGGAGCCGCCTTCGTGGTTCGTCCCGGCGTCCGCTGCTGAGGCAGCGTCGTCGGTCCAGAGCTCTGCCTGCGTGTTGAAGCCGGCCGTTTTCCCTAGACCGTCAAGATCACGGAAGTCGTAGTAGAGGGCGCCGATATCGACCCCACCACCGTCGAAGACCTGCTCTTGACCCTCGGATTTCCCGGCTTCCGCAATGGCGTTGGCAAAGTCGACTAGAAGCCCAGCGGGCTCGGTGCCCTCTTTGTAGCCGGCGGCTTGGGAGACGCTCGCTACTGGGAACTTCCCGAGTTCACGGAGCTTCTTGACCCGCTCTGTCGAAGGATCTCCCCATCGGCTCTGGTCGGCGTTGATGAAGCCTGGCCCGATCAGCCCTTTGTTGTCCTCAAGAGCCGCCCGGTGGCCGACGATCGCCGGGTCGATCGACATCCGATCCCCGTCTGACTCCGGCGCCTTGTCCATGCGCCCGTCCCAGCTGGTCCCGACGCCTGGGCCGTGGACCTCCGCGTCGGAGAACGCCACCAGGTCGGGGTAGCTGTAGCGCGGGTTGCGGGCCAAGGTCCCGGTCAATTCCTTGGGGCCTCCATTCAGCTCGCCGGAGAACTTCAATCCTTCGATCACGTTCTCGTGGGAGGACTCATCTGCCGCCCAGCGCGAGGTGGAGCCGTTAGGGGCGGTGATGTGGACGGCGAGCCGGTCAGGGGGCATCTCGCGGGTCACGGCCACACGCGGAGGTCTGACCACCAGCGGCCCCACCGGAGTCGCACCGGAGCGGATCCGGTCGGCCCGAACAGCGATGTCGTTGGTCTGCAGCCCGTTCGTCGCCGCTAGGCCGATGCGGAGCCTTGAGACGACGAGGTCGCTCCTGGCGCAGTTGCGATCGGAGGATTCCGCGATTTTCCTGCCGTCGATCCAGAGCTCGTTGATCGCAAGGGCGTCCTCGTGCCAGAGAACCTGCCGAACCTCGACCCAGTACCAGCGGCCCTCGTTGATCGTCGGGCCGATAACTTTTTCTTTGCCGTCCAGGTTGAAGGTGTGCTGTTCGTCGGGTTCGTCCTCCTTGATGCGAACGAGCCGGATCTTTTTGTCGCCGGTCTGAAAGACGACCCCGGAACGCTCGGTCGTCAATTCGTCCTGCTCGAAGTTGTCCCAGCGGAAGAGGTCGATCTGCCCCTGCTTGGCGGCGTAGAAGCCGGGCTCGAGGTAGATCGCTCCGCCCCACCAGACTTCCTCGCCGCTTTTCCAACCTGTTTCGGCTTTCGAGACGTGGGCGCGGGCGTAGCCGTCTGGCTCGGTGACCTCTGCTCTAAGCGCCTTGCCGTCGGCGTAACCAGGTACTACGGGGAGGAGCGTCCCGTGGAAGGTGCTGGAACCCCCGTACTCGGCAAGGGGATCTTCTCCCTCATGATCCGCGGCGAAAGAGACGGCAACGGGTTTGCCGCTTGGGCCAGGTCCGGTTTCGAACGTCTGGTCGGCGCCATTCGTGCGACCGTTTTTGTTTTCGGCAACGAGGCGCCAGTGATGGGTGGTGCCGGGTTTGAGACCCGCAAGGACCGCTTCGAGGCTGAGCGCTTTGTTGCCATCCCCTGCTTCGGTAGCCGGATCTGGCGACTGCGAGCCATAGGAGGTCGTGGGTCCGTACTCGAACCAGTAGTCGGTGGGCTGGCCGTTTGGGTTGACCGTGCCTTTGAGGGTGGCCACGGCTCCGCCGACGCCTGATGATTCCCCCGTTGTGACGGTTGGCGCTTTGCTCGCGCCCACTTCTCCCGGCCACGTGACGTTGCTGAGTGCGACCTTGTCGAAGCGGAACGTCGTCCCGCCAGTGCCGCCTGTCGCGTTCGTTACGCCGACCCGAAGCGTGTCGATCGTCGAGGCCGTGCCGAGGTTGGTCGCGTTGTTGACGGCGATCACATCGCCGTCGATACGCCCCTCGATCTGACCGTTCGTGGTCGAGGTGCCGAGCCGTAGTCGGAGCTCCGCATAGTGGTAGCCGTTGGAGAGTTCAGCAGAGGGGGAACCGACGAAGATGGTGCCGTTGCGACGCAGCTTCAGCGTGCCATCGGTGTGCATCTGCAGCTCGCCGTAGTGGCCGTTGGCGAGGCTGCCGAGGAGGCAGATCGTTACGGGAGAAGTGGGGTTGGCGAGCTTCTTGAAGACGACGCGGAGGAAGTGGTCTTCGTTGTTGGCTCCGGCGAGGTTCCAGGCGGCCCGGTGGGCGCTCGAGGTCGAATCGGCGGCATCGACTTCTGCGTGCCTCGAGCCCGAGTAGGGATCTACTTCGACGACGGCGATGCCGCCCGTTTCGCTATCGGGCGGAGTCGAGTCCCCTTCCTCCCAGCCCCAGTCGACTATCAGTCCTGGGGTAGGGGTTTCGTTCGTCCCTTCTGTGAGGAGAAGGAGCAGGCTCACCGGCCAACTCCGAGCAAGGCGAGGGACCCGGGACGTGGCGAGGTCGCAGCCGCGCCCGGGAAATTGTCAGCCGACCAGGTGTTGTTCGACGCCCCCTGGTCGTCGTTCAAGGCGATGTTGGCGAAGCGGCTTGTGGCGCCGCCGGCGCCGCCTGTGCTCGAATTCTGGCCGAGCCGCATATCGGTCAGCGCTTCCCCTGCGCCGAGGTTCGTGCCCGTCGCTGAGGCAAAGGTTGACCCCCCCAGCCTGGCCTCCACCTCGCCTTTGTTGGTCGCGGTGCCGAGCAGAACCCGGAGGTCAAGACGATTCCAAGCTTCCAGCGTCAACGCTGCGAATGCTGAGCCGACAACGTTCGAGGTGTTGCGGAGGAGATTGAGCGTTCCGTCGGTGTTGACCCGGAACTGGCCGTGAAAGCCCCCAGTGGCGTTCCCAAGTAGGTCAATCAGAATGACCGACGCCGGTTTGGCCGACAGCCAGTAGTAGAAGGTTTGGAAGTAGTTGCGGTTATTGACCCCGCCGACGGTCCAATTGGCCCGGTGCGAGGAACCCGTGAGGTCCCCGCTGTCGATCTCGTAACAGTCGACCCCTTCGCGGGTCACGGACCCGATACCCCCGCTTAGAGAAGTCGGCGCATCCTTCGTCGCCTGGTCCCAGGTGACAAGCCGGCTCACGCTATGCCCCGATCAGCGGCAGCGGCCCCGAGCGAATCCGGTCTACAAGGACAGTGATCGGCTTGGTCTGCCTGCTGCTGGTGGCGGCAAGGCCGACCCGATAGCGGGAGACGATGAGGTCGGCGCGGATGCAGTTACGTTGGCTGGAGGCCCCCACACGTGAACCGTTGAGCCAGAGCTCGTTCACCGCCTCGCCGTCCTGAGGGCTGAGCCGCTGTCTGACCTCCACCCAATTCCACCTTCCCTCGGGGGTCTCGGGTCCGAGGATCAGCGTGGCTTGTTCGTCCGGTTCGGACTCCCGGATTCGTACCAGGCGAAGGCTGCGGCCATCGCCATGAAAGACGAGCCCTCCCCTCTCCGTGCGCACCGAGTCCTGCTCGAAGTTGTCCCAGCGGAAGAGGTCGATCTGCCCCTGCTTGGCGGCGTAGAAGCCGGGCTCGAGGTAGATCGCTCCGCCCCAGCGGACATCCTGGCCGACCCTCCACCCCGTCTGGGCGGTGATGGCGTGGCCGCGTGCGTATCCGTCAGGGCCGGTGACCGAGGCCTTGAGGCAGTGGCCGCTGCTTCCGTAGCCACCGCTGTAGAGCCCGAGCGACCCGTAAAAGATGCTCGTCGCCCCGTACTCGGAGAGGTCGCCGGTCTCGTGGTCGGCCGCAAACGTCGCCTGGACAGGGATCCCGATCGGCCCAGGGGCTTCGAGCTGCGCCCGCGCTTCGCGCACCCGGGCCTTCCCTGTAGCCAGGGCCGCGGTCGACCACGGAGATCGAGGCTTCACTTCAACCTTGGCGAGTTCTGCCAAGGCCTCTGTCAGGAGGGTCGTCGGATCAGGCATCGGGTCCCCTCCTATGCCGGGATCTTGTAGGCCGAGACGTTGATGTCGACGTCGGCACCTGTCGTCGCGTTCTTCGCCGCCAATTTCGTGTTTTTGGTGCCGACGAACAGGCCGTTGGGATCGGCGGCAGAGAAGCCCCCGCCGAGCGCTCCCGCATACCCCTTCCACTTGACCGTTTCCCCATCGAGGATTTCGACCTTGGTCCCGACTGTGGCATGGCCGTTGACGACAGTGATGGCGGTGACGACGTAGGCGACGTTTTCGACCGCCGCGAGTAGCTGCCCGGATTCCGTGTTCGTCCGGTTCAGAGTGGCACTGGTGCGCTGGTCGAGCGGCGCCGGCGCGACCAGCGTGCGGCCGAACTTGTCGAGCACCAGATCGCTGCGGTCGTTCTGTGCGGAGACCGCTTCTAGGGCCGTCCTTGCTCGCCCACCGACCTTGATCGGGTTTCCGGAGTCGGCAGCGTCGTGGGCGACATTGCCCCTGGGGTCCGTCTGCCCAATCGCTTTCGTTCCGGCGGGTAGTTCCGGGAGGGTCACCACGTCGACCTGCATCTCGCTTCCGGCAATCGCGTTGTCGAGCGCGGCGAGCGAGGTTTCGATTGCAGCCAGGCGGTCGGTGTCTTCCTCGACTTCGGTGATCTTCGTCAAGATCCCGGCGAGGTTGCCGGTGTCGGCATCGATCGTCCCGAGTAGAGCCTCGACGCCATCGACGTGGCCGATCAGGGTGGTCAGGAGCGCTTGGGAGCCATCGTCGTCAACCGGCATCGGGTTAGCGGTGGAGACATCATTCGCTTCGCCGTCTTTCCCGACCTGCGGCTTAACCCGCTGAATATGCGCGCCACCAACTTCGTCGGTGGCGACTAGGGGGTCTTCGCTCGGTTTCTTGTTATCGGCCAAGGGTCATTCCTCCTGCAGGGGTTGGCAACGGCAAACGGCAAGGCGAGGGCTTTAGGAACGCGCTAGGGTTTCGCCGCAAACGGCGAAGAACCAAGAAACTCTGCGACGAAAGGGGCGCTCGGTGCGAAGGACGTTGGTGACCGGAGCGCTGTTGGCCTGGCGCGATGCTCGGTTGTGGCGGCAGTGAGTAGTCACGTACTTCCCGTTGCTGGCGCCGCCATCGTCATTGGCCTGCTGTTTCTCTATCCGCCACTCGGACTTCTCGCGCTGGTGGCGGCCCTGATCGCGGTAGTTGCTCTCTGGATGTTTAGGCCGAGTTCGCGGCCCTGTAACCGGTGCGGGGAGCGGGTTGCCAACGGCACCCTCGACTGCCCTCACTGCGGCTTTGACTTCAGGACCATCGGAGCTGGCTAAATGTGCGCCGGGTGCTATGTAGCCTCGCGCGCGAAACAAAACCCCCCGCACGGAGAAACGCCTGAGCCTCCAGAAGATCCGCCCCGCTATTAGTCACGACAGCGGAGCTACCGCCCGCTTCTCACTCCCATCGGAGACGTAAGTGCGGCAAAGGAAAGCGACTCGTCAAACGTGCCGAGAAAGCGTGTTGCGCGCCGAAGCGCAAACGACGATGGTTCTTACCCTTCGCTTCTGCGATGCATCAAGCGGCCTCCGCCGCATACAGCACTCCAGGCCTAACGAACACCTGAGTAGAGATAGGACTGTCACCTTTGTCAGGCAGCTCCCCAAAGTCGCCCTGCGACGGAACGACCATAAACCGCGTCGTACGCCCCTCCGCGCCACTTGGACTCACGACAGGAAGAAAGCCTTCGGGAACTACGAGACCCCAGATGTCCTCCTCCGGATGCTGCCGCGAGACCCCGTCGGACGCAATCTCTGCTGAGCGTTTAGCGAAACACAGACGGTTGGGATCCGAGGCTTCAGTGTAGTAGAGGATGATGCTGGCTGCATCCACTCTTGCTCGTACTTCTGTGCCGTCGTTGGAGAACATGCCAACACGAAGCGAGAACCCGAACCCTTCGGAATTTGCCTCAAGCGGCGAAATGTCCACCCCAAATGAGTCGTCCGACGCGCCGAAGAATTCGACAGTATCGGCCGAAGGCCAGCTATATCCAGCCCCGCCGCGCCCCTCCCCAACCGGCGCACCTTCCTTGACCAAGCGGACTGGGCCACCTTGGTCGCCGTAGTCATAAACGTTGCCGTTGCCGGTCTTACTTCGCTCGAGGGCGACTACCGCGCCGACTATGGTCGCATCTTCGGGAATTTTAAAGCCGGGATTCGTGAAAACATACCGCTGGGAGAGCACACTGCCTTTGTTTTTCGTGGCTACATAGGCATATGAGTTATCTGATGTGCTGCCTTTCCCAAGTTCATTCCATTCGGGTTCTTCTTCGACCCCAGCTATCGGCGCTTTGACGCTCGCGAAGGTCGCCGGCACACCGGCCTGTTGCAAGTCCGGGGCGAGCTGAACCGGGGGGGCCGTGCACCGCACGTAGATCTCAGTCGGCGTGATACGCACCCGATGCAGGTCGACAGCTCCAGAGCCGCTAACCGCCCTAGCACGTAGCTCCCAGTCCCAGTGAGGGTCACCGGACGTAGGGGCACCCAGCCGGGGCACCTGGTTCCATGTGATCGTCTGCCAGCCATCGACGAGGACAGACTTCACCACTTCGGTGTCCGTCCACTGCAGTGTGCCGAGTGATCGGTACCGGAATTTGAACTGGACGTCCCCGGCTTCGTTACCCGAGTCGTAGGCACGGAATTCGGGCTTGCGCACTCCCTTATGGGTCATATGCCCAACCCCGCCTATCTCAGAACCCAGGATCGTTAGCCATCCAGCTGTGAGCTCGGTATTGCGCAGAATGTTGAGGCCTTCGCGTTTGGCTTCTTCCGAGCCGCCCTTCGGAGTCAAGGCCGCGCAGTCGTAGGCCAACGCGGCCGTGGTCTCGGCGGATGCGTCCTGTGGGTGATCAATGCATTCTCCAGCGACGATCAGTCCTCGCAGATCCTCTTCGCCTTCGTTGGTAACGACCATCCGAAGGAGGCCATTGACTGACCCGCCCGCTTGTATCTCGACGGTCAACTCGCGCTCGCCTTCATTGGTCGAGAAGACACCCGAGGCTTCCTCTTCGGTCACATAGGCGGCGTAGTCGCAAACCATCGAAAGCGTCACGTCGGGACAGTCACCTGCCTGCCAGCCCGCGAAGTCCCCGAGCGTTACTTCCCCGCATACGTGATAGAGCAGCGAGGCAAAATTGCCCCCTACGTGGAAGTCCCGGCGAAACCAGCCATCCCGGGCCTGAAGCTCGCCGACGATCTGCTCGAGCCGAGCCGCGGCCTGAGGAAGCGTGGTTTCAGAGTCTTGGCGGACCTCCAGCTTAAGTACCACATTCCTGGTCTGGGGTTCGCGGTCGACCATGACCACGCCACCCGCGGTCTTCACCTCGGTGCCTTTCCTGACCACCTCGCCCAAGCTTGCCCCCACGATCGTAAGGCCGGCCTCACTCAAGCTTGCCTCTACGCCACCGGGGACGGCCTCTTTTGGCGCGATGACAATGTCGTCGACCAGAATGCTCACAGAGAGTCTCCTTGCTGCTCAGGTATCGAGAATGGGGAAGGTGGGAGCTAACGCAGGCGGAGGGCTGAGTCCTCGCCGGCTCATCGCAACCGAAGCGCCGGGTCTTGGCGAATCACCTTGCGGATCTTTTGCGCGAAGCGCCGGTCTCCCGTGACAACTTCGACCGCATCGCGGGTATCACCAGCCTCTTGCACAATGCTGCCATTGACGATTACCTGTACCTCGCCCGCCGATGCGTCGTCGCGGAGGTCTGAGCCTTTCAGGGCGACCCCCAGGGCCCTGGTCTGATCACGGTTGAACATGGTCTCTTCACCGCGGATAAGTGCCAGGTACTCCTGATTGGCCGAACCCGGCGTTACGCCGCCGTCATGGAACTTCGGCAAGTCGCGGATCGAATAGGACTTCTCGAAGTCCCGGAAGACCTTGAAAGCGGTTTCGCTGACGGCCGTGCGCTGGTTGGACCGGCGCAGGAGTTCCTCGAGCAGTGAAGCCCGTTCGGAATCATCCTCGGTGGTGCCGCTGCCCGATTCCATGGCGCGCTTGAGGTTGATCCCCAGTTCACGAAGCTGGAGCTGGGTATCCCAGACGATGCCGCCGAAGACGCCAGGTGCAGGCTCGGTGGGAAGCGGGCCCTTGTCTCGGGACTTCCCCGAGCCCTGCACTTCTGTCAGCGATTCCTCGAGCGAGCCTGCAGGAGGCGGGCCAGGATCGAAGAAGGAGCGAACCTCCGTCATCGCTTTTTGCAGAAGCGGGATCTTGTAGCGGTGCTTCTTCCAGGCCTTGGGGTATTTGTCCTTGAGTTCCTTGATCTTGTCGATCTGCTCGGCGAGCCTCGCGAGGCGGCGAGTAGCTGCTTCCTCGCCGCCGAGGATCGCGTTGCGCCACCCCCCCAGCGCACCGAAAGCGCTCTGCCAAGCAGGGGTCTCCTGGGAGCGGATGTAGTCGGCGGCCTGCGGTCCCTCTTCGGGCTCCAAGGACATGACCTGCTCGGCACGTTCGCTCAACTGCTCGTAGGAGAGCTGTGCGGCGGCAATCGCGCCTTCTGCCTTCGGGAAGGTGCCGCGGTTGCCGATCGCGAGCTGAACCTTGCGCTGGATAAGCTGGCGGATGCGCTGCTTCAGCCGCGTGACGTTGGCTTCGAGCGCCGAGACGGCCGCGCCTTCCTTACGGCGCTTCGCCCCCTTGAGGGCGTTTTTGTACTCGGCCAGCTCCCCGCGCCGGACCTTCAGCTCCATAGTGCAGCCCTTAATCGTCTTCGGGAGCGGGCCAAAGTGAAGCAACGCGGTGGGAACGGTTCCCTGCGCAGGTGCGGTCGTGCCCCCGCCTTTCCCCGTTGAGCCACTCTTGAACTTGAAGGGCACCCTCTTTGGGGCCGGTTCCGTCCGGTCTGCGCTGCCGGACGCACTAGGGCCACCCGCTAGACGTGCGTCGCTCATGAGCTGCATGGCTTCACGAGCGCCGTTCATCCGATCACTCATCGCCTTGACGCCTGAACGCTCCCACTCCGCGTCAAAGAACTGTGCGGCGGCGGCGGCGCTCGGCTGCCCGTTCAGTGCCCCCTTAAGGCGAGATGCCGGCTCGGGGCCGCTCCACATGAAGTTGTCCTGGAATCCGATGTCAGCCCAAGACACTCCCTTTGAGGAAGCCGCCGACTTCAGGTCCGCGAGCGAGATCGGGGACGTCGTGAAGCCATACAAGCCGCCGCCGCCCGTGCCTTCGGAGGCAGGGTTCCAAAGTGACTCGCGCCAAGCGTTGCCGATAATGCCCGCCGCGCCCTTTTGGTTGAGGCCGAATCCGAGCAGGTCTTTCGCGATCCGCAGGGCAACGTTCTTCTGGGTGTCGCTCGCGTCAACGAAGCCGCCCTCTCGCAGCCGCTGGACAAGCCCGAGCAGGCCGCCTCGCTGATGCCCCGTGCCCGAAGCGTGGCCGTCATCGTGGAACCCAATCGGTGCCAACAGCGGATACTTGAAGTCCCTCGTCGCGTTGACAACAGACATCTTCTGTGCGAGGCCAGTGGTGTAGCCGCCGAAGTCCACCGCACCGCCGGGGTACTGGATCTTCTCGTGTTCGGAGAAGTAGTTCCTGCCTTCGGCCACGTTCTGGGCGTGCGAACGGTAGCCGGAGGTCGGCTGCGGCTTGACTCCCTTCCTCGCTGCGTATTCGAGTGCTTCCCGAATCCAGTCTGCGACCGTGACTCCCATCCAGGTGCTGGTTCCCCTTGGGCCAATTGCTGGGCCTGAGTAGGGAGCGCCTTGGATCGGTAGGTGCTTGTCCAGGTAGCTTTTCGCCCCGTCGTAGACCTTTTTGATCGCACCCTGCCCGAGTTCCTTGAGCGCCCCGGTCGGCCCCGCAAGCAACGGTTCCTTCCCGAGTCGTCCGCCCTTCTGGAAGCGCGGCACGGCGGCGTTCGCGTGCTCAAGTGCCCCCATCAGGTTCCGGTTCCCGACGAAGATGCCCTCCTTGGACTCGACCTTTGCGACGGGTCGGCCATTCAGGGAGAGAGTGTGCCGATCGCCGGTGGTGTTGCCGGGAACAACACTTGCGAGGCCGCCAATTGCCATTTCGTATGGAACTGGGCCGCCTGTCTGGCGATCTAGCGGCTTCAGCTCAGGCAGACTCCCGATGAATTTCTTGAGGTTGAACCGCGGTGCCTTCCCGACATTCAGGCCCTCCAGAGAGTTACCGACATTGCCTTCGATGTTGGTAAGCGCGCCTTTGACCATTCCTGCAAGCGAGGCGAACGACCCTCCTACGCGCCCTGCAAATGCATCCCCCTTTTTCCCACCCTCATCGGCCAATGTTTCGAGCCGGGGAACCGTCTGACGAATGACTCCTTTGCTGCTGCGCTCTGCGATTCCGGGAAGGAGCTCCACTTGGTTCTTGAAGCCTTTGCGAGTGCGCTCACCCTCGCGCTCGACGGACTTGCTGAAGTCACGCAGCTTGCCTTCGGCCTTATCCGTCTTGGGCTCCGGAATGACGAGGCGCTCGAGGCTCTTGATCTTTCCCTTCACAAACCCCTTGACGTCGATGCCGAGCGCGGTGGGTACGGGCCCAAGATTCGCCGGGTCGATTAGATCCTGCGCCTTGGAGAGGATCCCCTTGAACTTGTCACCAAAGACGTCTCCAAGCGCCTCGCTGAGCGGGTCCTTGATGTACCTGTCGATCGCATCCCGAATTGTCGGAGCAAGCAGTACAAGTCCGGCCAATACTCCGACCCCCAGGGAGCGGCCAAAGACCTTTCCGAGCCGCGAGCCGCTGGTCCGTGCGACCTTCCCGAGCTTGCCGCCCGGGCCAACCGCGTCGGAAAGCCAGACATACAAGCTCATCCCCGCCTCTGTTCCCGCGAGCCAGGCGATCATCTTCTGGACCATCGCCTTGCCCACCGCACCGCCGGCCTTTGCCCCTATTCCGGCCAGCGCCCGCAGCCCGCCGAACTTGGCGAGGAGGAAGCCCGTGATGGCAAGCTTGCCCCAGATGCTCGCGTGCAGAAACGCGTTTCCGAGTGCCTTAGCGATCTTCCACCCGGCCTGACCCGCATGATCGGCCAGGGTCCTCATGAAGGCGTCAAAGGTAGGAACGCCTTCTTTGCGCAACTGGCCGAACTCCTTCAGGAAGTCACTGGCCCAGCCCGTCACGGCCCCCGTCACGTCCGTGAGGGCGGGGATCAGCTCCGTTCGAATCAGCCGCAGCAGATGTGCAACGCCCCTCTGCTTGCCGAGTTCGAAGAACCCCTTGCCCATCGCGGCGATGAGCTTGCCCGCTTCCCAGATGGCTGGTTTGGATTCGGTGAAGTAGCGCTTGAGGGTGTTCTGGCCCTTCGTGCTATCGGTCCATTTCCGCCACCCTTCCGCCGCGCTGCCCAGCGAGTCGAGGATTTCGTTGCCCAGCGGGCGTGCCGCCTCGCCGATGTTCAGCAGGGCCCCACCGACCCCCTTGAGGATCGGCCACACCCGTTCCATGGTTTCGCGGGTGCGATCGAAGAATTCAGCGAGGGCACCGGACTCCCGCCCGGCCTTAGCCTCAGTGCTGAGCCACTCCGAGAACTTCTCTGTCCCCTTGCTCAGCCAGTCGAGGAACGGTTCTGCGGCGACCAGGACATGGCGGAAGGCGTCCCCCACGTTGAGCAGCGAGTCGCCCAAGCGCCCGATGATCCGGGTGTTCAGCTTCCCGAGCCGGCCGAGGTCTTTACCCCACACGTCCGAGCCGAGCTTCCTCCCCGCCTTCGCGGCGATCCGGCCAAGTGCTTTAGAGGTGCCGTCAACGATGCCCCGGAAGACTCCGAAGTTGCCCATGAGGCCCCTGAGTCCCTCTTCGGCGCCGGGGAAGAACCCACTCGCGGCCGTAGCGCGCAGAGCATCGAGCCGCGGCTTCATCGCGACCAGCGTCCGCACGAACTTCTGTGCCGCCGGCGGGAGCTGAGACATCTTTTCCTGCAGAGCGTCGGCAGCGCCGCCCTGTGCTTTCATCGCGTCGGAGTTGTCGCGCACCGCGTTGGCGAGGTCACGCTGAGCGTCGGCTACAGAGCGATTCGCATCCTCTTCGGCGCGCTTAGCCGCGACGACTTCCGGCATTCCATTTACGCCGTCCTTGCGGGCCTTCGAGTAGTCCTCTCGCGCTCTCTTGGCATCGAGGCGGGTCTGCTCCAAGTCCCTGCGGGCCTGGTCGACTGCCTCTTCGGCAAAGCGGACGTCAAGCCCTGAGGCCGCCGGATCACGGAGGGTCTTGGCGAGATCCTTCCTCGCCTGAATGAGCTGCAGGTTCCCCTGCTGTTCTGCGTCGTGTGACCCCTCGGCGGCGAGCCGCATGTCCTGCAGCTCGCGCGATGCGCTCTCGCGCGCGTCCGTCAGATCTTCCTGGGCGATCTTGGCCTGCTTCTGGACGTCGGTGAGGTTGCGCTTGGCATCCGCCAACCGTTCGGCAGCAGCTTCCTGCTGGCGCATCGTGTCGACGGCCTGCGCGCCGCCTTTCACCTCGGCCGTAAGCGCTGCCTTGACCGCATCCCCCACGCCTGCCGTGGCGAGCTTGAGGACGCTGAAGGCTTGTGCGGCCACAAGAGCGGCGGCAGGAAGAGCGACCAGCGCTCCGGTGAGCGGCCCAAGGGCAGAAGTTGCCGCCACGAACCCCGCCGCAAGCGCAGAGACCCCTTGCGCGAAGAGACCGACGCCAGCGATCAGCGCCGGCCACTTGAGGAGACGAAGGATGTTGCGGAAGAACTGGGCGCTGCGGTTGACGCGCGCCATCCCCCCGTCGAAGCCACGGAAGCCGCCACCGGCCGCGCTGGCTGCTCGCCTTGCCGCTCGCATCTCAGACCCCAGCGAGCGCAACCGCCCAGTCAGGGCGTGCGTGGCTTGGCCGGTTGTGCGGGCCTCTCGCCCAATCGAGGAAAACGCGCGGCGGCCAGAGAGAAGGTCGACGCCGGCCCTCTTAGCGGCCCTACCAACCCCGAAGGTGTCGCGCTCCAGGGAGCGCATGGCCCGGGCGCTGGAACCGGCAGAGCGCTCCAGGGAGATACCCGCCTTCTGCATCGCCTTGGCGATGCTGCTCAGCTCCGGTGCCGCTCCCCTGGAGACACCCCTAGAAAAGGCCCGCCCAGCATCGTCGCCCGTCTTCTTGAAGCGGTTGACGATCGACGCAAGCGGCGAGGCGAGACCGAAATCGCCCCGGTCCCGCCGCACACGCTTGTTGACGCTCTCAGTGAGGGTGCGGCCTGCGTCGTCGCCGATCTTCTGGAAGCGAGCCTTGATGTCTCGCTCCACGGCGGGCTGGAAGCCACTCCAGTCCGGCTCCACGGAGACGAATCCGGTCCCAATCTTCGTTCCGGCTATAGCAGCCATGCACCCTCACCTCCTCTCTACGCAAATAGGGACGCCCGCTTGCGAGACATCTGCTCGGGCGTTCTCTCCGGCTCGACTGGCGCGTCTTCTTGATCGTCGGCCTGACCCGGCCGGGGGATCTCGATCACGCCCGGATTACTAATTTCCTTCGGCGGCTTCTTGAGGTGTGAACGTGCCCCGATCTCCCACAGGGCTTTGCCCCACGCATCGGCCCGTTCGACTGCGATCGCGGCCAGTTCCTCGCCGCGGGTGAACCCATCGCCACGCCAGATCGCAGCGTCAGCGGGGAGACCCTCGACCAACGCACACAAGCGCCGAGCGCCTGTGTGGTTGGCCTCCACCCTCAGATCGAGGTGGTAAAAGCGGGCAAAGTCCGACTCGAGTAGCGCCCAGCGCTCAGCCAGGAGCCAAACGAGTCGCCTTATTTTCCCTTGTCGAGCCCGTATACCGCGTAGACGCCGTCCGAGAGAACCTCGAGATCCTCGATCGAGAGCCCGACGGCCAGGAATTCCTCCCCAACCTCGCCCTCGAACAAAAACGTGAAGCCGCGGCGGAAGTTGCCACGCTCGACTTCAGTGAGGAAGTCGAGCGGGATCTCGGCCGGCAACTGCCAGTGGCGGTTGTCCAGCTTGATCTGCGGCGCCTCAGTGTCGCCACGAGCCTCAGCCCTTGCGGCACGAGCCTGATCCAGGTCGATGACTCGACCTGGATCAGGCATGACCTCTGCCTTTTTCTTAGGGGCTGGCACTAGGAGCCTTCAGGGGCGTGGTCGGGGTTGTTGGTCTGGAACTTCCAGGCCGAGTCCTCGCCCTCCGGGCGCAGTGCGTCGAATTTCAGCGGGTACTGGGCAGCCTCGTTGCGGACGTGCTGCACCTCGACCGCCTCGGTCATCGTCGCCCGCTTCAGGATGATCCGATCGTGCACATCGCCGTCGAAGATTTCGACGATGACGGAGTACTCGGGCAGCTCATCCGTGTCGGCCGGCGGGGTGTACTCGTACTCTTCCGGAGCGGTTTCCGCCCACGACCCGCCGCCAAACGCCAGCGCGTAGTTGTCGCGATTGGTCTGGAGGAGGGTGGCAGCGATGCCGCGCATCCGTTTCGTGACCCTCCGCTTGATCGGGAGATCGGACTGCCACGCCTCGGTATCGGAGACCTCCGGCTCGGTGCTGTCGGTAACGCCATCCGTGGAGGCGTAGCCGAGATCGCGGAACGCTTTGTCCACTTCATCGCCCAGCGTTTCGGGGAGCGGCGTACCGTAGGGCGCGACGAGGATATTGCCGTCGCCAACGAATTGCAGCTCGGTTGAATCTTGTGCCATGAGGCATTCCTCCTGCCCTTCGCAGGGCGGTTCGGGTTACATGAAGCCGCCCTGCTGGCGGCGAGAGAACCCGCGAGGCGCCTTACGGCGAACGCGGGGTACTGCGGGTAAGTTGGTTAGGGCTTGGGGTGCGGCCGGAACTTCAACCCGGCCTGAATCACAGCCCGGCGCAGGACCGCAAGGGGGACCTGGTGCACGCTTCCAAACTCCACGAAGTGCCAGTGCGAAGTGCGCGCCTGGACCGTGTTCCCCACGGCGCGGAGCAGATGCTTGTACCTATGCGTCGGCCCGACCGGAGCGATGCTTTTCGCGATCCCGGCCACTACCTTGGCGCGATCGTTCATGCCCTTCGCCATCTGCGGCTGCGCTTCAAGCTTCTCCTGCCAGCCCGGCTCGGCGCGGTAGCGGACGCGACTCATCCGTGCATCCAAATCGTTGCGCTGATCTGGAAGCGCTCCATGGCGGGCTCCTCATCCGTGTCGGGCATGTGGGTGCGGGAGGACTGGGCCCCGGTGACAACAGCGCCGTCGTGCTCAGCCTGATTCATCACCCGCAAGGCCTCACGTACCGCGATCGACAGGTCGTCCACGGTTGCGATGATGTTTTTCGCCTCACCCGCGAAGACGTCGATTTGCATGAACGCCTCGATGTGGTGGTCGGCTATTCCGCCGTCCGTGGCCGGGTCATCGAGCAGCGTCACGCGAATCCAGGGGGCACTTCGGCTCGAGGGCGTCCCGGTCAGGACGCGCGCGCCGGCTTTCTCCACCGCGTCGACTGTTTTGAGGTAGGCGATCGTCACCTTCTGTGCGGAAGGGATGGGCATCAGGAACTCGCCTCATCGCCAGAGCCGGAGACCCGCTTCACCGTGGCAGCCACATGCCAGAGCGCGCGAGACCCTTCGTCAAGTTCCTCCGGGTCGCCAACCACCTCGTACGTGCGGCCCCTTACTCGTGCGGCGTCTCCGGTGTCGAGCGAACGCGACGCAGCCTCCTGGACCAAGGTCGTGGTCTCCCAAACCAAGAAAAGATTCCATTCGGTGACGGAGGTCTCGCCCTCGCCCGCGGGCTCCTCACGGTCTCGCTGCTGGAAGGCACAGAACGTCTCGACCTCTATCGGGTCGCCCAGCACGGAGTTGCCGTAGGCGTCTTCCCCTTTCGCTTGGCGAAGAAGAAGGGTGCAGGGGGTTTTCATCATCCGCTCGGCGCTCACGGCGCAGCCCACGGAAGCGCCAGGCCATCGCCGGGGCGGCGTGGGACTACATGCACATGTAGGTGCTTGACCGTCTGCGTCGCAGCCAAGCCCTTGGAAGTGATCAGGTTGCAGTCGACGCCCTGGGTTGCCACGTATTCGGCCGCTCGCCACATGGTCAATGCCGTGGTAGAGGGGCTACACGCGAAGTTGATGACGTGCACCGTCGGGATGACCAGGCGATGTCCGGGCGTAACTGGGTCAAGCGGCTCGATCAGAATCGCGTCGCCCCAGTCGTGCAGAACCTCGCTCGGGCCCGCGTAGTCGCAGAACGGGCAGCGCTGCTCCTGCTCCCATTCCTCGTAGCTCCTGCCCTGAAGGTCGATCGCGCTCATCCCCACTCCTTCGCCAGATCCTTGACCACCGCAGCCGCCCTCTTCGCAGCTTTTCCGTCAACGGCCGAGTACACGTCGCGCACGATCTCTCGCCGGCGCCGAGCAACCTCCGGCGGGTCCTCGATTGAGCGCTCAATGGCCTCGGCCATATCCCTTGGCCCTGAGGCCATTGGCCCAACATCGGCATGCGACCAGAACCGCAGCCCGTGCTCGACCTTCTTTCGAAACCAAGGCGCGTTCAGGACCACGCAGCGACGATCAAGCGCTGCCCATTCATACATCGTCGAGCTGTTGTCGATGCAGAACACGTCAGCGCGTTCGATCACCTCGTCAAAGCCTTCCACGAGTTCGATCCCGGCGCGTTCGTACTGACGGCGCATCTGAGTCGACAGAGCCCGCGGGTGCGCGTGACCGATCATTTCGAAGCGCTTGGCAAGCTTCGGTAGGGCCTGCCGGTAGTGATTGAAGGCCCCTTTGGTCTCAGGGCAGATCTTGCAAGCCCAGTGGAAGCTGATCGCCACGATGGGGCGCTCTCGCTTGGCTGGCTTCACGCCGTGCCAGCGGTCCAACTTCGGGCAGCCCACCGGGTAGGCCGGGATCGCTGGATGCACGGCCGAGTGGCGAGCGGCGGCTAGGTGGCCGGGGACCAGAGTTGCCACCACTCCGGCTCGATCAAGGGCCCCGATGTAGGAGCCCGAGCCCACGGGTTGACCGTCGGGCTTCATGTAGGACTGCCCGGCGCCGTGCTCTGAATAGATGACCCTGCGCCCCAAGCCTCGCGCCCACTTCAGGTCGCGGTAGGAGGCCACAAGAGTTAGTGGTCCAGGCTTCGGAGCCTCCTCCACGGAAACCGCGTCGACACCTGCAGCCCGCGCGACCTCAAGCATCCGCGGGTGGACATAGAAGGTGCCCCGGAGGGACTTCGGGAGAGCTAGCCAGGTCGGGTAGAGGTGTTCGGCGTGGTGAGTCTCGCGACTCAGCACATCGACGCTAGTACCCACGTCCTCGGCGTTCCTTGCCTATGTGCCGGCACCAGGGCTCCGACCCCTTGCCGTTGCCCCAGACCCCGAACCGCACGTCCGGGTCCTCGCAGAGCTTGCGGCTGAAGTTCCACTCGTGCCGGTGGCCGATCGGGCGCGGCACCTTGCACAGCTCGCGTCGAAAGAGGCAGGGGTTCAGGGTCCACCACAACCTGTGCTCCTGCCATTCGCGCTCCCCGTCGACCACGCACTCGTACTCGTCAGGGTCGCGCTCCACGATCCCCCCGGCCCTTACCTCGCCGGGAAACCAAGGCTGGCGTAGAAGCGCCATCTGCTTCAGGTAGGGACGCGGCTCCAGCACGTCGACCATCTCCTGCAGGTCGACGTCGCGCTCGAAGATGAAATCGTCCTCCACGAACCAAATCCACGGATCGCAGATCTCACGGGCCAGGTAGTTCCAAGCCCGAGTCAACGCCCAGTCCTGTCCAAGGCGCTGAGGTGAGGCCGAGACCGTGAAGCCCAGCGGACCAAAGGTGTCGCGCAGCCACCCCGCGTACTCCGGGTCTCCCGAGTCATCGAAGATCAGACGTGCCCCGTCGATCCCCTCAACGCGTTGTAGGAGGCTCGGAATGGTTTGCTCGATGCAGTCCCTTCGACCGTCGGTGGTGATGGCGAGGGCGATCATTTGGTGCCCCCCGTGGTCGGCAGCGGCTTCGTGCAGTACGGGCACGGGAGCGAGGATTTGCAGAGGTAGACGCTCTCACCGCAGTTGGGACAGGTCGCGGGGATCACGCGAGCGGCCCTCCCGACTCAGCCAGAATCGCCCGCATCGCATCAGGGTCATGCCGAGCAGCCTTGTAGCGAGCACCCAGCGCCTCGTTGGCTTTGTATGCCTCGGAGCGCGAGTCCTTCTCAGGGCTTCGCGGGTGCCATAGGTGGCGGCAGACGCCCGGCAGACGCTCGACGCCGACCAGCACTTGACAGGCATGGAGGAAGGAGGAGTCCTCGAACCCCCAGCCATTGAAGCGTTCGTCATAGCCGCCGACCAACTCCCAGGTCTCCCAGCTGACCACGATGCAAGAGGACTTCGGCCGCGGGTAGTCCCAGCGTTTCGGCGCGTCCTCGATCACGCACTTGCCGGCCAGCACAGCGCGGGTGCCGTCGCGGGTGAGTGAGCGGAACACGTCCTGCGGGCAAACCAGCTTGCCGGTCTCGGCGGCAAGGTCGACGGCCTGTCGTAGCTGCTCGAAGTCCGGCATCGTGTCGGCGTCAAGGAAGACCGCAACGTCCCAGTCGCCTGCCTGCTCCGCAGCTCGGTTCCTCGCCGCAGCTCGGTTCATGGGCTGCTCGCCCTCGTCAAGACCTTCTACGACCGGCCAGGCAACCTCGGCTTCAACGCGCTCGCGCACGTAGGCCCATAGGCGATCACGGTGGGGCTCCGCTCGACGAGGGACCAGGACTACGCAGTCCATTCGGCCTTCATCCGCTCGTACGTGGCCTTGTCCTGATCCCAGCCCTGCAGGTTGCCCTTGCGGTCGGTGTCGTCGACCTCCCGCGTTTTCCACCCGTGGTGCCGGTGCTCGATGATCGACTCCGGCTCGAAGACCGCCACGCCGCGATGCAGCGCGAGCTCCCATAGGACTCGATCGACGAAGTTGTGATGCAGGCTCTCGTTGAACACGGTCCCGCGCTCGCCCCAAGCTGCACCGGGATCCTCGATGTAGGAGCGCCTGACGATGGGCATGGTCACCATCCGCCCGTCGCGCGTTGCCGGCGTCAGATCGTTGGTGCCGACCACCTGGGCGCCAGCCTCGAAATGCTTCAAGGCGGCCTCGTACCAGCCGGGGTATGGAACCACGTCGTCGGCGGTCGGGAGGATTAGCTCCTCGGCTGCGGGCGCAGTCGCCTGGTAGCCACGACGGACCTTTGTCGGGTACGTCCCATCGCACACGTCAATCTGCACGTCGGGGTCTCCCTCAAACGCCGTCAGCACGTTGTGCGATGGGGAGTCTCCCCGATCAAGCACGAAGTAGAGCCGGTAGACATCAGGCGGAGTCGCAACACGAAAGCTCTCGACGAGCCCCGGTAGTACGTCAGCCCTTCCGAGAGTCGGGATCAGGATCGCGACGTTCATGGCGATTCCACCGCCCCATCCGCGATGTCCCACGGGTCCGTGGTCAACGGATACTGGCGGCCGTCCTCCGTGTCATCGGCCTCGGACTGCTGCAGATGGTTGAACGTGATTGCGCCGGCCGCATCGCTGCGAACGTCGGCGCGGTCGTCTTCGGCGAGCAGCCGGCGGATGCCCCTCACAGCTCGGTCTCCTCCGTTTCGGGGACGAGACGATCAACCAGTGTGTCCGCCCGCGAGTAGCCGGACACCGTTCCGTTGATCGCAAAGCGAATAAGGCGCGACTCTCGCTCACTGAGGGTCAAGCCACCTCCCTCATCCCCACGACGAAAGGCCTTTGACTCCTGGTGGGCGCCGAGCTGCTCCGAGAGAGAGTGGAGCTGCTCTGGGTTCTCCATCACCCGCACGACAACCTCGATGCAAACGGCCCGAAGCAGCGGATGGACGGGCTCGGGCAGCTCCTCCGCCCACTCCCACGACTTGCCCGCTTCGGCGGCTATCACCGCCATGGCCGATTCGATCAACAGATCCGCTAGCGCCTCTTCGGCAATGTCGAAGGTGCGCTTGAGGCGCGTTGCGATGTCATCTGAGGATGCAAAGGCCATGGCGGCGTTCCAAAGCACGAACGGCCGCCCCAACCCCCGAAGGTCAGGACGGCCGTATTCGTGGCTTCAGGTCTAGCTCCCCTGCTCCTCGAGCACCGCGAACGGGTACCGAGTTTTGTTGTCGGGGTTCTTCCGGTTGATCGGATTGGCGGTCACGAAACCGACACGCATAACCACCCGCATCGCGGAAGAGTCCTGCTGCATCAGGTTCAGGATCACTTTCCCGTCGTCGTCGGAGATCACGCCATCCGTGAACAGCTTCCAGGTGATGTCCTGGCGGATGCCAACGATCGCCTTCGACCAATCACCCGCGATGAGCTCGACACCCCGGTCCTCCCAGGAGCCGTTCCCGTCCGGATAGACGACGGTCTCGCCATAGAGCTGCGCAGGGGTCCCAGCCTGAAGCGACGGCTGGAAGATCGGCGTCCCATTGGCGTCGCGGAGACCACGCAGCGAGGACTTCAGGCGTGTGCGGGCGGCGAAGCCGTTCACGGCGAAGCCGTCGTCCTCGACGAGGCTCATCACACCGTCCTCACCACCGATGTCGAGACCAACATCGTTGTAGCCGTCCTCATTTTCGATCGAGCCGCGGACCACCGAGTGGTCGTGTTCCTGAGCGCCCGTCACGATCGATTCGGGGAACGAGGACGGGCTGTCAACATCAAACAGCGTCGCGTCATCGAGCTTGGCGCCGAGGGCCTCGACGATCGCAGGACGAAGCTCACCCCAGATGTCGAACTCGGAGTCGTCGAGGATCGCATCCGGGACGGGCACGATCACCGCGAGCTCCTCGGCCTCTAGGTACTGGTTCGCCCACTCGGCCTTGGTCGTCTGCTTCAGGCCTGTGTCGCCGCCGACCCAATACGCGGTCGGAAGGGCAGAGAGAACGGGCTGCCGCTCTTTCTTGGTCGACATATTGACCTGACGCATCAGCGTCAGAGCCGCCGAGGCAGCCGGGAGGCCCTTGAGGATCTCCTTCCGCTCGGCTTCGGGGATGAGCGGGTCGGCGTCCGTGCGGTCGATCAGGTCGTTGACCGCATTCATCGGAATGCCGGTGGCACGAATCTCGGCGAGTTCGCTTGCCCACTTGGGGGTCAGCATCGCCTTCAGGTCCGCAATTCCCGAAGGGATGCGGAAAGTGTCCTTGGACATGGGGTACTCCTTCTGGCCGCAGGGGGCCGTTCGTGTGGTGAATGAGCGGCGCCCTGCGGCTGCCTGAGGGGTGCTGCGATGCGCTCGCTGTGCAGCGAGCGCCCTTACTGCCTGGGCGAACTACCGGTTACGCGCGTTGCGCATCAGGTCGTTCATGTCTTCCGACGATTTTTTGCCCTTGCCCTTGCCGGCGTCTGCGTCGCCGGGGTCCTCGACCTTGGTTCCACCATTGGCGGCGAGTGCCGGCTTGCGCTCAAGGAGGTCGACCAGCTCCTCCGTCAGAACGTCCGTCTTCGGGCGTCCGCTGTCGTCGTAGAGGGTGTTCTCAGGGACATCGCCACGCGAGACGGCACGCTCGATGAAGACCAGGGCGTCTTCGGGGTCGTCGAAACGAAGCGTCTTGGCGTCCTCGCCCTTCCCGACCTTTACTCCCTTGGCCGCCAGTCGGAGAACTGCGCCCTCCAGCCTGTCTCCGCGGCGCTCTTTGTCGAACTCTGACTGAGCCTTCGCCCTCGCCTCGGATTCGGCTTTTTCGATCGCCTTCTCCTGGTCGGATTTGCCCGACGCCTTGATCTTGTCGATCTCTTTCTGGAGGGCGTCGTTGCGATCCTTTTCGGCCTTCGCTCGACGCTCATGCTTACGCGACTCGCGCTTCCAGTCCGGCTCGGGATCCGGTTTGGGGACCGGATCGGGGTCAGGGTCCGGGTCCGGATCAGGTTTGAGATCGGGCTTCGGATCAGGCTTGGGGTCTGGATCCGGGTCGCCCTCACAGCGAGGGTGCGTCGCCGGAATGCCAGCGCTCATCTCAGCCCATGCGGGCCGCAGCAGCGCGGCAAGCTCAAGCACATCAGGGTGAATCGTGGCGGCCATGCGGCCTCCTTTTTGGTTTGGGGGACCCTGCGGTCCCGTTTAAGAGCCCTACTACGCCGCGATTGCGGAGGGGCCGGTGAAGCGGTGGCGGGCGTCGACCACGACTGGGCCTAGCTCGCCGTGATCGCGAACGGCAACCTCCGGGGGGAGATCGAGGTCGTTTTTGAGCGCGCCGAAGAACTCGGCGCGCTCAGCCTGGGTAACCACATCCACGCCGCAGCCGCATCGCGGATGGACGGGGAGAAGGTTTTCCTTCAGGTAGCGCCTGCCGGCGATCAGTTTGCAAAAGGTGCAGGCGTCGCCATCGGGGACCCGTTGGTAACCGAGGATGCGATCGTCTTGGCCTCCGACGACTCGCAGGGTCGAGCGCATGGCGAGTTGAACATCGGTCTGAACAGCGCTAGTCGCCCGCTCCATCCCGGCCTTAACGGCTTCCTCCCACTCTTTGCCCTCTTTGAGGTCCGACCAGACGGTGACGAAGGGGCGCCTGTACACCGTCTCCGGAAGCGTCCCGTTCCGCACCGCGGCGCCGGTTACCTCGGGCAGCGGAACTGGGAGAGACTGGCCGCGGACTGCGCGAGCGAGGAACTGGTTGGTGAGCAGGGCGCTGGAGCGCTGGGAACCAAGCACCAGCGGGAGGACCAGGGCGAGCCAGTGGCCGATGTCATCTTCGTCGTAGGACTCCAGGGATTCCCATGCGAGCTGAGCCGCCCGGGCAGCGCGGGTCCGAATCCGCCGCTGGCCCTCGATGTGGGCCTCGGCAAGCTGACTAGCCACTGGACGGCACCGGTTCCGTTTCGTCCGGCGCTATGTCAAGCAGCCCGGCGAGAGCATTGGACATCTCCATGGACTCCCATCGGGTGATCTCGTCCTGGGTCGCGTCGAAAACGATTTCCCAGATCACCTGGCGCGGCAGAATCTCTTTTAGCTTGGTGGCCGCGTCGGCCTTCTCGCTGAGGGACCTGGACTCGCGGTTCAGCCAGCGAATCTCTGCGGACGGCGCCAACTCGACCGGTTTGGGCAGCATCTTCCCGGCGACACGGGCAACCTCCTCGTAACCCTCCCCCATCTCGGGCTGATGATCTGCAACGCGCGAGTTCAGAGGCGCGTCAGAGGCACGGATCGCGTCCGCGTTCACGTTCTGGATCGGGATGCTGCGGAGGTAGTAGCTCGGCGTCATCGAGACACCAGCCAAGCTCTCCACGTCCCTGTCAAGCGCTTCGCCGAATGCCTTCAAGTCAGTGGCTGCAATCTCCTGCAACTTGACTTTGGGGTCCTCGAATTGGGCGATGATGTCGGCGGCCAGCTCGAAAGGCGCGATCGGCTTGCCGTCGTCGTCCTTGATGATCTTGTCCCCGATGACAGCGCGGATCGGGAAGCCCGCCGTGAAGGCGATCACCAAGCGAAGGAACTCCAAGATGTTAATCCGGTCGAGGTGGCTTAGATGGTCCTCAAGGTCGCCACACGCTGACCCGAAGCGACCTCGACCCTGCGAGCGTCCCGTCGCGATCTCGACGGCTGGCACCAGGCCGTACTTATTCGGCAGCGGCCACGGCTCCCCGTCCACCCCGCGGGGCTCCCAGCGAGTTCCACCCTGGCCGCTGGAGTGCTTCGGGCCGATGAACTTGTAGAGCGCATCGGGTGTGTAAAGGGTCGCGTGCGGAACGTCGTCGTCGTCAACCCAGCGCCGGGTAGCGGCGACGCGTTCATACAGCGAGCCCTCCCGGTACTCCACGATCACGGTAGCCGGATCCTCAAGGGTGATCTGTGGTCGCAGGTCTCCCTTCTGGGGCCAGATAAGCGCGAAGGTTCGGCCGTGGGCCACAACGGTGTCGTTGCCCCGCTTGGACTCGGCGTCCATGCGGTTCTCCTGCCAGACCTCCCAAGCCGCGTCGCTGACCTTTTTGTCGGGCGAGCGGAGGCCACCAATCTGAAGCCGCGAGGCGGCCGCATTGACGATCAGCTTCGCGTAGTTCGTCTCCGCGAACTCCATGAGCATCCGATAAGCGCGGGTGACCTTCGCCCGCTGGATGATCTGGGGTATCGGGTGCTCGCCCTTGCGGTAACTCTCGATCAGCTCGTATTTTCTCGCTCGAACGGTGAGGTGCTCGCAGTGGTCGGCGAGCTTAGCTTTGGCTTCAGTTTCGTCGAGCAACTGGTCACCACCCTTCAACAGTTAGAACGCAGCACGGCCGTAGGTCGAAATCTCGAACTCGCCAGCCTTGACTGCGTCATCCCGGCCGCGTTTGGCGAGCACAATCGCTGGGCTGCTGTCGATCTTTTTTGGCGACCCGGGGCGCTCCTTGCGAACCACATGGGCCTCCTCGGCGCGGTCCTCGAGCTTGATCTTCACCTTGCGGGTCCGCGTGTTCTTGAGGTGCCAGACGGCTAGGGGCTCGCCGTCCTCGCCGGCATCGCGACGGACCTCATCGCGCACCACCCGAAGAGGGCTCGTGAATAGCGGCGTCGGATTGATCCGGGCGGTCTTGTGGTTGATGGCGGTCCGTGTCGCTCCGCAGGCCACGCCCATGTTGGTGTCGCGGTTCGTCCACCACTCAACCACGGGGAGAGTTCCCGGACGATCGGGGTCGGAGTACTTCTGTGCCCACTTCCCCATCTCGTGTTGCCACCAGGGCGGGTCGCCGTAGAAGCGGACCACCTTGAAGTTCTCGAACAGCCAGTCGACCGCGCTCTCGACTCCAGCTCGCCAGCCGCTCTCTTCGATGCCCGGCACCCAGAGCCCGACCGGGACGAACAGTTCGTCCTCGGTGCAGATCCAGAGCGTGGTGTGGTCATCTACGTCTGAGCCGTCGAAACCCGCTGCGACCGGCGAGCCCATTTCTGGCAGGTCTTTGGTGAGAACGGAACTGATCTTGTCGGGAGAGAGCCAGTGCGCCGCGCCCGGCCGAGGCCGGTTCAGCCAGTAGCGATATGCCTCGGCCTCCGGGTCCTCGGCGTCGCGAATGATGTTCACGATCCGCCGGAAGTCCATCCAGTCGCAGGCCGGCCCGTAGCCCGTCTTGAGGGCCTTGATCAGCGAGCGATTGTCGCCAAACCGCTTTGGCTCATCACCCTGCCGATGGTCGTAAAGGACTCCGTGCTTAGCAACGCACTCCTCGACGGGCAGATGTGCGTACTTCTCTGCCGCCTGCTCAGCTATCGAGTTCTCGCCCGGCTCCCAAGCGGTGGTCGTATCCAGCATCCACGGTTCGGCGAGCTTGCGCTTGCCGGTGTTCCGCGCAACCGTGCGATGCATCCCCCGTTGCTGTCTGAGGATGTAGAGATGCGTCTCATCAGACGTGGCCTTCGACTCTTTGCCGCCGTCCTTGGACGCGTCCCCCGCGCTGGACTGGCGGATTTCGCCGCCGCCGGGCTCACGGATGATCGTCCTGGTCGAGGTCTCGATCGACTTGCCGACGTCGAAGTCGTACTCGTTTGCCGCCTCGCCCTCGGAAAGCATGAAGACGACGTTGCTGTAGGTGTTGCCGGCCTGCTCCTCCTCGGTGGCCAGACACCGGATAAAAGGGAAGACGACCGGGACGCCCACGGGCTCGCCGTGGGCGTCAAACCCATCGCAGCGAACAGGGCCGAGCGCCTCAGCGCAGTCGAGGGCACCGGCGATCTCAGACTTTCGCCTTCCCTTCGGCCTCGAGTAGATCGCGCGGTGAATGAGACGCTGACCGGCCAAAGCGTGGTCCTGCGGCCAGACTCGGTAGGCCCAGCAGATGAACAGCGCCTCTTCATCGTCGATCGCGAGGCCCGGCTGATCGGAGGTCCAAAGCTCGCCTTGAACGTCGCCCGGCCCGTGGCAGAGATAGGTCTCGATCCAGTCGATTACCTGCCAGCCGAGAGTCGGGAACGAAACCGGTGGAAGCGACACGAAACTACTTCACGACGCTGAGGCGAGCACGACGGCTGCTGCTCGAACTCCGCGAGCGCTTCCGACGGGGCTTCTCCCCTTCGGCTTCCGGCTCGACAACGCGATAGCGAAGATCCTTCTTACCCTTGGGGGTCAGGCCGAGTCCGTCCATCCGCAGTCGAACCTCGTTCGCGTTGCTAGCGGTCATTCGGTCGAACAGCAACAGGAGATCTTGCACGTAGGCGAGATCCGCCGGCGTGTAGTAGCGGGTCACCGGGTCTTCTCGCCACGCCGCCCATGCGGCCTGCGCCCGTTCACTCCAATCTTCCTGCTCGCCGGTGTCCGGGTGCAGGAACGGGCAGGGCGGGATCTCGGGGAGTACCGACCACTCAAGCGGTTCGAGGTCGACCCACTCGCCGCGGGCCGGTTTGTTGCGGCGCCGACGTGCTTCCTTGTCTTCTGGCGCGGGTCCGTTTCCAGCCATGCGGCTGCTCCTTTCCAGGCCATGCGGCCCTACGTCACATAAACCCCCTCAGACCCGTACGCACTGCGAGCGGCAGTACTCCCCGGTCACCTGCGGGACCCCCCTTGGGGGTACCCCCCACCCCTACGCGGTCAGAACGGTGGCTCGGCCACCAGGACGGTCGTCCAGACGACCACAGCTAGCACGAGGCCATTGGTGCCGTCGAGGTCCAGGCCAATGTGGGCGCGCACCAAAAGGCGGGCCGGCGTGGTTGCAATGCGCTTGAGGCCTCGGTGGCTGTCAAGCGTCTGCAGGCGATTCGTAAGCAGCTCTCGTTCGCTCACCGCAGCCATTTCAGCACGCCTCGCCTGCCATCGCAAGCGCCGAGTGGATGGCGTCACGGGTGGCTTCGAGCTGGAATGCTGCGTACTCGCTCGGTGCTGCAGGCGGGATTACCTGGTTGGCCTCGATTGCCGCAGCATTGTGCGCGCGGCAGGCTCGCTTTGCCCTACGGGTGAAGGGCACAAGCTGGGCGAAGGCTGCGTTGCCGTGCATCTTGAGATGTAGCGTGAAGCCCAAGTTGCGGGCCTCTCGTATCTCGCTGCGCCAGAGGGCTGAGCCTTTGACCAGGATGTTTGCCATCAGGCGGCCTTGTCGATCAGAACTTTCGCTGCCTGCTTGAACGCAGCTCGCACGTCCGGATCTGCCTGAAGCCAGGGGTGTGTGTCGATACCGCTGCCCTCGCACCACTCGCCGCCCGCCTCGTACAGCCGGCGAGCAAGTCCATTCACGATTACGTCCATATCGGCCATGCGGCCCTACCTTCCTTACGCCGTGCGGCGCTGTCGTTGTGCTGCATTGCCCTCTCGCGAAGACTTCAGTCTGTCGCAAGCAGAGCAGATGCCTTGCAAGTTCTCGAGGCTGTGGTCGTCTCCGGGGATGCGGTGGTCGCAGACCGTGGAGAGTGAGCCGTCACAGGCGATCTGGATCACGCAGATGGGGTCGCGTTCAAGCACCTGATGGCGAAGTGAGGACCAGTCGCCGGGGAGGCGACTACGGCGGGTCGATCCTGCCCATGCCTTGCGTGCGTGATCGGGGCAGGGCTGGACGTTGGGGCACTCGGGGCGCGAGCAGGTCTTCGCTGCGCGGGGCATCCGCTACCTGCGGGCCGTGGTGGTAGGGCGCTGCTGCCCCATCGCTCAGAGGTCGCGTAGGACGTTGTCGCTTTGGGCCGGAGCCGCCTCCTGCCTGCTCAGTGCTTCAGCTACGGCGATGCTGGCCTGTGCGTTGGCGAGTAGGAGTTCGTCGCGACCAAGCTTGCGTAGGTGCTCGACTCGCTCAGCGTCGAGGCTGCCCGGGGAGCAGTCGTTGCTTGAGCTGCGCTCGACTTCCTCTGCACTTGCCTCGAAGCGTTCCGCTCCCTTGAGCGAGAGCTTGGCTGCGTCGAGCCTTGCCTCGAAGATGGAGTCCTGTTGTGGTGCCTTGGGGCTACAGACGCAGGAGCTGCGCGCAGGATCGACCGGGCTAGTTTGATCGCGTTCATCCCTCTGCCACTGGGTCACGCGCTGGGGCTGTTTGGTAGCGAGCGCCTGGTCAACGGTCACTCTGTCAGCCATGAGCGTCAATGTGATCTTGGGCATCTCGGCGACTTCGGCCGACATGGTGATGGGATCGGCGGCGACGTACCACGGGAAGTCCTCTCCGTCGACCGTGATGCGGCTGCCTAATCCGTCGGGGAGCTTGGTGACCTCAATGTGCTTGGCGAGCTCAGGCATGTAGTCCTTTGCGGTTAGGGTTGCTCCGTCAATCAGAGAGCGAGAGAGAGGCAGCCCATGGTTTTGATCGTCACTGCTACCGGAGAGAAACTGCACACCGATATGACGCTGGATGAGTTCGACCTCGAGTTGCGTCGCAGGCGAACGGGAGATGGCATCTTGAAAGTCGAGCAAGCCCGTGGGCTCGGAACCGTGATGCTGGCGATCGACTCCATCGAGAGCTACCGAGAGGTTCCCAGCTAGCCGCCCTTCCCCTTCGGCCAGTCGATGAGGGGCAGGTGCTCGGTCACGGCATCGGCCAACGCGTCCACGGCGAACTCTAGGTGGCGGGTGAAGGCGGCGTCATAGAGTTCGTACGCCTGCTGGCCAAGGTGCGGAGCGAGGTCGACGCGTGTCATCTCGACCATCGGGGCAAGGTGGGCGTGGATCAGCTCGTGGGCGACGGTCTGGCGGAGATCCCGTCGATCCCAGTTGCGGCAGTCTGGATCGAAGGTGAGCTTGACGTGCTTTTGGCCGGGGACGGACTCGCTGCTGGCGCCCCAGGTCTTCCCGTCGTAGCGGTCCTGCGATCCGCCTACGTCTCCAACGCGGGTCGAGACCCACCAGTCGCGTAGCTCCAGCTTGTCGGCGAGGTCACGGCAGTAGGAACGCAGCGCCTTGCGGTCGCGCTTCCTCATCCCACCGGCCTCGGCCTCAAGGGCGGGAGTCCTCGAGGAGGTCTCACGTCGTTACCGGCTCGATCTCGAAGGCGCGGCCGGTCTTCGCAAGCGTGCGGCATACCCAGTCTTCGATCTTCGGTGCCTGCGGGTGGCGGTAGTAGCCCTCGACACCGACGATGCGATCTGTCGCGAGGATCGCGTGACCCAAGAGCCCGCCGGTGTCTCCGTGCAGGTAGATGGCGTCTTGGAGGCGGCGGACGTTGGGCTTCTCCGTTTGCCAACGACGGATGAAAAGATCGGCCTGGTCCTTGGAGGCGGCGAGGACAAAGACTCTCTCGCGCATCACTGATCCACCGCTTCGGCAAGGTCGGCGAGACTGCCAATCCGCTCGACGCCCTTCAGTTTGCAGTGGTCCTCGTGGGAGACATCGGGTGGCCAGTGGTATTTCCCTCGGATCTGACCCCGGACCAAGCCACAGAAGAACCGTCGACCAGGCGGTCCAGGGTGCTGCACCCAGAACATCCCGGCAACGAATCGGATGCCGTCCACAGTGAACGACCAGAGGAAGGAGTCGTATCGACCAGCGATGGCGGTGACACCTTCGATCTCACCTGGCTCGCACTCAAGAAAGGAGGCAACCCGGCTCACCACGTCGCTGCGGTTTCGCTCGCGGTGCATCTGGGCGTAACCGTCTTCGGAGTCCTCTCGATGTTCCAGCGCCTCGCGGGCGCGCCTGAGCAGGCTCACACCCATCTCCACTGGATGAGGACGATGGCAGCCAGGCTCCCTACTGCGATAACGAGGAGGGTGAAGTCTGCCTTGGACCAGCGAGTCATGCTGCGATCTCACGGTCAAGCAGCGCGTCCACCGTGTTGTGCAGCAGGCGCTTGATCTCCTCGCCATAGCCGAAGCGCTCGGCGTTCTGGTCGATCGACTTGCGGATGTCGCCGTCGTCGTGGCGACGGGTCGCCGCGATCCAGTCGCAGAGCAACTCCGTGAGCTGAATCAAGTTCATCTCGGCGATGCCCTTGCCGAAGTGCTCCGGGTGGTGGTCGTTCACGGCGTAGTGATGCGTAAGCCCCTCGCCCATATCTGCGAGAAAGCTCTTGTACTCGTCGCTGCCGTAGGTCGAGTCCTTCAGCAGCGGAGTGACGCGGTCGAAGACCTCGACCTCTGGCGTCTCCAGCTTGGAGCGGTCGTGTCGGTGAGCGCGCTCGGTTAGGTCGGCAGCGACGCCAAGAACCAGGCCGCGCACCTGAGTGATGTGCTCGTGCGTATCTGGGCGGGAGTCGTAGCTCATACCGGCACCATCTCCCCGACCTTCGGCTTCTCGCTTACCGATTGCTCCTGCGCCGGCGCCTCTCCATGCTGTCCCTCACAGACCAGCCTGAAACGCCCCGTTGGTAGGTCGTCGTCGGCCTTGATCGAGATGCCTCTGAACGAGTCCCAGTCGAGCCGCTCCACCTCGTATGGGTTCAAGCGGATCTCGAGGATGGGTGCGCCGCAGTTCCCTCCGTGCTGGGTGATCGCGCGTTGGATCGCCTCGAGGTTCTTGGCCTCCGAGCTCATGCAGCGGCCTTCCTTGCGCTGATCTCCGCGTACGCCTCGAAGGCCTTTCGGCGCTGCCGTCTTGCGACGGGAGCGAGGCTCGGTCTCGCTGGTCCAGATCCGAGGGCAGGGGTCGAACCTGCGCTACGAGGTTCAGGGCCTCGCGTGCTGCCGGTTACACCACCTCGGAGTGAATGGCAAGTAGGTAGTCAGAGCACGTACGGGCAGCCGAGCGCGCTCCTAGTCTTGTTTCGCATGGCTGAAGCGGACCACGCCGGAGAGGATCAGCTAGCGCTCGTCGCAGATGGGGTGCAGCGGATCG
>JBIOVV010000007.1:0-25579 GCA_044867925.1 Solirubrobacterales bacterium | reverse complement strand
GCCAACGAGGAGCTGTTCTGGGGCGACGCCGGCATCGGCATGGCGATCATGGGCACGACGCTCGCGGTCGCAGCGATCTTCGGGCAGGGAACCCCGGAGCAGATGGGCGAGTGGATCCCGCAGTGCTTCGGCACGGCGGAGGACGTCAAGCTGGGGGCCTTCTGCGCCTCGGAGCCGGACGCTGGCTCCGACGTCTCGGCGATTCGCACCACCGCCAAGTACGACGAGGCGACCGACGAGTGGGTCCTCAACGGCCAGAAGGCGTGGGCGACCAACGGCGGCATCGCCAACGTCCACGTCGTGATCGCCTCGGTCGACCGCGAGCTCGGCTCGCGCGGTCATGCGGCGTTCGTCATTCCGCCCGGTACCAAGGGCTGTGAGCAGGGCGCCAAGGTCAAGAAGCACGGCCTGCGCGCCTCGCACACCGCGGACGTCCATCTCGACGACTGCCGCGTCCCGGGCTCCTGCCTGCTCGGTGGCAAGGACAAGCTCGACGAACGCCTCGCCCGCGTGCGCGAGGGCAAACGGGCCAAGTCACAGGCCGCGATGCAGACCTTCGAGGCGAGCCGGCCGACGGTCGGCGCCCAAGCGCTCGGCATCGCCCGTGCCGCCTACGAGTACGCGCTCGAGTACGCCAAAGAGCGCAAACAGTTCGGCCGCGCGATCGTCGAGAACCAGTCGATCGCCTTCACCCTCGCCGACATGAAGCTGGAGATCGACGCCGCCCGCCTGCTCGTCTGGCGCGCCGCATGGATGGGCCGCACCGGCCAGAAATTCGAGAATGCCGAGGGCTCGATGTCGAAGCTGAAGGCCGGCGAGGTCGCCGTCTGGGCGACCGAGCGAGCGATCCAGATCCTCGGCGGCAACGGCTACACGCGAGAGTTCCCGGTCGAGCGGATGCACCGCGACGCGAAGATCTACACGATCTTCGAGGGGACCTCCGAGATCCAGCGGCTGGTCATCTCCCGTTCGATCTCGGGCGTTCACGTCAAATAGCCCAAGCTCCTTCGGCCTCTTAGCCCTGGCGTCGCTTAAGGCCAGCTTTTCTAAGTCTCTTGGCCGCGAGGACTTCTTTGCGGTCGGCGCCTTTCTTGGCTGGGCCCGGTGTCTCCAGGGTTGCCGGCAGGCCCTCGAACCTCGGCTCTGAGAGGAAGGCGGCGAGGCCCTGTTTGCCCATCTCGCCTTTGCCGAGGTTGGCGTGGCGGTCGCGGCAGGAGCCGAGGGGCGCGGCGGCGTCGTTTACGTGGAGGCACCGGAGGCGGTCGAGGCCGACCTTGGCGTCGGCTTCGTCGACGACCTTGGCGAGGTGCTCTTCGTCGGTGATGTCGTAGCCCTGGACGAAGAGGTGGCAGGAGTCGAGGCAGAGGCCGAGGCGCTTGCCGGCGCCGGCGAGCTCGATCAGCTCGGCGGTCTGATCGAAGTCGCGGCCGAGCAGGCCTTTGTGGCCCGCGGTCTGCTCGAGCAGGAGAGGGCAGCGCTCGCTGTCTTCGAGCGCGGCGGCGATCGTCTTTCCGGCTCGCTTCATCGAGGGGCCCAGCGGCTCTTTCACCTGGGCGCCGGGATGGAGGACCACGCCGGCGGCGCCGATCTCGTCGCCGATGCGCAGGGCGTGGGTCAGCGAGGCCTGCGACTTCTTGCGCAGCTCCTTGTCTTTGCTCGCGCAGTTGATCAGGTAGACGGCGTGGATCACGACCGCTTCCAGCGGCGAAGCGGCCATCGCCTCTTTGAAGGCGGCGAAGTCCTCCGGGCCGTACTTGGTCGGCCGCCACATGCGCGGGCTCTGGTTGAAGATCTGGATCGATTGGCAGCCGCGCTCGGTGCCGCGCTCGATCGCCTTGTCCAAGCCTCCTGAGGTCGAAACGTGGGCGCCGATCAGCATAGGCTGGGCATCCTATGAGTCAGACGAGCTCGTCAGGGGGGTCCCGTTCCGCCGGTATGACCGAGCGGTTGCTGCTCGCCTTGACGGTGATCGGGTTCGTCGTCCCGAACCTCTGTGTCGTCCTCTTCCTTGGCGACGCAGGCATCGACATCGGCGGTTACTTCTCGCTCTGGTTCGCCAGCGTGCCCTCGACCCAGCTGGCCCTCGACCTTGGCATCGCTGCCCTTGCCTTCTTCGTCTGGGCCGTGGCGGAGGCGCGGCGAGTCTCGATTCCACGGTGGTGGCTGTGCGTTCCCGCCACCTTCCTGGTCGGGCTCTGCTTTGGCCTGCCGCTCTTCCTCTGGCTGCGCGAGCGGGCGCTGTGGAAACATGCGCCCGGCCGTGCCTGATCAGACCCCCCAGCGCTTCCGCTTTGCGCCCTCTCCCACCGGTGCCCTGCACATCGGCGGAGCCCGCACGGCTCTCTACAACTGGCTCGCGGCTCGCCACGGCGACGGCGAGCTGGTGCTGCGGATCGAGGACACCGACCGCGAGCGCTCGACCGAGGAGAACGTCGCCCAGATCCTCGAAGCGCTGGAGTGGCTGGAGCTCGACTGGGACGTAGGGCCGGTCTCGCAGGCCTCGCGCGCCGACCGCCATGCGGAGGCGCTGCAGAAGCTGCTCGATTCCGGTGCTGCCTACCGCGACGCGGCCACGGCCAAGGACGTCGAGGCCTGGAAGGCCGCGCACGGAGCCGACCGCGGCTACCGAGGCGAGCCCGCCGCCGACGGGGGCGGCGCGATCCGCCTGCGCGTGCCCGAGGACGGCGAGACCGTCGTCGACGACCTGATCCGGGGTCCGGTCCGCTTTCCCAATCGCAGCTACGACGACTTCGTCATCGCCCGCGGCGACGGCTCGGTCCTCTACAACTTCGCCGTTGCGGTCGACGACGCGGAAATGGGCATCACCGAGGTGGTCCGCGGCGACGATCACCTCTCCAACACGCCCAAGCAGCTGCTCGTCCTGGCTGCGCTCGGACATCGGCCGCCGCGCTACGCCCATCTGCCGCTGCTGCACGGTCCCGACGGCAAGAAGCTCTCCAAGCGCCACGGGGCCGCCTCGGTGCAGGAGCTGCGCGAGGCCGGCTACCTGCCGGCGGCGGTGCGCAATTACATGGCCCTGCTCGGCTGGGGGACCGACGACGACACGACGGTGATGCCGACCACGGAGCTGGTCGAGCGCTTCCGGGTCGAGGACGTCGGCCGCTCGGCGGCGATCTTCGACGAGAAGAAGCTGCGCTGGCTCAACGGCCGCTTCATGCGCGAGATGTCGCTGCAGGACTACACGGCCGTTGTCGCCCGGCATCTCGGTCGCGAGCCCGACGAGCGTCTGCGGGCCGCCTGCGCGATCGCCCAGGACAAAGCCCAGACGCTGGCGGAGGTATGGAGCTTGATCCGCTTCCTGTTCGAGCCACCGGTCGCGGATGAGAAGGCCTGGGGCAAGGTGATGAAGGAGGGCGCGTATGAGGCGTTGGCAGCCGCCCGCTCGGCCCTCGAGGGGTTGAGCGAGTTCGAGCCGCCGGCGGTGGAGGCGGCCCTGGGCCCGATTCCGGAGCGGATCGGCGTCAAGCCGGGAAAGGTGTATCAGCCGATCCGCGTGGCGATAACCGGAACCTCGGTCTCGCCCGGCATCTTCGAGTCGCTTGCCGCGCTCGGCCGCGAGGAATCGCTCGCCAGGGTCGACGCTGCCCTGGCTCGTTTGCGGGCTTGACGGACAAGCGCCACCACTGAAATCCACCTAAATGGACAAATAACGCCCTTTCGCACCTTAATTTTGTGGATGGTGGGGCTAAACCGTGCGTCCTTCGCTGCCGATGAGGCAGTCAAGGAGTTTTCGCGCAATGAAGACCACAACGCCCCAGATCAACGGCAAGGCCAAGGCCGGCGCCGCCGGCAAGGACGGCAATGGCCGTCCCGCGCCGGGAGCCCGCCTCGCCGCTGCCTTCGAGGCGGTCGAGAAGTTCCCGGTTCTGCTCGAGTCGCGTGCTCGGGTAATGCAGGCGGCAACCGCCGAGGGCGGCCGAGTCGGTGAGCTGATCGAGGCGGTCGAGGCCGATGTCGGGCTCTCGATCGCCGTGCTGCGCTTTGCCAACCGAACCGCGGTGCCCGCCGCAAGCATCGGTTCGGTTCCGGCCGCGATCGACATCCTCAAGCCTTCCGGGGTCCTCGCCATCGCCGGCACAGCGCCTGTCTTCGACTTCTTCGAGACCAACGGCGGCCGCGAGATGCGCCCTGAGCGCTTTCGCGTCCATGCCCTCGCCACCCAGCAGGCCGCCGATGAGATCGGCCGCGCGGTGGGCTGGGAGGATCGCGACGAACTTGCCGTCGCCTCGCTCCTCCACGATGTCGGCCGGCTCGTCATCGCCAACCTGCACCCGGGCGACCGCGGCCACTTCGACACCGTCGCCAAAGCTCCCGAGCAACGCCTGCGCGAGGAACGCGACCGGCTCGGCATCGATCACGCGCTCGTCGGCGGAGTTCTCGCCCGGCGCTGGAACCTGCCGCAGCGCATCGCCGTGGCGATCGAGCGCCACCACGCCGACGACGCCGACGGCCTGGCGGCGCTGGTCGCCACCGCCGACATGGTCGCCCACTACAGCCAGGGCGAGGCAGTCTCGCCGGAGCGCCTGCACGCCTCGGCCAAGCGCGCCGGGCTCAACCCCGAAGCCCTGCGAGACCTGCTCTACCAGCTCCCCTACGCCCGCAACGACGTCTCGCGTGTCTCCGAGCCCTGCCCGCTCTCGGCCCGCGAGCTCGATGTCCTCCGCCACCTCTCCGAGGGCATGGTCTACAAGCAGATCGCCGGCGAGATGCAGCTCTCGGTCTCGACCATCCGCACTCACCTCCACAACGTCTACGGCAAGATCGGCGCGGTCGATCGAGCCCAAGCGGTCCTGACCGCGCGCGATCGCGGCTGGATCTAGACACGAAGCTCCCGCCCGCGGGTCCTGTCGTCGGGGTGGGGGTGGCATTGGGGTGGGGTGGACTCCGCCGCCCGGAGGCTGCGTAGCCGAAGGCTTCGAAGCTTCAGGCGCCTTGTCCCGGCCGGCGAAGCAGCGCGCAGGGCAAGGAGGGCGCCCCACCCCAATGACAGGACCCGCGGCCGAGCGGCCAGTCCCTTACTCGATCAGCGACTCGCGCAAAGCGATCGCTACCGCATGAGTCCTGTTCCTGGCTTCCAGCCGCCCCAGGGCGTTCTTGGTGTGGGTCTTGACCGTTTCCTCGCTGAGGTCGAGCTCGCGGGCGGCGACGGTGGTCGATTCGCCGTTGGCGAGGAGCTGGAGGATTTCGCGCTGGCGCTTGGTCAGCTTGCCGCGGCTGCCGCGCGGCGGCACGTCGGGGTCGACGAAGCGTTCCTGGGCGAGCGCTGCCTGGGTGGCACGCAGCAGCAGCTCGATGCTGGCCGTGCGGGAGATGTAGGCGTTGGCGCCGGCTTGCAGGGCGGCACTGGCGAGGTGGCGCTCGGCCCGCTCGCCGTGGGCGACGATGCCGAGGCCGGGTTCGGACCTGAGCATCGTGCGGATCGTCTCGGTGGCGCTCAGGGGCGTGGGGGTGAGCCCGTCGGGGCGGCGGCGCATGTCGACGATCGCGACGTCGAAGCTCCCGATGTCGCGCACCAGATCGACCCCCTCCTCGCGGCTGGTCGCCTCCTGAACCTCGAAGCGGTCTTGCAGCGCACGACGCACGCCGATCCGGACGATCGGGTGACCGTCGACGACTAGGCACTGTGGACGCTCGCTCAGGACCGCTTCCGATATTTGAGGTTCGGCGACGGCTCCATCGTCAGCCTTGGAGCCTTGCCACCGATCCTAACCCAGCCGGTCCGAGCGGTGCGGTAGAAAGTTCGGGTGATCTCGATCACCTCGAAGTCGCGCTACGCCGTGGTCGCGATGGCGGAGCTGGCTCGATCGGGCGAGCGCCCCGTCCCGATCAAGGAGCTGGCCGAGCGCCGCGACATCCCCGAGCAGTTCCTCGAGCAGCTCTTCTCGACCCTGCGCCGGGCCGGCCTGCTGACCAGCCACCGCGGCATGCGCGGCGGCTACACGCTCTCGCGGGCACCCGAGGAGATCTCCGTGCTCGAGGTGGTCCAGGCGCTTGACGGCAAGGTCGGCCAGGAGGCCGATGAGGCCGGCGGCATCTGGGCCGAGGGCGTCACCGCCCTGCGCAAAGTCTTCAGCCAAACCACGATCGCCGAAATCGCCCGCCGCGAAGCCGAGGCCGCCGGCAGCGGCATGTACTTCATTTAGATCGGGCCGCATGGCCATTGGGATTCCGCTTGTTTAAGCGGTTCCTTGTCCGGCCGAGTCCGGTTGTTTCCGGTCGTACTGGCGCACAACTGGCGCACCAGGTGGCGCACCGCGATAGCTTCCTGACCGGGCTGTAGGGTTTTGAGTGCATGCGGGCACCGACCGGCTTGGCCGAGCCTCCGGCAGGGAAAAACGCGCCGGAGTTGCGTTTGAATGCCGTTTGCCCGTATTACACGATGTATCCATTGTCGTTCCCGCTTGACGAGTTGAAGTCGGCGCAGCCTGGCGAGGCGGTGCTAGATCCCTTCTGCGGTCGCGGCACGACTCTGTTTGCCGCACGGCTTCGAGGCCTCGAAGCCGTCGGGATTGACCTCAATCCGGTTGCCGTGGCCATCGCCAGGGCCAAGCTAGCTTCGACGACCGTGGGTCGCGTCAAGAACTTGGCCGACGAGTTGATCTCCTCGCATCAGGACGCCGAGACGCCGACGGGGCAGTTTTGGACGCTGGCCTTCGATTCAAAGACCCTTCAAGACATCTGCGCTCTGCGGACCGGCCTGATGACAGCGGGGGAAGGGCACACCGCTGCCCTCCTGAGGGCGGTGTTCTTGGGGGCGCTTCACGGCCCTCGCAACAAAGGAGAGCCGTCTTATCTCTCCAATCAGATGCCCCGCTCGTATGCGACGAAGCCAGCGCCTGCGGTGCGGTTTTGGGAGAAGCACGAGCTTCTTCCGACGGCGATTAACGTTTCCGATGTCTTGGGTCGGCGGTTGGGTCGCCTGTTTGCCGCTTCCCCTCCCGCCTCAGTAGGGGGCCGCGTGATCGAAGGAGACGCGCGAACCGCGTTGAGCGGAACTAGGCGTCGATTCTCGCGGGTCATCACTTCGCCGCCCTATTTGGGCATGCGTACGTATCTGCCCGATCAATGGCTTCGCAATTGGGCATTGGGCGGGGAGCCGACTCCTGAATACGCCCTGCCAGGTCAAATCTCCTCGCAACGACCCGAGACGTTCGCCGAGGAGCTTGCGGATGCATGGACCGCGATAAGCGAGCGGTGCCTTCCTGGCGCTCAGATGACGGTGCGCTTTGGCGCTCTGCCAAGCATTCCCATCGACCCGTCCGATCTGATCACGGATAGCTTGCGACGCTGTAAAGCTTCCTGGCAGGTCGTCGAGATCCGCTCTGCCGGGGGAGCACACAACGGGCGTCGCCAGGCGGACCAATTTGTTTCCGAGTCCTCTTCGCCGATCACGGAGAAGGATATTCGGGCAGTCCTCGACGCTTGAGCGCATCGAATTTGTCCGCGCGGCGCGATACGTTCGCTAGTCCATGCTTGAGGTCGAGACTCTTGATGAGTTGCGCACTTCCGTCCACCAGACGGTTGAGGCAAATCGCGGAATTCTTGAAGGTGCTCTTGAGCAAGTCAAGGGGCTCAACAACGACTTTCGAGTCCTAAAACCGCGAACGATCACGTCGTTCTCGATGGTTGCCTCGGATGGCGGCCACAACAAGATCGAGTTCAACCCCTTCTCGCTAACCGTTGTCCGGGTGGTTGATAGCAAGGGGAAGGAGCTTTTCTCCGATTGTGTTTCCCCGGCCACTGATATCAGCGCTCTTGCGCGTCACAACCTTGAGGCAGATACGACGGTTGGTCGGCTGATGAAGGGGTTGGGCATTGAGCATTTGCCTGATCTCAGCACCGCTCTCAATCCAAAAGACAACAGCACTGGCTGGGTGACGGTCTACCGGGATATCTGCGAGTGGGCGGCTCTTTACGACTCCATCGTCAATCGCGATCATGCGAACAGCACGATTTTTGTTCGCGACGGCATGTTGCGGACGAAGGTGTTCAATAAAGACCTTTTCTTTCAGATGTACAAGCAGATTCGGGATGCGATCGACCGCAACCGAAAGGAGGAGAAGGTTGACATTTTCCTCGTCGGGGTCGCCAAGCATTCCGAGGTTCATACGTATTACGAGCTAGCGATGACTGCCGCTGGCCAACTGCCTGTCGGCCATCCTTGTTTCGCTCCGATCCCCGAGGAGATGCAGAAGACCGTCTACAAGTGGCCCGAGTACCTGAGGCCTCCCGATGAGAGCCTTCCAGGGGAGCCGCCCAAGTACAACGGCGGCGCCATGCATTTTGTTCGCTTTGGTCCGAGCGCCGGTGATCGCATCTGGACGGTTGATGTTCTCTACGACCAGCGGGATCGTGCGGAGGAGGTTCTGGCTTGTCTGGTCGGTGACGCTCGCGATGGCTTTCCGATTCCGCATTATCCGTTGTGTCTCCAGCGGGCAGACGCCAATGCGCAGATCGCTGGCTTCGATCGCAGCATCCTGGCGGATTACTTGGAGGATGCAGTCAGGGACGTGCTGCCAGAAAATGCCACGCATGCCGTCGACGCAATGCGGCTCAACGTTGACCCCACCGCCCGCAGATACGGATAGAGAGGATTAGCCGTGACCTTGTTTGAGCGCAATCGCTTTATGGGCACGTTCGCCGGTCTGTCTGAGCGAAACAAGGAGTTTCACGCTCAGATCGTCGTTCCTTACAAGGCAGTACCGGCCCGAATGCCGCTCCATGGCCAGTTCGTGCTCGTACAGCTTGAGAGCGATGACGAGGCAATTCTGGGACGAATCACCACCGTGGCGAGCGAGGGGAAGTTGACGTCTTCCGACGGAGACGACTACGTCACTCGGGCGGCCCTAGAGGATCGTGAAGTCCCTGATGATCTGAGGGCGCGCTATCTCAAGTATCGGATCGACATTCGGAATCTAGGCATCCTCCGTCTCCGAGATGGAAAATTCCGATTCAGTCCCTCACACCGGCGAATGCCGCATGTGGGTTCAAAGGTTGCGCTCCTTTCGGAGGATGCCCTGCAGTACGTAGTCGATGCAAGCGTGATCGAAGACAGCACCTCGGCCGAGATCGGGTTTCTAGCATTCGGCGAGTATGTCCACGCGAAGGGAGACAAGCGGATCGGAGAGGACATTGAGGATCTCGAAGTCCTCGCGCCTGCGGTGCCGGTTAGCTTCCCGATAAGCGCCCTTATTAGTCGTCGCTCCCTGGTCTTTGCTCGGGCCGGATTCGGGAAGTCAAATCTGATGAAGGTGCTTTTGAGCACGCTCTATCGAACCGATCCCCACGATGTCATCAAAGACAAGAAGGTCCCAGTCGGCACTCTCGTCTTCGACCCGGAGGGGGAGTACTTCTGGCCCGACAATCGCGGGCGAGCAGCGTTGGCTGATGTCCCTGAGCTAAAAGATCGCCTTGTGGTCTTCACCGATAAGGCTGCTCCGTCGGCGGCCTATGGGTCGTTCGTCGCCGGGCCGGTCCGAATTGACGCTCGCAAGGTTAGTCCCGCAAAGCTTGGTCAGATCGCCTTCACGGCGGAGCGCCAGGATCAAGCCAACATTCAGATCATTAATAGGACCTGGCCGCACGATTGGCCAGAGCTAGTGGATAAGGCGGCCGACAACGACCGGGTCGCCATGGAGGAAATCATCTCGAAGCATGCCGGGAAGGACCCGTCATCGGTGGTGATCAACGCGGCCGTCGAGAATGTTCTGCGAATAGTGCGTCCCCTTCATGACCCGACGAGCAATCTTCTAGACGATCTCAAGAGCGCCCTTTCTGAAGGAAAGTTGTGCGTTGTCGATTTGTCTCTGACGCGTGGCAAGGCAGGCAACAATCTTGCTGGCCTAATCCTCGATCACTTCTTCGAGCACAATGTCCGAGAGTTCACCAGCAAAGACTCAAAGGCCATCCCGATCATCGCGGTGATCGAGGAGGCGCAGTCTGTCCTCGCAAGCGACTCCCGAACTGGCGATTCCGGGCCCTTTGTTTCGTGGACCAAGGAGGGTCGCAAGTTTGGCCTTGGGTCTGTGCTCGTGACCCAGCAGCCAAAGAGCATCCCGGAGGAGCTGCTGTCTCAGGCCGATAATTGGTTCGTCTTCCACTTGCTGTCGAACGGCGATCTGGGCGCGCTCCGGTCGGCCAATGGCCACTTTTCCGACGACCTGCTTTCAAGCCTGCTCAACGAGCCGTTGCCGGGACATGGTCTTGCGTGGTCCTCCGTCAATCGGAAGCCCTATCCAGTCTCGCTGCGGATTGCTGATTTCCAAGCCATGGTGCCGACACTGCTCGATTCCAACCACACCGGAGAGGCATTGGAGACCGCGGCCACTGCCCTGGCCGGTGAGCGAGAGCAGACGCTGAGCAACGCGCGGCAGCTTGCTGGCGATAACGACGGGGATCTATCGCTCAATGACGCCGTGTTTGCGGCGATGGTGAAGAAGGTTGACGACACGGTTGGCGAGACGCTTCGGACGGGCCAAGAGGTCAAGTGGGGCCACGTGCAGCACATCCAAAAGTCGGTCTTGATCGACCTGAAGATTGAGACCGATGAGGATGTCGCCTTTGAGCGCGTAAGGCAAGAGCGCCAAACCAAGGCGGTCGTCGAGGAGGTCGTTGGCCGGGCGATTTCCCAAGACGAGATCATCAACTCGAGCAAGGGCGGAAAGGCATTTTGTATGCAAATCGCCTCGGCCGAGACGATTTCTTAGCCGCTCATCCTGCCGTTCCTGGCAGCGGTCTATCGACGGAGCCGTATTTCCATTGACGCGCGGGCTAATGGCCGACGACTGCATAGCGGCTCGCCAGTTCGCTTGCAGACAAAAAACCTTTTAAGCATGTGGTTGTGACCACTTTCGCTGCTCGCCGCCCTGTTATTGGGAATGAGCAAGTGGCCTTCATCTCGCCGTCGCCTCCCGCTTCAGCTAAGTCGCGAAGCGGGCGTAACCGCGTGGGCACGTAGTTACCCCGAGGGGGTCCACTTTTGCGGCTCGCTGCTCTGTAGGGCAGAGGGCCAATGACTGATCGACAGACCAACAGAGAACGGCGAGCCGCCAAATCTTCATTGCCGCTTCGCCTCCCGCTTCGGGGTTGCTTGCGCCTATTGCTTCCCCTGTCGCTTCGCGTCTCGCCTTGCTCCAAGGGCGCTCAAAGCCCACCGCAGCGCGATCTGCGGGCCTGGCGATTTGCCGACATTCCTACTGCACCTCCGGGTCAAAACATCGGGGCGGTGCTGGTCGTCACCCTCTCGATCTTCTCCGCGTCCCTTGCGCTCAACGCCTGCGCTACCACCTCCGCGCTGGTTCGGCAGCGGCTCTCCATCACCTCGGCGAACGAAATCGCCTTGGTGCTGGCAACTCCGCCTCCACAGTCGATCATCGGCTCCGCGCTGGCTTCGCAGCGCTTCGCCGTCGATCAACAGCCCTGGGGGTCTGCGTGAGTTGGAAGGCGGCAGCGGGCTTGCGGTTCCCCGAGGGGACCGCTGAGGTGATTGCCTCGCTTGGCGAGCATCGCACCCTCTCGACCGTGCAGGTGCGCGCGATCCACTTCCCTGATCGTGGTGTCCGGCGCGCTCAGCAAGTCCTGGCCTACTTGGAGCGCGCGGGCCTGGTCGCCTATGCCGAAGCGCGCCGCGCTCCCCGTCGCCTTTGGTTCCTGACCGAGCGTGGCGCTGACTACGTTCTCGACGCCGGCGAGGTCGAGCGCCGGCCGAAGGTCCTCGCCCCGGAGCAGGCGGCCGGACCGCTGCGCGCCCACACCCTCGCCGTTAACGAGGTTGGCATCAGCTTCCTGCGCGCGGCGCGCGAGCGGGGTGACGATTTCGGCCCGCTCTCCTGGCGGCATGAGGTCGCCCATCCCCTCAACCGTGGTCGCGGTCGCGCCCGCCGCTCGCTGATCGCCGATGCGGTGCTGAACTACGTGCGGACCGACGAGCGGCACATCGTCTATGAGCAGCGCTTCGTTGAGGTGGACCGCGCCACGCTCTCGGTTGAACGCCTGGTTGCCGAGCTGGCCCGCTACGGCCAGCTTTCCAGCGCTCGCGGCAAAGGCAGCGAACCGATCTGGCGCAGCCACTACCCGAGCTTTCCTCCTGTGATCTGTGTGCTGGCCGGTGCCTCGCGCAAGGCACTCGTTCGGCGGCGCGACATCGCGATCGCGCTGCTTGAAGATCACCCCGAGCTCGTTCGCGCTTACGGGGTGACGATCTCCTTCTGTCTCTTGGATGACCTGTCGAGTCGCGGTCCCTTCGCGCCGATCTTCGATGTGGTCGGCGAGTCTGAGCAGGCGGTGGACTGGCTAGGGGAGGGGCAGGGCGATTGAGCAAGAAGCTCGTCGTCTCGATCCCGCGCATTGCTCTGACCCCGGCCGAAGCCGCCGCGGCCATCGGGGTCGGCCCAGATTTCTTCGATGCCAATGTGGCACCCGACCTGCGGCTGATTCGCCGGGGTCGCAAGCGCCTGGTCCCAGTCAGCGAGCTTGAACGCTGGGCCACCGAGAACGCCGAGCGGGTATTGAGAGGGCCGTGACTTGGACGAGCTTCTAGGCTCCCGGTCATGGCTGACGCCAAAGACGAGAAAGCCCTGCGGGCGGTGCAGGCCGCGCAGGCAAAGTTCGAGCGCGAACAGGGCAAAGCTCACGAGGCACGGCGAAAGGCATTCGCCAAGGCTCAGAAGGAAGGGCTTTCGCTGCGGCAGATCGGCGAGGGCGTCGGACTCCACCACACTCGCGTCAGCCAGATCATCCGAGGCACCAACTAGAAATTTTGGAGAGTCTGACTCTCCAAAGCTGCTAGCCTCGAAGGATCGAAAAAGCGGCGACCCGCTGCGCTGTGAACGCGACGGGCCGCCTGACCACAAGGAGGCATAGCTCCTCATGGCTGACGAGAACCCTACGGGTCGAAGGTGCCTCGACTCATCCTCCCCGGCAGGGGAGGACACCCGAACCGAGAGCGCCGTTTTGGCGCTTCTTCTCAAGGAACACCCAACCCGTCTGACGATGGATGAGTTGATCTTGGTGCTGCACGCCGATCCCGAGCGTGGCGACCCGGAGGACGCGGGCCAGCGAGCGGTGCGTGAATTGATTGGCGCTGGGCTGGTTCACCTTGAGGGGCGTTTCCTCGCCCCTTCGCGAGCGGCCCTCTACTTCGACGCTTTGGAGGTCTGCTGATGGCCTTCCATGAATACAACCTCGAACTAGCCCGCTGCTTTAGCGAGAACGTCCTGTTGGCTCGTCGGCGAGTCGATTTGTCCCAAGAGGAGCTTGGCTTCATGGCCTCGCTGCACAGGACGGAGATCAGCCAGCTTGAGCGCGGCTTGCGGCTGCCGCGCATTGACACGGTGGTCAAGCTGGCTGGCGCTCTCGATCTCTCGCCCGGCGACCTGCTCAAAGGCATGGCATGGAAGCCAGCGAGGATTGCGCGGGGCAGCTTTGTCGCGTGCGGCCCAGAGGGGAGGGGAGGCTGATGCTGGACGTTGCGGCCCAGTTCGGCGACAACCTCATTCGCTGCCGCAAGCTCGCGGATTTGTCCCAGGACGAGTTGAGCGTGATGGCTTCGGTCCATCGGACGGAGATCAGCCAGCTTGAGCGTGGCCTGCGAATCGCTCGCATCGACACGCTGGCGAAGCTGTACGGAAGCCTCGAAGTCGATCCCGGCGATTTGCTGGTGGGGATCGTCTGGACTCCGGGCGACATGCGGATCGGGCGCTTCAAGGAGCAGCCTCCCGATGGCTGAGGGCATCCGAAAGCGGCACTCGAAAGGTTGCAGCGGCCGCGACGGCGGGCGCTGCAACTGCAACGCTGGCTATGAGGCGTGGGTCTTCTCGAAGCGCGACGGCAAGAAGATTCGCCGCACCTTTGCCCAGAAGGCAGAAGCGAAGTCGTGGCGCGCCGATGCTCTCGGCGCGCTTTCGCGGGGAGGGTTGCGAGCGGCGAAGAAGACGACGCTGGGGGAGGCATGGGCGGCGTGGATCAAGGGCGCGAAGCACGGCTCGATTCCGAATCGTTCGGGCGACCCTTATAAGCGCGCCGCGCTGCGCTCGTATGAGTCGGGGATGCGGCTCCGGGTGCTGCCGCGATTCGCAGGCGTTCGCCTCACTGACCTTCAACGTTTCGATCTCCAAGAGTTCGCCGACGATCTGCTTGCCGATGGCTGGAACCCGTCAACGATCCAGGTAACGCTGCTTCCGGTTCGCGCGATCTACCGCCGCGCGCTCTCGCGCGGCGAGGTCGCAGTCAACCCTTGCAGCGGCCTTCAGCTTCCAGCCGTGCGCGGTCGGCGAGAACGCTACGCGACCCCTGCGGAAGCTGAGGCGCTGATCGCCGCCGTCCCTGCCGCCGACCGGCCGATCTGGGCGACGGCGATGTACGGGGGTCTGCGGCGCGGCGAGTTGCAGGCGCTGAGGGCGGAAGACGTCGATCTAGCCAACGGCGTGATTCGCGTTGAGTTCGGCTGGGAGTACCGCGAGGGGCAAATCCCACTCAAGTCGGATGCCGGTCGGCGCAAGGTGCCGATCAGCGCCGTCCTCCGAGACTTCCTAGACGCGAGGCTCGCCGCCAGCGGCTACAGCGGCCGTGACCAATTCTTTGGGCTTGCGAGGGGTGACAGCACGTTCGATCCCTCGAAGCTGACGAAGCGCGCTGACGACGCTTGGAAGGACGCCGGGCTTGAGCGCAATACGCTGCACGAGTGCCGCCATACCTTCGCCTCTCTGATGATCGCCGCCGGGGTCAACGCCAAGGCGCTCCAGACCTTCATGGGCCACGCCAACATTTCGATCACGCTGGACCGCTACGGCCACCTGATGCCGGGGTCAGAGGCAGAGGGGGCACGGCTGCTTGATGCCTACCTCAGCGCCCAGAGAAAGCGGGACGAAGATGCCGCCCGCGCGGCTGGCGCGGTGCTTACTGGCGCACCAACTGGCGCATAACTGGCGCACGGAAACGACAATCCGCTTGTCCATGCGGGATTGCGCGCCCCGACTCGGGATGTACTTCATCTGAGAACGAGCTCAGCTCGATTACGGCTAGCCTGATTCAGCTGATGCGGGTCGAAGGCGTCAAAGGGGGGCAAGCATTCCGTGCCGAGAGGCTCAAGATGCGCTGTCCTGCATGCCTTCGTGAGGGTACGCTCGACGAGCGTGGCAATGATCTCTCGGTTGCGGGTGAAGGCCGCGGCAACAACATCATCTCGGGCGAGCGAGTATGTCCTAATCCGGAGTGCTCAACTCTCATTTACGTCATCTACGAGCGCGAGACGGGGGCCGTTCTCGCCTCGTATCCACCTGAGCGGATTGATTTTGACGCTTCCGGGTTGCCCGGAGATGTTCGTATCCCGCTGGAGGAAGCAATCGACTGCCACGCCAACCAGTGCTATTCGGCAGCGGCAGTAATGGTTCGCCGGACGCTTGAGTGCGTTTGTGCTGACCAAGGGGCTGAGGGCAAGACATTGTATGACCGCATCGAGAGTCTCGGCGACAGAATCGTGCTCCCGAAGGGGATGATCGATGCCCTCCACAACCTCCGACTCCTTGGTAACGATGCCGTTCACGTCGAGGCGCAGGTATATGCGGAAGTTGGCAAACGAGAGGCCGAGGTCGCAATTAGTGTCGCCAAGACAATCCTCCAAGCCACTTATCAGATGGATTCACTGCTTGGTGAGCTCGAGGGTTTGAAGGCTGACGCGGCCGAAACCCATGACTAGTCGATGATGCGAATCGGGGACAGCGCCGCAGCGGTCGTCGGGGAGACGCCGATGGTGACGCTCTCGCGCCTCGGCGAGGGGCTGGCGGGTGAGGTCTGCGTCAAGCTCGAGCAGCTCAACCCCGGGGGCTCGGTCAAGGACCGGATCGGAGTGGCGATGATCGACGCGGCCGAGGCCGAAGGGCTGATTGAGCCCGGCAAGTCGGTGATCGTCGAGCCGACCAGTGGCAACACGGGGATCGCGCTGGCGATGGTCTGCGCGGCGCGGGGCTATGAGCTGATCCTCACCTTGCCCGAGGGGATGAGCCGCGAGCGCAGCAAGCTCCTGCGCGCCTATGGCGCCGAAGTGCGGGAGACGCCCTCGCTGGGCGGGATGACCGAGGCGGTCGAGCTGGCCGAGGAAATCCGCAAGCAGCGCAAGGGCTTCATGCCGCAGCAGTTCTCCAACCCGGCCAACCCCGAGGCGCACAGGCGCACGACGGCCGAGGAGATCTGGCGCGACAGCGATGGCGAGATCGGCGCCTTTGTCGCCGGCGTCGGCACGGGCGGCACGATCACGGGGGTCGGCCAGGTGCTGCGCGAGCGCAGTCCGGAGACCCTGATCGTCGCGGTCGAGCCGAAGACCTCGCCGGTGCTCAGCGGCGGCTCTCCGGGGCCGCACAAGATCCAGGGCATCGGTGCCGGCTTCGTGCCCGAGGTGCTGGACCGCAGCGTGATCGACGAGGTGATCTCGGTCGACGATGAGGACGCGCTGGAGACGGCGCGCCTGGTCGCCCAGCGCGAGGGGGTGCTGGCCGGGATCTCGGCCGGCGCAAACGTCAAGGCGGCTCTCGAGGTTGCGGCGAGGCCGGCGATGAAGGGCAAGAGGGTGGTGACGATCGTCTGCGACTCGGGTGAGCGTTACGTGTCCCTACCCTTCTTCTCACCATGAGTCGCTGGAAGAGGCTGGTTCACGAGGTGCGCGCCGACGTCAAGGCGGCGCGCGAGCGCGACCCGGCGGCGCAGGAAGTCTCGAGTCTGGAGATCCTGCTCAGCTGGGGCGGGGTGCAGGCGCTGCTCGCCCACCGGATCGCCCACGCGCTGCTCGAGGCCGGCGTACCGATCGCGCCCCGGGTCCTCTCCTATCTGACCCGCTCTGTGACGGGGGTGGAGATTCACCCCGCGGCGAGGATCGGGCAGGAATTCTTCATCGACCATGGCTCCGGCGTCGTGATCGGCGAGACGGCGGAGATCGGCCGGCGCGTGACGCTCTACCAGGGGGTGACGCTGGGCGGCACCGGTTTTCAGCGCGGCAAGCGCCACCCGACGCTGGGCGACAACGTCACCGTCGGCTCCGGCGCCAAGCTGCTCGGCCCGATCGCCGTCGGCGACGGCGCCAAGATCGGCGCCAACACCGTCGTGATCGAGGACGTGCCGCCATTCGCGACCGTGGTCGGCAACCCGGGTCACCCGGTCAAGGTCGACGGCAAGCGGGTCGAGGGCCCCGATGCCGACTGGATTCACCTTCCCGACCCGATCGCAGAGGCGATCAAGTCGCTCTCGCAGCGGATCGGCGAGCTCGAGCGGCGGCTGGCCGAGCTCGACGGCGCCGAGGCTCCTGCCGCCGGCAGTCCCGAGGCCGAGCTGCGCGAGCGCACCGGGCGTTCGTCGGCCGGTGGCTGAGCGCCCGGACCCGGCCGCGCCCAAAGCTATTCTCGGAAGCGATGCTGCAGATGGACTCTGAGAGCGCCTCTATTCGCGAGGGGGCGCCGATCGAAGCCGGCGCAGACCGGGCAGAGAGGCTGCTCGCCGGACTCAACGAGCCGCAGCGGCAGGCCGTGGTCCACGGCGAAGGGCCATTGCTCGTTCTAGCGGGCGCCGGCTCGGGCAAGACCCGGGTTCTGACCCACCGCATCGCCTATCTCCTGGCCACGGGGGCGGCCCGGCCCGGCGAGATCCTCGCGATCACCTTCACCAACAAGGCCGCGAGCGAGATGCGGGAGCGGGTCGGCGCCCTGATCGGCCGCTCGGTGCGGGCGATGTGGGTGACCACCTTCCACTCGGCCTGCGCGCGGATGCTGCGCGCCGACGCCGAGAAGCTCGGCTACGCCCGCACCTTCACGATCTACGACGAGTCGGATTCGCTGCGGATGCTGAAGCGTTGCATGACCGAGCTCGGGGTCGACCCCAAACGCTACCCGCCGCGCTCGATCCGCTCGCAGATCTCCGGCGCCAAGAACAAGCTGGTCGATGCGGACGCCTACGCGCCGGCCGAGAACAACCCATTTGAGGAAACGGTCGCGGACCTCTACCCGCTGTATGAGAAACGCATGCTGGCGGCCAACGCGATGGACTTCGACGACCTGCTGGTCCGCACCGTCAACGTGCTGGAAGTCTCCGAGGAGGCGCGCGAACGCTGGCGGCGCACCTTCCGCCACGTCCTCGTCGACGAGTACCAGGACACCAACCACGCCCAGTACCGGCTCCTGCAGCTGCTCACCGAGGAGCACGGGAACTTGATGGTGGTCGGCGACGAGGACCAGTCGATCTACGGCTTCCGTCACGCCGACATCCGCAACATCCTCGACTTCGAGCGCGACTTCCCCGAGGCCGAGCTGGTCAAGCTGGAGCAGAACTACCGCTCCACGCAGACGATCCTCTCAGCCGCCAACGCGGTGGTCGAGCGCAACCGCGAGCGGCGGCCGAAGCAGCTCTGGACCGAGATCGCCGGCGGCGAGCCGGTGCGGCTATCCGAGCTCTCCGACGAGCACGAGGAGGCGCGCTGGGTGGCGGGGGAGGTCGGGCGCCTCGCCGAGGAAGACGGAGTAAAGCGCGAGGACGTCGCGGTCTTCTACCGGACCAACGCGATGAGCCGTGTCCTGGAGGACACGCTCAACCGCTTCGACCTGCCCTACCAGGTGATCGGCGGCACCAAGTTCTACGAACGGGCGGAGATCAAGGACGCCGTCGCCTACCTCAGCCTGCTCGCCAACCCTGCCGATCAGGTCTCCTTCGCCCGCATCGTCAACTCGCCCCGGCGCGGCATCGGCAACACCACCCAGGGCCGGATCGCCTCGCACGCAAATACCACCGGGAAGACGATCTGGGAGGTGGTCGAGAGCGTCGAAGAGGTGCCCGGGCTCAACAGCGGTGCGGTCAAGGCGGTCTCTCGCTTCTACGAGACGATGGCCGGCCTGCGCGTACGGGCGCAAGAGGAAGGACCCGTCGCCGGGCTGCTCGAGGCGGTGCTGAACGAGAGCGGTTATCTCGAGGCGCTGGCGGCCGAGCGCACGATCGAGGCTGAAGGCCGGGCGGAGAACCTCGAGGCGCTGATCGCCGGCGCCGCCGAGTTCGACATCGAGCGTGAGCAGGAGGGCGAGAGCGAAATTCCGCCGCTGGAGGAGTACCTGCAGCAGATCTCGCTCTTCACCCAGCAGGACGAGCTGCAGGAGGAAGAGTCGCTGATCACGCTGATGACCCTGCACAACGCCAAGGGCCTCGAGTACGACACGGTCTTCATCATCGGCTGCGAGGACGGCGCCTTCCCGCACATGCGGGCGCTCGAAGAGGGGGGCGAGGAGGAGGAGCGGCGGCTCTGTTACGTCGGCATCACCCGTGCCCGTCAGCGCCTCTACCTGACCTGGGCGCGCGAACGGAGCCTCTTCGGCCGCTCCGAGCGCAACCTGCCCTCGCGCTTCGTCGACGAGCTGCCCGCCGAGCTGACCGAGCGGCACTCGAGCGCCCCTGGCTCGGCGGCTGGAGTCGGCTGGGACTCGGGCGAGGACAGTGGCATCGCTCCGGTCGATCCCGGTTCGACCCTCGAGTTGCAGACAGGCGATGACGTCGTCCATGCCAGCTTCGGCGACGGGGTGGTGACCGCGGTCGAGGGCGGTGGGGTCGTCGTCGTGCGCTTCGCCGTGGACGGGCGCGAGCGCAAGCTGATGGCCGACTACGCACCGATCCGGAGGCGGTAGTTGAGCGCTCGGGTCATCGATGGCAAAGCGGTTGCGGCGGCGGTGCGGGAGCGGGTCGCCACCGAGGTGGCGGCCTATGAGGCCGAGCGGGGCCGAGTGCCGCGCCTCATCACCGTGATCGTCGGCGACGACGCCGCCTCCGAGGTCTACGTGGCCGCCAAGCACCGGGCCTGCGAGGAGGTGGGCATGCGCTCGCTCCATCGCGGCCTTGGCGCCGAGACGAGCGAGGAGCAGCTGCTGGACCTGGTCGACGAGCTGAACCGGGACCCCGACGTCGACGGCATCCTCGTCCAGCTTCCGGTCCCCGCCCACATCGACCCGGACCGGATCGTCGCCGCGATCGATCCCGCCAAGGACGTCGACGGCCTCACCCCCGTCAACGCGGGCCTGCTGGCGCACGGGATGCCGGGTCTTGTTTCCTGCACGCCGGCCGGGGTGATGGAGCTGCTTCGCCACGAGGGGGTCGAGCTTGAGGGCGCCGAGGCGGTGGTCGTCGGCCGCTCGAAGCTGGTCGGCGTCCCGGTCTCCCGTCTGCTCCTCGCGGCCAACGCCACGGTGACGGTCTGCCACTCGCGCACGCGTGACCTCGCCGCCACCTGCCGTCGCGCCGACGTGCTCGTCGCGGCGGTCGGCGTGCCCCGCCTGCTTGGCGCTGACGCGATCAAGCCGGGGGCAGTGGTGATCGACGTCGGCGTCAATCGCACCGACGACGGCCTCGTCGGCGACGTCGACTTCGAGGCGGCCGCCGGGGTTGCCGCGGCGATCACTCCCGTGCCCGGTGGGGTGGGCCCGATGACAGTCTCGATGCTGCTCGTAAATACGTTGGCTGCTGCCCGGGCCCGGGTGTAGTGTCGGCCCGACCCCCTAGCCCGACGGAGGATGCATAGATGGACCATCTAGACAAGCTCAGCCCGGGAGAGAAGATCGCGGGCGGCTCGGCGATCCTGCTCTTCATCTTCATGTTCTTCTTCGACTGGTTCGGAGTCGAGGTCTCCGGTGTCAATGGGTTCTCCGGCACTATCTCCGGTGAAGGGGGCAGCGCCTGGGACGCGCTCGACCTCATCCGCTTCGTCCTGCTGCTGACGGTGATCGCGGCCCTGGTCCTGGTCGGCCTCCGGCTCAGCGATTCGACCTATGAGCCGCCCGTCCCCTTGAGCATCGTGATCACCGTTCTCGGCGTGATCTCGGTTCTGCTGATCCTCTTTCGTATCGTCGATCCGCCGACCTTCGCCGAGGTCGGCGGAATCTCGTTCGACGCGACGCTGAAGGTCGGCATCTTCCTCGGCCTGCTCTCCGCCGCCGGGATCGCCTATGGCGGTTACACGACGATGCGGGAAGAAGGGGTGACGTTCGGTGACGCGGCCGATCGGCTCTCGGGCGGTGGGGGCCCCGGGGGTCAGCCTCCACAGCCGCCCGCCAGCACGCCCCCACCTCCGCCGCCGTCACAGGCCCCGCCGCCACCGCCTCCGCCACCGCCGAGCAGTTGAGATCAAGCCCTCTTCGCGAGCTCGGCTGCGATGCGGGCGGCGAAGGCGATTGCCGTCATCATCGGGTTGACGCCCAGGGATGAGGGGAAGAGGGAGGTGTCGGCGACGTAGAGATCGTCGACGCCGTGGACCGAACCATCGGAAGCGCAGACGCCCTCACGTTCGTCTCCGATACGGGCGGTGCCCATCGGGTGGAAGGCCTCCAGGCGCAGCTCTGAGGGCTTGAAGCGGGTCGCTTCGAAGTCGGGGAGCTTGCTGGGGGTGAGGGCTCCGGCGCGGGCGATGTTTGGGTAGACCTCGATGGCTCCGGCGGCGAAGTGGATTTCGGCGGCGCGGGCGATGCCGAAGGCGAGACGGTCGGCGTCGGCCCGGGTGAGTTTGTAGCGGGCCCTGAGGGAGCCGTCCCTGGCCAGGTCGATGCGGCCGCTGGAGGCGTCGGAGAGGTGGACGCCGATGGAGCCGACGTGGCCGAAGTCGAGCATCGAGCGCTGGTGGTCGCTGCCGGCGCCGGGCAGCCAGGCGCCGCCGAAGGCGAGCGGGGTGAAGGTCGCCTCGAGCAGGAGGCGCTGCCGCTCCCACTGGTCGATGTAGAAGCTCTGCATCACGCCGTCCCAGCCACGCACCTCCTCCCCGTAACGGGCGCCGACCCAGCAGGCGGGGTGGATGTGGAGGTTGCGCCCGACGGCCGGGCCACCCAGCCCCGAGCGCAGCAGCAGCTCTGGGGTGCCCAGCGCTCCGCCGGCGACGATCGTCCCGAGCCGGGCCCGTACTGCGTACGGCCGCCTCGACTCGGCTTCCGCTGTTCCTTTTCCCCGCCATGGCTGGGCGGCGAACAGCGGAACGGAGGTGATGCAGGCGACGCCGGTTGCCCGCCCGTCCGCCATCAGGATCCGGTGAGCCTCGACTCCCGTGCGCAGCCTCGCCCCCGCCGCGACGGCCCGCGGCAGGTAGCTGACCTGCATGCCGCGCTTGGCGTCGATCTTGCAGCCGAAGGGGCAGGAGCTGCACTGCACGCAGCTGCCGGCGTTGCGGGAGATCGGCCCGCCCGATGCCCCCAGTGCTGCCGCGCCCTCCATCGCCAGCTGGCCGTTGCGGCCCATCCGCTCGACGTCAACCGGAGTCACGCGGAGGAACTCCTCGGCGGCGGCGAACTCCGCGGCCAGGTCCGTGGCCCACTCGATGCCGTGCTGCTCTCTCCAGCTCGCCAGCACCGGTTCCGGCCCACGGAAGCAGGTGCCGGAGTTGACGACGGTCGTGCCGCCGACCGCGCGTCCGACCGGCACTGGGATCGGTGGGCGTCCCGCGGCGATCGTCAGGCCGCCGTCGCGGTAGAGGCGGGCGATCGCCTCCAGCGGGTCCTGCGGGTAGCTCTCGCGGTTGAAGCTCTCGCCTGCCTCGAGCACGATCACGTCGAGGCCGGCCTCGGCCAGGGTCGCGGCGGCGACCGCGCCGCCGGCGCCGGAGCCGACGATGACCACGTCGCATTCCTCGCTCTCTCCACTCGGGGCCGTGTCTCCGAGCGGACCGGCCGGCTCGGGCTCCGAGCCGTCAGCGAGACGGCAGCCGGCGGCGAAGCCGATCCGCGCTTCGACCTCCGGCGCCACCGCGTAGCCGAGGGTCGCGAGGACCTTGGCCATCAGCAGCAGCTCGTGGTGCAGGCCGAAGCGCGACCGCTCCATGCCTTTGAGGAAGTCATCGCGCGCGGCAGCGCCGAGGTGGCTGAAACGCCAGGGAAAAGGCAGCCACTCGAAGGCACGCAGTCCGAGCCTGATCCGGGCCAGGGCCTGAGGCGGGACGGTGCGCAGGAACTCCGCGACCGGGCCGGAGACCTCGACGTCCCGCTCAGCCGTCGGCAGCCCGTCGAGGCCCGGCGCCATCGCCGCGCAGATCGCGCTCAGGGTGCGTTGCTCGGCGGCGGAGAGCCCCGGCCGGCGCTGTCAGCCAGGTGCGGCCGCCCGGCCCGTACGGCCGGCGAGCGCGAAAAGCCAGAGAGCGAGCAGGGCGAGGAAGCCGTCGACGAGGAAGTTGAGCAGGTAGATAAAGACCTGTTCCTGGACCAGGAAGAAGGCGAGCGAGCCGAGCGAGGACGCGGTCTTGCCCGCCGCCAAGACCAGCAGCAGCGGCCGGTAGCGGACCACGTCCATCTGCGCCACCAGGCAGATGCCCGTGATCACGACCATGTAGGCGAAGGACAGGGCAAGCCAGAGGTACTCCTGCGTGTGCGGCGCCCGCGTCTCGTTGCCGAACCACTCGCCGACGTCGGAGATCGTCTCGAGCACCCCGCTGGGCACGGCGATGAAGAGGATGCCGACCACCGCGAAGCTGACCGCGAGCAAGCGCAGATTGAGCACCACGAACTTCTCGGCCTTCTCTCCCCTCATCCCGGCCCGGACTCTAACTCCTAGAATCCCGCGCGTGATCGAGCGAGAGCAGGTTCTGCACGTCGCCAAGCTTGCCCGCCTCGGCCTCAGCGAGGAGGAGGTCGAGAGGATGGCGGGAGAGCTCTCGGGGATCCTCGAGCACGTCGACCGAATCGCCGAGCTCGATCTCGACGACGTCGAGCCGACCTCGCACGTAGTTGCGCTGGAGAACATCTTGCGGGCGGACGTGCCGCACCGGAGCCTCGCGCCCGAGATTGCCCTCGCACAGGCGCCCGATCCCGTCGACGGCGCCTTTCGCGTTCCCTCGCCGCAGGCTGAGGGCTAGATGAGCGACCTTCTGGCCCTGACGGCCCTCGAGGCCCATGAGGCGATGGTCGCCGGCGAGCTCGATGCCGGCGAGTACACCGAGGCCTGGAGAGAGGCGGCGGCCGGCGACGAGCTCAACGCCTACCTCTGGCGCGACGAGGACGGCGGCGCCGGCGCGATCGCGGTCGAGCGGCCGAGCATCGCGCCGATCGCGGTCAAGGACATCTTCTGCACCGAGGGGGTGCCGACCACGGCCGGCTCGCGCATCCTCGCGGGCTACCGTCCCCCGTACACCTCGACGGCGGTGCGGCGGCTGATCGAAGCAGGCGCCCCGATTCTCGGCAAGACCAACATGGACGAGTTCGCGATGGGGTCCTCGAACGAGAACTCCGCCTACGGTCCGGTGCTCAACCCCTGGGACCGCAGCCGGGTGCCGGGCGGCTCCTCGGGCGGCTCGGCGGCGGTCGTCGCCGGTGGCTTGGCCCCCTGGGCGATCGGCACCGATACCGGCGGCTCGATCCGCCAGCCCGCTTCGCTCTGCGGCATCGTCGGCCTCAAGCCCACCTACGGGGCGATCTCGCGCTACGGGATGATCGCCTTCGCCTCCTCGCTCGACCAGTGCGGCCCCTTCACCCGCACCGTCAGCGACGCGGCGCTGATGCTGTCGATCCTGCAGGGCCACGACCCCTGCGACTCGACCTCGGTCGGGCTGCCCGAGGCGCCCCGCCTGCCGGATCGCGAAGACCTCGCCGGCCTGCGCTTCGCGGTCCCGGCCGAGCTGGCCGGCGCCGCGATCGAGGCGGGCGTGCGCGAGGTGTTCGAGGCGACGCTGGCGACGATCGAGCGGCTCGGGGGTGAGATCACGGAGGTGGCGCTGCCGCACGCCGAGCACGGCATCTCCGCCTATTACGTGATCGCACCGGCCGAGGCCTCGTCCAATCTCGCCCGCTATGACGGCGTCCGCTACGGGATGCGGGCCGAGTCCGGCGGCGACGTGATCGAGATGTACGAGGCGACTCGGGCGCAGGGCTTCGGCACCGAGGTGAAGCGGCGGATCATGCTCGGCACCTACGCGCTCTCCTCCGGCTACTACGAGGCCTACTACGGCCAGGCGCAGAAGGTGCGGACCAAGATCGCCGCCGACTTCGAGGACGCTTTCGCCGAGTTCGACTTCGTCGTCACGCCGACCTCGCCCTCGGTCGCCTTCGGCCTCGGCGAGAAGACCGACGATCCGCTGGCGATGTACCTCAACGACTTCTTCACCGTGCCGATGAGCCTCGCCGGCATCCCGGCGATCTCGATCCCCGCCGGGCTGGCCGAGCCGGCCGGGAGCGGGCCGCAGCTGCCGGTCGGCTTCCAGGTCGCCGCCCCGGCCTTCGCCGAGCAGAAGCTGCTCGATGCCGCCTACGCGCTCGAGCAGGCGATCGATTTCACCGCTCGCCCCGAGGGGGTGCCGGGTGGCTGAGCTGGAGGCGGTGATCGGGCTGGAGATCCACGTCCAGCTCGCCACCAGAACGAAGATGTTCTGCGGCTGCGAGCTCTCCTTCGGCGACGATCCAAACGTCCACACCTGCCCGGTCTGCCTTGCCCACCCGGGCGTTCTGCCCGTGGTCAACGAGCAGGCGGTCCACTACGCGCTGAAGATCGCCGCGGCGCTGGAGTGCGAGGTTGCCGAGCGCTCGATCTTCCACCGCAAGAACTACTTCTATCCCGACAGCCCGAAGGCCTACCAGATCAG
>JBIOVV010000006.1:0-50701 GCA_044867925.1 Solirubrobacterales bacterium | reverse complement strand
CGAGGGGCCCTGCTACCGCTGCCTCTACCCGACCCCGCCGCCGGCCGAGCTGGCGCCGAGCTGCTCCGCCAACGGGGTGCTCGGGGTGATGGCCGGGACGATGGGCACCCTGCAGGCCAACGAGGTGCTGAAGCTGGTGATGAGGATCGGCGAGCCGCTGGTCGGCCGCCTGCTCCTCTACGAGGCCCTCGGGACCCGCTTCACCGAGCTCAAGGTCCGTCGCGACCCCGAGTGCCCGATCTGCGGCGAGAACGCGCCCGAGATCCCCGAGTCGGAGATGGGCCAGTTCCCCGACTACGCCGCCTTCTGCGCCGGCTAGCCGGTAGGTTTCCCGCCTGATGGCAACGGTTCGCATCCCTAAGGTGTTGCAGGCCCATACCGGCGGCCAACCCGAGGTCGAGGCTTCCGGCGCCGACGTCGGCGAGGTCCTGCGCGCGCTGACCGCGGCTCACCCCGAGACGGAGGCACAGCTCTTCGGCGAGGACGGTGACCTCAACCGCTACGTCAACGTCTACCTCAACGACGAGGACGTTCGGGTCCTGGATGGACTCGGCACCGCGGTAAAGGACGGCGACACGGTCGTGATTCTCCCCGCCATGGCCGGCGGCTGAGAACCCATTCCCAACGGCCCGGTCGCATGGCGATCCGTGGCTATACTTTTTGAAGTGGCGGGCGAGCTTCTCAACCGACCGTGTGGCGGCCGCTTCGGCAACATCGTCGAGTCGATCGGCAACACGCCGCTGGTTGAGCTGCCGCGGCTGACGCCGAACCCCGACGTGCGCATCTACGCCAAGCTCGAGGGGCACAACCCGACCGGATCGGTCAAGGACCGCGTCGCCAAGTCGATGATCGAGGCTGCCGAGGCCGAAGGCCTGATCGAGCCCGGCCAGACGATCCTCGAGCCGACCTCGGGCAACACCGGCATCGCGCTGGGGATGATCTGCCGCCGCAAGGGCTACAAGCTGAAGGTGGTGATGCCCGACAACGTCACCGAGGAGCGCAGCCGGCTGCTTGCGATGTACGGGGCGGAGATCGTCTACTCGGAGGGCGCCAAGGGCTCCAACGGTGCGGTCGAGGTGGCGCTGGAGATGGCCCAGGACTCGCAGTACTACATGCCCTATCAGTACGGCAACGAGGCCAACCCGCTCGCTCATTACAACGGCACCGCGCCGGAGATCCTCGAAGAGCTCGACGAGGTGACCGCCTTCGTCGGCGGCCTCGGCACCGGCGGCACCCTGATGGGCAACGGCCGTCGCCTCAAGGAGGAGAACCCCGACACCCTGATCGTCGCCGCCGAGCCGATGCAGGGCGAGCTGGTCGACGGCCTGCGCTCGCTCGACGACGGCTTCATCCCGCCGATCATCGACATCTCGATCCTCGACCGCAAGATCATGGTCTCCAACCGCGACGCGATCGTCTGGACCAAGAAGCTGCTCGACGAGGAGGGCGTCTTCGCCGGCGTCTCCTCCGGCGCGATCGCCGCGATCGCCACCCGCATCGCCGGCGAGCTGGAGGGCGGCAACGTCGTCTTCCTGATCCCCGACGACGGCTGGAAGTATCTCTCCTCGGGCGTCTACACCAAGCCGATCGAGGAGATCGAAAACCTCGATTCGACCGTCTGGTGGTAGTCGCCTCCAGCGCCTAGGACCGCAACTCGTCCCGAGCGCGGTGGTTTGAGCGGCCGACAAGTTTTGGTCAATCGAACTAGAGCTGGGGGGAGATGTTCAGATGTCGTCACGGATCGTCCAGGTGTTCCTGCTGGGTTGCTGCCTCTGCGCGAGTGCGGTGAGCGTCGCCGGCGCCGCGCCGGCGGACATCGATCGCACCTTTGGGCAGGAAGGCGTCGCTCGGGTGCAGGGTGAGCAGCAGGGTGTCTACGTCTCGCCCGAGGACATGGTCCTCGCTCCCGGCGGCGAGATCTACGTCCTGCGCTCGGGCCTGCGCTGCTCGGTCTCGCCCTGCGCCGGAGAACAGCTGGTCAGCCGCTTCACTCCGGGCGGCCTGCTCGACAGCTCCTACGCGATAGCCGGCGTGCGCAGCGTCTTCAGCTCCGATGACGGCTTCCTGCCCAGTCGCGACGGATCGCTGGCGGTCGGCCCGGACGGCCGGGTCGTCGTCGGCTCGACCGACGAGGGCGACCTCGTCCTCGCCAGGCTCAACCCGGACGGGAGCCCGGACGCCGGCTTCGGCAATGCCGGCGTGGCGAAAATCCACCTGAGCGCACCGGTCGATCGCGTCCGTCTGGCGATCCAGGCCGACGGCCGGATCGTCGTCGGCGCCGAGCCCATCTCGGGCTACGGGGGGGACGCCGTGCTCGTCGCCCGCTACACCGCGCAGGGCGCCCCGGACCCGACCTTCCGCGACGGCAATCCGCTGATCACCAGCCTCGGCTCGGGCCTCGGGGGCATGGCCCTGAGCGGCGCCAAGACGGTGATCGCCGGGCCCCGCTGCTGCGGCGCCGAGGGGCGAGCCGTCCATCTGGCGCGCATCGACGAGAGCGGCGTCTTCGACAACGGCTTCGGTCGCCAGGGAGAGAGCTTCGTCGACGACGTCACCGATCGCACCGGGGTCGGCGCTCTGATCGTCCTGCCGAAAGGCGGCATCTACGTCGTCGGCTCGGGCCGCAACGACAGGGGCGATGCCTTCGTCATCAAGCTGCGGGCGAGCGGCGCCCTCGACCGTAAATTCGGCCGCCGCGGGATCGCCTACCTGAGGCACAGCTACCTGAACGTCAGCGGCGCCGAGGTCGATCGCGCCGGCAGGCTGCTGATCGCCGGCAGCGCTCCACAGGGAACCGGCCGCGGGCCGGCCTACGGGCCGAGCAGGTTTGCCCTGCTGCGCCTGCTCTCCAGCGGCCGCCGGGACTCCACCTTCGCCGGTGGCTCGCTGATTCGCCTCGCCTCGTTGGAAGCGAACCGGGCGGTCGCCGTCGGTCTGCAGGGAGGGCGCCGGCTCGTCGCCCTGACCTCGGGCGGGCAGTGCATCCGCAGCTGCTCATCGCCAACCGCGCTTCTGGTCCGCTTTCTCGGCGGGACCAGCGCCTCGCGCTGTCAGGGCAAGCGGGCGACGATCGTCGGCACCCGCCATGGGGAGAGGCTGGTCGGCACGCGGCACCGCGATGTGATCGCCGGGCTCGCCGGCAACGACCTGATCATCGGCCGTGGCGGCAACGACCTGATCTGCGGTGGGCGTGGCGACGACCGGTTGGTCGGCGGCAAGGGTCGCGACGTGCTGCGCGGCGGGGCGGGCCGCAACCGCCTCAGTCAGTAGGAAGCGGGCGTCGTGCGACGGATCGCGCTCGCGGCGCTCGTCGCCGCGACGCTCGCGTCGGCGTTTGCCGGGCCGCCGTCGGCGGCGGCCCGGCCGACGGTGTCGCGGGAATTCATCGGGGTCGTCCCGCAGGGCACGCTCGCGGCCGCGGACTTCGCCCGGATGCGGGGAGTGGTGGGGACGCTGCGGATACCGATCGCCTGGTCGCGGGTCGAGCCACGGGAGGGGAAGCTCGACCTCACCGGCGTCGATGCGATCGTCTCCGCCGCGGCCCGCGCCGGCGTACACGTGCTCCCCTTCGTCTACGGCACCCCGGCCTGGCTGGAGAGAGACCCGGCTCGGCCGCCGCTGGGCGCTCGTGCCCAGGCGGGCTGGACCTCTTTCCTGAGGGCGCTCGTGCGCCGCTACGGTCCCGGCGGCAAGCTCTGGGACGGCGCCGGTCGTGCGCTGCCGATCCGCAACTGGCAGATCTGGAACGAGCCCAACTTCCTGCTCTTCTGGCGGCCACGCCCCTCGCCGCCGGGGTACGCGCGTCTGCTGCGGATCTCGGGGAGGGCAATTCATGGCGTCGACCGCGGCGCCGAGATCGTCGCCGCCGGCCTGGCCCCGGTCGAGGGCGGGATGCTGCCCTGGACCTTCCTGCGCAAGCTCTATGCCGTGCCCGGGGCGCGACGCGGCTTCGACGTCGCTGCGGTGCATCCGTACTCCTCGACGCTTCGCGGCGTGGCTTACCAGGTCCGTAAGGCGAGGCAGGTGATGTCGGCGGCGGGCGACGGCCGCAAGTCGCTGCTGGTCAGCGAGTTGGGCGTGGCCTCGGGGAGTCCGTTGCCGACTGGCTTCGACTGGGGCCTCGAGGGTCAGGCGAGGTTTCTGCACCGCGCGTACCTGATGCTGCTCCGCGGGCGCGATCGCTGGCATATCGCCGGCGTCGACTGGTACGCCTGGCGAGACATGGCGGTCGCCGATCCTCACTGCGTGTTCTGTCAGCACGCCGGACTGCTCGATTCCGACGGGCGGCCCAAGCCCGCTTGGCGTGCATTTGCCCGGGTTGCCGCTGAGGCGAGGGCGGGGATCGTCCGCTAGCCTCGCCGCACGATGCGGATTGCCCAGAAGCTGATCGACGAGATCGTTGCGCACGCGCGCGAGGAGCTGCCCAACGAGTGCTGCGGGATGGTCGGTGGCGCCGACGGCGAGGCGACCGTGGCGATTCCGGTGGTCAACTCCGCCGCCAGCCCACTGCGCTTCGAGATGGACCCCCAGGGCCAGTACAACGCCCTGAAGGCGATCGAAGACGACGGCGGGGAGCTGCTGGCGATCTACCACTCGCACACCAAGAGCGCTGCCTATCCGTCGCAGACCGACGTCAACCAGGCGGTCAACTGGCCCGACGCGATCTACCTGATCGTCTCGCTGCGGGAGGAAGACGCGCCCGACGTCAAGGGCTACTGGCTCAAAGACCTGAAGATCGCCGATGCCGAGCTCGTCGTCGAGTAGCGGCCGCTTGGTCAAGGTCGCCTACGCCAGGCACCAGATGGAGGCTGAGATGATCCAGGCCCTGCTCGAGGAGTACGGCATCCCGAGCATGGTCCAGCGCTCCGTCGACAACCCCGAGTTCATGGCGGCAGGTCCGCGCCAGATCCTGGTGCCCGAGGCAGCGGCGGTGAAAGCGCGCGAAGTGCTTGAGAACGCGCCCGGCGAAAGCCTGCCGGGCGAAGGCTAGCCCGGGTTCGGTCGCGCGATTTCGCGCAGGTAACCGCGCCAGGCGTCTTCGATCTCGGCGAAGCGGGCGTCGAAGGCGGCCTCGATCGTCGGCACGGCGCCGCCGGGCAGCAGCTGCAGGGAGAGCCGCTCACATGCCTTCGAGCCCCGTTCGGCCTCGAGCAGGTCGAAGATCGTGCCGCCGAGGATCACCGCGTCGCGGCGCGAGGGCGGGAACGACGGCCGGGCGCTCTCGCGCAGGCGGCGGATCACCGCCGGCCGGTAGAAGCCGACCTGGCGCGAGAAGTACTGAGCGCCGCCTTCGACCAGCCAGGCCCAGCGCAGATAGCGGGCGAAGCGGCGCGGCGTCCACGACGGTGGCAGCCCCCGGTTGTTGGCCGCGATCACGAGCTGGGCGTAGAGCCGCTCGGCGGTGCCGCGCAGCGCCTCGCGCGAGTCCTCGCCGGCGGCGCGCCGTTCCATGTGCGGGTCGTTGAGCACGTGCAGCTCGGTCGACATCGGCCAGCCGGCGAGGTAGCGGCGGCCGGCCGGAGCAGCCGACCAGCGCGCGGCGGGCAGGAAGGGATGAGCCATCGAGAGCCAGACCGGATTGGTGTGGACGACCACGGTGATGTCCCCCGGCACGACCTCGAAACGGTCCTCCAGCCGCAGCCGCAGTTCCTCCATCCGGTCCAGCGTCCGCTCCGCGAAGGCGGCGTCGCCGCTGTCATGGCGGGCCGTGAAGCTCAGGGACTGAGTCTCTACCCAGGGCAACGGGGCGAGACTACAGCTGGTCTAGACGAGGGCCGGCTCGGCCGTCTCGACGCCACACACGCCCAGGATCTCGGCGCGGGCGCGGTCGAACTCTTCGTCGGCCATCACCGGGGTGCCCTCGAAGGGGAGTTCGCGGTCGACCTCGACCCAGGAGCGGCAGCCGTGGTACTCCTCGCGCACCCGCACCGTCACCGGCCGGGGGATGCGATGGACCCGCAGCAGCAGCACGTGCAGCGGGTGGCGGCGCTTCCAGTTGAGCCGCTTCTCCGCGTAGTCGGGAGTCCAGACGTAGTAGGGGGAAAGCCCGTCGACCACGCGCGGGTCGTTGACCGTGATGTGGTCGGTGACCTCGGCCCAGGCGCGCAGTCGCACCCGCTCGGGTTGCGAGATGCCGCCGTCCTGAAGCAGGGCGCGCGCCGGTGGTTCCTCGTCGGGCCAGACGCCCTCCTCGAGGGCACGACCCAGCTCGGGGTGATGCGACTCCCGCACCAGGTTGTTCTGCTGGTGGTCGAAGGTGGGGTAGAGGAAGAAGCGCTCGTGGTCGAGCTCGAAGTGCTTGTTCTCCTCGCGGATACCGCCCTTACGCAGGGTAAGCAGCTGCTCGCCCTCGGCGAGCGCACGGACCGTCACGGCCCATTCCTTGAAAGCGATCGGCATTTGAAGTCTTACCTAGAGTTAGGTGGTTGAAAACATATGACTGGTGAGGGCCAGGAGGCCCCATCCAGGTGAGAACCCCGCCCGGATCGCGCATTTTAGACGAGCCCGCCCAGATTGCAAAATTTGTGACGAAGATCACGTCTATCCCTTCTCTGTAGAAGCGACGAAGATCACTGACTCGAGTGGCCGCCGCCGCCAGGGGTTTCGATGCGCAGTGAGTCGCCGGGGAAGAGGTCGCCTTCGTGCTTGCCGGGCAGCGGTTCGCCGTTGTGGAGGTTGCGGCCGGGGGCGCCGTCCTTGCCGCCGTCGCGGCCGCGGGGGGCGTGGCGGCGGCGCTCGGTGATCAGCGAGTAGCGCATCGGGGCCAGCGCCTCGATCTCGCGGACGATGCCGTCGCCGCCGTTGTGCTTGCCGCTGCCGCCGCTGCCCCGCCGCAGCGAGAGCTCCCGCACGCGCAGGGGGAATTCGCTCTCCAGCGCCTCGACCGGGGTATTGAGCGTGTTCGACATCGCCACGTGGATCGCGCCGGGGCCGTCCGCGTCGGGGCAGGCGCCCTGGCCGCCGCCGAGCGTCTCGTAGTAGGTGAAGCTCTCGTTGGCGAGGGTCAGGTTGTTCATCGTCCCCTGGCCCTGGGCGGGCACCGGCCTGGCCTCGCCAAAGGCGGCGATGACGAGGTCGGCGACTCGGCTCGACGTCTCGACGTTGCCGGCGGCAACCGCCGCCGGGGCGCGCGCGTTGAGGATGCATCCCTCCGGCGCCCGCACCTCGATCGGCCGGTAGGCGCCGGCCGAGGGGGGCGCCTGGGGATCGGTCAGGACCCGCACGGCAAAGAAGGCGGCCGACTTCGTCACCGAGAGCGGGCAGTTGAGGTTGCCCTCCATCTGCGCGTCGCTGCCGGCGAAATCGAGGACGAGCTCCTCACCGCGAATCGTCGCCTCGACGCATAGCCGCAAGTCGCCGCCGTCGCCGTCGTCGGCGTCGTTCTCGAGCACGTCCTCGGCCCTGTAGCTGCCGTCGGGGAGGGCGCCGAGGGCGTGCCGGGTGCGCCGCTCGGCGTAGGCGAGGATCTCCTCCATCCCGGCGCCGAGCCGCTCGCGGCCGTGCCGCTCGGCGAGCTCGCCGAGGCGCAGAGCGCCAACTCGGTTCGCCGCCTGCTGGGCGCGCAGATCGGCGAGGCGCTGCTGCGGGAAGCGCATCTGCGCGGCGAGCTCCAGCAGCGTCTTCGCGTCGGCTGGGGTCGGCGGGATCACGACGCCCTCGTCCTCGAGCCGCCGCGAGGAGGCGGGCATGCTGCCCGGCCTCGGGCCGCCGACGTCGGCGTGATGGGCGCGGCAGGCGGCGAAGCCGAGCAGCTCGCCCGCGGCGAAGACCGGGGAGATCAGGGTGATGTCGGGCAGGTGGGTACCGCCCTGGAAGGGGTCGTTGAGGATCCACGACTCGCCCGGGCGCTGCTCGAGCGCGAGCACCGCGGCGACCGCGTCCGGCATCGAGCCGAGGTGGACCGGGATGTGCTCGGCCTGCATGACCAGCTCGCCGCTGGGGTCGAAGATCGCGGTCGAGCAGTCGTGGCGCTCCTTGATGTTCGCCGAGTAGGCGGAGCGGATCAGCGCCGCGCCCATCTCCTCGCAGGCGGCGCGCAGGCCGCCGATCATCACCTGCAGCGTTACGGGATCCATCGCCACCCCTGGTGCAACGTCTTGTGGACGCAGACGACCCTCAACGCGTTACACCTCTGCTTTCTCGGCGTGGATCGTGCCGGCGGCATCGACCTCGGCCCGCCACTCGGGCGGCAGGACGAAGGTCGCCTCGGGCAGCTCGAAGATCGCCGGCCCTCTGGTCGCAAAACCCGCCGCTGGCTCGCCGCGCAGCACCGGGGTCTCGACCCACTCGCCGCCGAAGCGCACCTGGCGCGAGCTCTCGACCAACTGTCCCTCGCCCGCGGCGGCCGGCCGCGGCCGGGCGCCGGGCGTGACCATCGCGATCCGGATGTGGACGAGCACGACCTCGGCCTCGGGGTCGCGGTGACCGTAGAGCCGCTCGTGCGCCTCGGCGAAGCGCTCGGCCAGGTCGACCGGATCGGGATCGGTCGAGCCGCTGACCCCGAGCTCGAAGGCCTGACCCGCGTAGCGCATCTCATAGACGATTTCGGGCTCCGCCTCGTCCGCGCCACCCAGCCCGCCGATCAACTCCGCCACCTCGCCGGCGACCCGCTCGCTCGTGAAGGCGTCGCCCGACAACAGCACGGTGCGGGTCGTGTCGCGGCGGCGGTCGGAGGCGCAGAGGCCGAGGGCGGAGAGAACGCCGCCGGCACGAGGGCAGAGGATCCGCTCGATCTCGAGCTCCGCGGCGATCGCCGCCGCGTGCATCGGCCCCGCCCCGCCGAAGGGCAGCAGGGCGAAGCCGCGCGGGTCGACGCCGCGCTCGACGGTGACGACGCGCAGCGCCCGCACCATCTCCTGGTTGGCGATCCGCACGATGCCCTCGGCTGCCTCGAGCTCGCCGATGCCCAGCGCCGCGGCAAGCGGGGCGATCGCCGTCGCGGCGGCCGCCGCGTCCAACGGGACCCCGCCGGCCAGCTCGGAGTCGGCCGCGAGCCGGCCGAGCAGCAGGTTGGCATCGGTGACCGTGGGCTCGGTGCCGCCGCGGCCGTAACAGGCCGGCCCGGGCTCGGCGCCGGCGGAGCGTGGCCCGACCTGCAGGGCGCCGCCGCTGTCGCGCCAGCCGATCGACCCGCCGCCCGCGCCGACCGTGTGCACGTCGACCATCGGCAGCTGGATCGTCCGGCCGCCGATCGTGCGCGAGTCGGTCCGCTTCACCTCACCTTCCTCGACCACGCAGACATCGCAGGAGGTCCCGCCCATGTCGAAGCCGAGCGCGTTCCCCTCGCCGGCGACGCCGGCGATCAGGCCGGCGCCGACAGCGCCGCCGGCGGGCCCGGAGAGCACGCTCCAGGCGCCGGCCCGCGAGGCGTCCTCGGCGCTCGCGACCCCGCCGGAGGACTGCATGATCAGCGGCGCCGGCAGGCCGGCGCTCTCCGCCGCATCCCCCAGGCGTGCCAGGTACCGGCCCAGCAGCGGCGAGAGGTAGGCGTCGATCGCGGTCGTCGAGCAGCGCTCGTACTCGCGGAAGCGCGGCAGCACCTCGGCCGAGGTGGAGACGTGGACGCCGGGGAGCTGCTCGCGCAGGTGCGCGGCGATGCGCTGCTCGTGGCCGGGGTCGAGGTAGGAGAAGAGCAGGCAGATGGCAACCGCTTCGGCGCCGCACTCGCGCACGAGCCCGGCGAGGCGGGCCGGCTCGTCCTCGCCAAGGGGGTCGACGACGCCCTGCGGCCCGGTTCGCTCGTACGCCTCGAAGCGCAGCTCCGGCTCGACCAGCGGCCTCGGCTTCGGCTCGCAGAGCCGGTAGAGCTGGGGCCGATTCTGGCGCCCGATCTCCAGCACGTCGGCGAAGCCGCGGGTGGCGATCAGGGCCGTGCGGGCGCCGCGTTCCTCGAGTAGGGCGTTGGTGCCGACCGTCATCCCGTGGGCGAAGACCTCGACGTCGGCGCCCGCTGCGCCGGCGGCCCGCAGGACCGCCTGGACGGCGTCGATCACGCCCCGCGACTGGTCATCCGGGGTGGTGGGCAGCTTGGCCGTATGGAGGTTCTCGCCGTCGAAGAGGACGGCGTCGGTGAAGGTCCCGCCCACGTCGACACCCAGCAGCACGACCCGACGCTAGCTCAGTGCCAACTTTCACGGCGCAGCTCGCCGCTTGCGGCGAGCACGAAGTGAACTCCGTCGAGCTCGGGATCGAGGCCGGGGAAGTCGCTGCGCAGGTGGCCGCCGCGCGACTCCCGCCGCTCCAGCGCGCAGGTCGCGATCGCCCGGGCGAGCGGGTATGGATCGGCGAGCAGCCGGCTCAACCGCTCCGGGCTGCGCTTGGGGCCGGCGAGGGCCCAGACCGCCTCGCGGGTTGCCTCGCTCGGCGGCTCGAAGCGCCACTCGCCCGGCTCGGGCGGGGCGGTGACGGCGGCCTCCGCGAGCGTCGCCCGCCCGGCGCGGGTGCCGAAGACGAAGCACTCGCTGAGCGAGTTGGAGGCGAGCCGGTTGGCCCCGTGCAGCCCCGTGCAGGAGCACTCGCCGACGGCGAAGAGCCCCGCCAGGGAGGAGCGCCCTTCGAGGTCGACCGCGATGCCGCCCATCGTGTAGTGCGCCGCCGGCGAGACCGGCACCGGCTCGGCGCTCGGATCGAGACCGGCCTCGCCCAGGGAGGCGAAGACATTGGGGAAGCGCTGCGGCTCGAGGCCGCGCAGGTCGAGCCTCACGGCGTCGGTCCCGTCGGCCGCGAGGCGGTCGAGGATCGCCGCGGTGACCGCGTCCCGCGGAGCCAGCTCATCGGTGAAGCGGCGCCCGGAGGCATCCAGCAGCGTCGCCCCCTCGCCCCGCACCGCCTCGGTGATCAGCAGGCCGTCGAAGCGCGTACCGGGCAGATGCAGGGCGGTGGGGTGGAACTGGCAGAACTCGAGGTCGGCAAGGTCCGCCCCCGCCGCCGCGGCCATCGTCGGGCCCGCCCCGATCGCGCCCCAGGGGTTGGAGGTTCGCCGCCAGAGGGCCGCCGCGCCGCCGGTCGCGAGCACGGTCGCCCCGGCGGCGATCCGGCCGGCGTCGGTGAGAACGCCGTGGCAGCGCTCTCCGTCGCTCCACAGCGCAGTCATCGAGGCGTGCTCGTGGACCGCGATCCGGTCCTCCGCGGCCACCATCGCGGCGAGCTTCGAGGTGATCTCATGCCCCGTTGCGCTGCCTCCCGAGTGGACGATGCGGCGGCGGGTGTGCCCGCCCTCGAGGCCGAGCGAAAGCTCACCATCGGGGTCTAAGTCGAAGCGGACTCCCCGCGAGCGCAGCTCCTGGACGGCGGCCGGCGCCTCCTCGACCAAGGTCTGCACTGCCGAGGGACGGCATAGACCGCGCCCGGCAGCCAGCGTGTCGGCGGCGTGCTGCTGCGGCGAATCGCCGGGCTCGAGCGCCGCCGCCAGCCCGCCCTGAGCCCAGTAGCTGGCGCTCTGGGAGAGCTGCGTACGGGAGATGAGGCAGACCCGGCCGCCCTGCTCGGCCGCCTGCAGCGCCGTCCAGAGGCCGGCCGCGCCGCCGCCGACGACGACGACGTCGAACTCCGCGTTGTCGGCTATCGCTGCCCGGCCTCTCGGCGGATCGAGTCGACCTGACCGCGCAGCCAGGCCGCCGCTGCCTCGCGGGCCCGGGACCGCTCGGCCTCGATCGCGCCTTCCGCCTCGGCGGCGCGCTTCTCGGCGTCGGCGATCCGCTTCTCGGCCGCCTCCGCCTGCGCCTCGATCTCGGCCAGGCGGCTCTCCGCCTCGGCGACGACGCGGTCCTTCGCCTCGCGCTCGCTGCGCAGCTCCTCGGCGTGGGCGGCGCGCAGCTGCTCCAAGGCCTCGGAGGCGCGGGCGCGTTCGCTCTCCAGGTCCGCCTCGAGCGCCTCGATCTCCGCTGCGACCCGCTTCTCCGCGGTGCTGGCGGCTGCCGCGGCCTCCTCGAGGCGGCGCTTGGCCATCTCGACCTTGGCGCTTAGATCCTCGCTGCTCACGCGCTCAATCTATTACGCGCCGGAGAGGACGGCACGGTAGGCCTCGAGGGTGCGCTCGGCCATCCGCGCTGCCGAGAGGGTGGCGGCGCGCCGCGCCCCTTTCACCCGCGGGTCGGCGGAGTCGAGCAGCGGCGCGGCGGCGGCGCGCCAGCGCTCCAGCTCGAAAGGCGCGCAGAGCGTGCCGGCGATCCCCCGCAGCGCGTAGGGAGCGACCCCGACGGGAGTGGAGAGGACGGGGACGTCGCAGGCGAGCGCCTCGAGCGCGGCGAGCCCGAAGCCCTCGTAGTCGGAGGTGACGAGGACGGCTTGGGAGGCGTTGATCCAGAGCGGCATCCGGTCGGGATCGATCGCGCCCCCGGTGATCAGCTCCGCCCCGCAGGCGGCGGCCAGCTCGGCGGCGCGGTCGTGGCGCTTCTCGGCGCGGTTCGGGTTGGCCGGGAAGAGCAGGTAGCGACCGGCGGGATCGAGGCCGAGCCGATGCCGCGCATCGGCGCGCGCGAGCGGCCGGAAGCGGCGCAGGTCCGGACCGCAGGGCAGCACCGCCGAGCCGGGGACGGCGGGCAGGCCAGGGCGGTCGTCTTCGGGCTCGAAAAGCGCTCGCGAGACGGCGGCGACGAGGTCGGCGCGCCAGGCCAGCCGGCGCGAGAGCGGCCCGACGAGCCAGTGCCGCACGTCGGTCCCGTGAAAGCTGACGAGCAGCGGCCGCGCCCCGGCCAGGCGGGCGCACCAGCCGGCGAGCCCGTAGTGAGCGTGGACCAGGTCGAACGACTCGCCACGCAGCAGCTTGCGCAAGCGCCGCGTCGCCGGCAGGTACTCGGCCCTGCCGGGAGGGAATTCGAAGCGAGCCGCTTCCACCCCGCGGCGTTCGAGCTCGTCGATCTGGTCGCGGACCCAGCGGCCGCGCTGGGGCGCGTCGGCATCGGGCATGAAGTTGGTGACGACCAGGACGCGCATGCGGCTTGAGCGTATCCGTGCCGACGGGCGCCGGGCGAGCGCACGGGGCGGGTCGCTGATTCGTCACAGACTGGTAGCGCCGCGGTCTAGATCGGTGCGGAGAAGCGGCCGATGATCGACCTCCAATTCAAGTGAAAGGAGGCTTCGATGCTGTACGCGGCAATGGGCTACATCCACGCTCTGGTCGATCGGCGGGTGCGACAGATTCGCGCCCTCGCCGGCGAGGAGGGCCAGGGCACGGTCGAGTACGTCGGCTTGATCCTGCTCGTCTCGCTGCTGATGGTCGGGATGGTCGCGGCGATGAAGGGGTTCAACGGCAAGCAGGGCACCGAGCTCGCCGACGTGATCGTCAACAAGATCAAGGAGGCCGTGGACAAGGTTGCATTCAAATGAAGGCAGTGGAGGGGCGGCCCGAACGGGCCGCCACCTTGTCGCCATCTTGGGCCCCCGATGGCCGGTTTCATGCAGATCCTGGCGGAGGGGCCCCGTCCGGGATCGCTCGGCTCGGTCTACAGGTAGTACCTATCTGATTTCTATTGACTGATCCAGGAGTACCTCTCTATGCTCTCGCCAAGCTCGCGGGGCGCCGGTCCGCAGCGGGGCTCTTTAGGCGCCAGGCAGCTACCCCAGTGGGAAGGAAGGGCCGCGAGCTCTCGCGGCCCTTCCGCCAATTCCACTGCGGATCTTTGCCGCCGCTCACTTAGACTCGCGGCCCATGCCGGCCTCCCGCAGCTACGACCGCGCTCCCGCAGACATTCGGCCGATCTCGATCGACGGCGGTTTCGTCGACTCGGCCGACGGCTCCGCCCTGATCACCCTGGGACGGACGAGGGTGATCTGCACGGCCTCGATAAGCACCTCGGTGCCGCGCTGGATGCAAGGACGCGGCAAGGGCTGGGTGACCGCGGAGTACGCGATGCTGCCCGCCTCGACCGGCGAGCGCAAGGCGCGGGACATCGCCAAGGGCAAGCAGGATGGGCGCGGGGTGGAGATCCAGCGCCTGATCGGGCGCTCGCTGCGGGTCGTGCTCGACCCCAGGGCGCTGGGGGAGCGCAGCATCTACGTCGATTGCGATGTCCTCGAAGCCGACGGCGGAACCCGTTGCGCGGCGATCACCGGTGGCTACGTGGCCCTGCGGCTGGCGCTGCAGAAGCTCGTCGACGCCGGCGAGATCGAGACCCTGCCGCTGACCGGCTCGGTCGCGGCCGTGAGCGTCGGCGTCGTCGACGGCAGAGCGCTCTGCGATCTCGACTACGCCGAGGACTCGACCGCCGAGGTCGACGCCAACGTGGTGATGACCGGCGAGGGTGGGCTGGTCGAGGTGCAGGCGACCGCCGAGCGCACGCCGCTCTCCCGAGCCTCGCTCGACGAGCTGCTCGGCCTCGCCGAGATGGGGATATCGCGCTTGCGCCAGGTACAGGAGCGGGTAGTGGGCGAGGGGTAGCGATCCTTGATCTTCGCCACCGCGAACAAGCACAAGCTGCGCGAGATGCGCGAACTGCTGCCGGAGCTGGACCTGATCGCCCTGCCCGAGAGAGTGGAGCTGCCACCCGAGGACGGCGAGTCGTTCGCGACGATCGCGCTGGAGAAGGCCCGAGCCGCGCACGCGGCGTGCGGCGAGGCGGCGATCGGCGACGACTCCGGCATCGAGGCAAGCGCGCTCGGCGGCCGGCCGGGCATTCGCTCGGCCCGCTACGGCGGGCCCGAAGCCGGCGACGAGGAGAACCTGGCGAAGCTGCTGCACGAGGTGGCCGAGGCCGGGGAGGACCGTCGCGCGGCATATCACTGCGCCCTGGCGCTGGTCGAGGCAGACGGCAGCGAGCGCGTCTTCGAGGCCCGCTGCGAGGGGAGCCTGATCGAGCAGCCCCGCGGCGAGGGCGGTTTCGGCTATGACCCGGCCTTCGTCCCCGACGGCACCGGTCCCGATGACGAGCGGACGATGTCGGAGCTGAGTCAGGCCGAGAAGAACGAGATCAGCCACCGGGGTCGAGCCGCCCGGCTCTTGGCCGCGCATCTGGGCGCCGGCGAGGCTGCGTCCCGAGCGCGATGATCCACACCAAGAGCGGCGCCGCGGCCCTCTCGATCGCCTCGAACGCGCTGCTGATCGCGATCAAGCTGGCGGCGGGCGCGATCACCGGCTCGATCGCGATTCTCACCGAGGCCGTCCACTCGCTGATCGATCTCGTCGCCTCGGTGGTCGCCTTCGTCTCGGTGCGCAAGGCCGACGAGCCGGCCGATGCCGAGCATCCCTACGGGCACGAGAAGGTCGAGAGCCTGGCGGCGACGATCGAGGGCCTGCTGATCCTCGTCGGCGCCGGGATCATCATCTACGAGGCGACGCACCGTCTCGTCGACGGCGCTCAGGTAGAGGCGCTCGGAGTCGGCATCGCCGTGATGGGCTTCTCGGTCGTCGCGAATCTCGTCGTCTCGACGGTTCTCTCCCGTCAGGCGAAGCTGCACGACTCTCCGGCCCTGGAAGGCGACGCCGCGCACCTGCGCACCGACGCGCTGACATCGGCGGGCGTGCTCGTCGGCCTCGCCCTGGTCGAGATCACCGGCAACGCCGCCTTCGACTCGATCACGGCGCTCGCCGTCGCCGCCGCGATCGTCGTCGCCGGGATCCGCATCGTCAGGCGCTCCTCCGGCGTGCTGGTCGACGAAACGCTGCCCGCCGAGGAGATGGACCAGATCGAGGCGGCGATCGCCAGCGCCCGCACTGCCGAGGTCGCCGGCTACCACAAGCTGCGCGCCCGCCGCGCCGGCAGCCGCCGCTACATCGACCTCCACGTCCAGTACCGCTCCGGCACGAGCCTCGAGCGGGCCCACGAACTGGCCCACGCGATGCGCGCAGAGATCGAGGCGACGGTTCCACGCGCCGAGGTGATGATCCACGTCGAGCCCGAGACCTCAGTGCGCGACCCCAAAAGAGCTCGCTCAGGCCCATTCCGCGCCGGCTAGAGGCAAGCCCGGGGCGCGCATCCGACTTTGACCACACCAGAGGGGGGTCGATGTCGGATGCGCGAACTCCCAGCTAGGGACTCGGCAGCAGGTTGACTGCTGCCGCAAGGCCCACGGCGCCAACCGTGACCGAGTAGCCGGTGTAGCCGCTGATCGCGAAGAGGACGACGGCGATCGCGCAGATCGAGACGACGGTGATCCAGGAAGCTCGGGCCAGGGACACGGCTCGCTATTTTGGCCGAGATGCCCGACGGTGAGACGAGCGAGGCGGTTTCCGGCGAGGCGGCCGCGAGCGCGCTCGCCTACCTGACCGAGATGTCTCCCGACCTGCGCGGCGGCGCGATCCTCGCCGCCGACGGCGCGGTGCTTGCCGCCAGCAACCGAGCGGAGCGCTGGCGGGAGGACGCCGCCACCCTGCTCGCGGTCGCGGATCAGGCCGGGGAGGAGCCGGTCGAGCAGATCCACATCGCCACCGAGCAGGGGGAGGTCTTCGCCGTCCGCCAGGACGGGCTCAGCGCTTTCGCCGTGACCGACCGCTTCGCCCTCGCCTCGCTGCTCTTCTTCGACATGCGCGCGGTCCTGCGCGACCTCGCCGCGGGCGGCGACGGCAGGAGCCTCGATGCCGCCTAAGCCGCATCGCATCCTGCTCGACCGCGTCTCCGGCTACGCCGATGAGGCTGCCGCCTATATGCGCCGTCGCCGTGTCGCCCGCAAGCCGTTCGCGCGCCTCTACTACCGGGAGGGACGGGCCGGCGACCAGGCCGGCGACTCCCTCGCCGGCGCCGAGCTCTTCGTCGCCGCCGGGCGGCTGATCGAGGTCGCGGGGAAACGGGCGAAGCCGTGAGCGAGCTGATCGCCGCCGAGGTGGCACAGGGGGTCTTGGCCCGGGCGTTGGCCCACGGCGGCGAGTTCGCCGAGGTCTTCACCGAACGCAACGCCGGCTTGACCATGGCGATCGACGAGTCGCGGATCGAAGCCGTGCAGTCGGGGGCCGCCGAGGGCGCCGGGGTGCGGGTGATCAGCGGCGGGACGACCTACTTCTCCCACGTCGACGGGCTCGACTCCGCCGACATCGAGCGGGCCGCCGACGAGGCCGCGGCGGCCCTGCGAGCCGACCGTTCCGAGCCCCGGCCCCTGCGGGCCGTGGCCGGCACGCCCCAGACGATCGAGCTGGCTCCGGCCGGCGTGCCGGCCGAGCGCAAGGCGGCGCTGCTGCGGGAGCTCGACGAGCGCGGTCGCGGCGCCGGCGCCGAGATCGCCCAGTTCACCGCCTCCTACGCGGAGGTGCGCCGCGAGGTCTGCGTCGCCAACTCCGAGGGGCTGCTCAGCGGCGACGATCGCACCCGCGTGCGCATCGGCGCGCAGGCGGTGGCGCGTCGCGACGACTTGGTCGAGACCGGCGCAGAGACGTTGGGTGGCCATCGCGGCTTCGAGCTCTTCGAAGACGATCCGGGCTCGATTGCCGACGATGCGGCGCGCAAGGCCCTCACCCTGCTCGATGCCGGTCCGGCGCCGGCGGGCTCGATGCCCGTCGTCGTCGGCGGCGGCTTCGGCGGCGTCCTCTTCCACGAGATGACGGGCCACGGGCTCGAGGCCGATCACATCCAGAAGGGCGCCAGCGTCTACGTCGGCAAGCTCGGCGAGCAGGTCGCCCAGCCGCTGCTCACCGCCTACGACGACGGCCGCCTACCCAACGAGTGGGGCAGCGACTCGATCGACGACGAGGGCGTGCCGACCCAGAAGACGAGGGTGATCGAGGAGGGCCGGCTCACCGCCTTCCTCTACGACGGCGTCACCGCTCGCCGCGACGGCGTGGCATCGACCGGCAATGGCCGCCGCGAGAGCTTCCGTCACCTGCCGGTGCCGCGCATGACCAACACCTACATCGCCCCCGGCGAGGCCGAGCCCGAGGCGATGATCGCCGAGGTCGAGCGCGGCTTCTACGCCGTCTCCTTTGCCGGCGGCCAGGTCGATCCCGCCACCGGCGATTTCGTCTTCGGCGTCTCCGAGGGCTACCTGATCGAGGGCGGCCGGGTGACGCGGCCGTGCCGCGGCGCCACCCTGATCGGCAACTGCCTCGAGGCGCTGGCCGCGATCGACGCGGTCGGCGACGACTTCGAGATGAAGACGGGAGTCTGCGGCAAGGCCGGCCAGCGGGTTCCGGTCGGGACCGGCCAGGGCCACGTGCGGATCGCGGCGATGACGGTCGGGGGGACGGAAGTTTGATCGAGGTTGCCCGGCAGGCCGTCGAGGCGACGATCGCCGCCGGCGCCGGCGACGCCGAGGCCTACGCGGTCGAGGACAGCGGGCGCGAGGTGCGCGTGCACGGCGGCGAGGTCGAGAGCCTCACCGCCGCGACCCAGCGGGGCGTCGGCGTGCGCGCCTGGATCGGCCGGCGGGTGGGGTACGCCTACGGCACCGATCTCTCCGTCGCGGGCGTGTCGGCTCTGGCCGAGCGTGCGGCCGAGGCGGCCCGTGTCGCCGACGAGGACGAGTACGCCGGGCCGCCCGAGGTTCCGCTGCGCCCTTCCCCGGATATGCCTGGACGGGGCACAGCGGAAGGGGGGGAGGGACTGGTGCTCAGTGACTCCACGATCGACGAGTGGTCGACCGCTCAGCTCGCCGATCTCACGCTGGAGATCGAGCGCACGGCGCTCGGCGCCGACCCGCGGATCGCGGGCGTGGAGCAGGCCGTCTACGCCGATTCGGCCGAGCGCGTCGCGATCTTCTCGTCGGTCGGAGTCGAGGGCCAGTACTCGACCTCCAGCTGCTACGGCTACGTTCAGGCCCTGGCCGAAGGGGACGACGGGCGGGAGACCGGGCTGGGGTTCGACCTCGGGCGCGGTCCCGCGGCGCTCGACCCGGCCGCGATCGGGCGCGAGGGCGCCGAGCGGGCGGCGGAGATGATCGGCGCCGGCAAGCCCCGCTCCCGCTCCTGCCCAGTCGTTCTCGACCCGACGGTAGCCGCCAGCTTCATCGCCCTGATCGGCAGGGGCCTCAGCGCCGCAGCCGTGCAGCGCGGCCGCTCGCCCTTCGGCGAGCGGATCGGCGAGGAGGTCGCCGATCGAGCCTTTTCGCTCTACGACGACGGGCTCGACCCTGGAGGCTTCGCCTCGGCGCCGTTCGACGGCGAGGGAGTGCCGCGGCGGCGCACCCCCCTGGTCGAGGACCGAACGCTGCGCACCTTCCTCTACGACGCCTACACGGCTCGCCGCGGCGAGGCGAGCTCGACCGGCAACGCCAGTCGCAGCGGCTACCGCTCGCAGCCCTCGGTTGCGGCCTCGAACCTGATCGTCGAGAGCGGTTCGCTTGATCTCGCGGCGCTCTTGCGCGAGGCCGGTGACGGCGTCTTGGTCACCGACGTCGCCGGCCTGCACTCGGGCGTGAACCCGGTTTCAGGTGTCTTCTCGGTCGGCGCCTCGGGGCGGGCGATTCGCGACGGAGAGCTGGGCGAGCCGCTGCGCGAGTTCACGATCGCCAGCGACCTGGTCGCCATGCTGGGCGCGCTCCAGGCGGTCGGCAGCGACTCGCGCTGGGTGCCCTTTGGCGGCTCGGTGAGGACTCCGTCGCTGCTGATCGGCGCGATGACCGTCGCCGGATCCTGAGTCCCGATTGCACGCGTTTGGCGCCCTGGCGGGCTCTGACGCCGTGCCCGCTGTTAGATTGCCGCCCGATTTCAACCACTCATCGACGGAGGAGCTTCGACGTGACAAAGGCTGAATTTCTGGACCAACTTGCAGGCGACGAGCGGCTGGGCAGCAAGAAAGCAGCCAGCGACGCGGTGGATGCCGTGCTCGACGCGATCACCGAGACGCTGAGCGGCGGTGGCGAGGTCAGCTTCACCGGCTTCGGCAAGTTCCACGTCGCCGAGCGCGGCCCGCGCCAGGGCGTCAACCCGCGCACCGGCGAGCGGATCACGATCCCGGGCGGCAAAGTCCCACGCTTCTCCGCCGGCTCGGCGCTGAAGGCCAAGGTCAAAGGCTGAGCCAGGAGCCCTTTGCGGATCGGCTGGCGGCGCTCGTCGAAGAGCGCCGCAGCCAGGTCTGCCTCGGCCTCGACCCGGATCCGTCGAAGCTCTCCGGGGCCGAGCCGCATTCCGGTCCCACCGCCACGGCCGCCGAAAGAGCGGCCATGGCGGTGGTGGCGCACTGCCGCTCGCTGATCGAGCGTGCCGGCCCCGCCTGTGTAGCGGTCAAGCCCCAGCTCGCCTGCTTCGAGCGTCTCGGGGCGCCCGGCTGGGCCGCCTTGGCCGCGGTCTGCGAGGCCGCCCGTGCGGCCGGCCTGCTGGTCGTCGCCGACGGCAAGCGGGGCGACGTGCCGGTCACGGCCGCGGCCTACGCCCAGGCCCTCGTCGGCGAGACGCCGACACCGTGGGGGCCGGTTGCAGGCCTCGGGGCGGACGCCTTCACCGTCAATCCCCTGCTCGGCACAGACGCGCTCGAGCCGCTGGTGGTGGCGGCGGCGGCGGCGGGCGCCGGGGTCTTCGCTCTCGTCCGTACGAGCAACCCGGGCGCCGCCGACATCCAGGACCAACCGACGCCCGAGCAGCCGCTGCACGAGCGGCTCGCCGGCTTGGTCGATGGCCTATCGCCGCGCCTGCTCGGAGAAGGCGGCTTGAGCGGCATGGGCGCGGTGGTCGGCGCCACGGCACCCGAGCACATCGCCAGGCTGCGTGTTCTGATGCCGCGCTCGATCTTTCTCATCCCCGGCGTCGGCGCCCAGGGTGGAAGGCCTGAGTCGCTCGGTCCGGCTTTCGCCGCCGGGCCCGCCTCCGCCCTGGTCGCCGCCTCGCGCGGCATCGCGGCGGCGGACGACCCCGCCGCCGCCGCGGAGAGCCTGCGCGGTTCAGTCTGGGATGTTTCCACCGCCTAAAACCTCGCTGACCGTATATACGATCAGCGGCGCCTATCCGAACGCCCCTCGAGTCCAATGAACAAGCGCTCCTCAGCCTCCGCCCGGGTCCTCGCAGTGACCGCCCTGATCGTCGCCTTCGTGGTCGCGATCGTCGCGATCGCCGGTTCCACGGGCGGCGACGACCCGAGCGGGACGAACGGGAAGGAGCAGGGGGGCAAGGCGGCGCACAAGATCCAGCCGAAAAACATCCCCGCCACCTACGAGGTGGAGAGCGGCGACACGCTGATCTCGATCGCGCACCGGCTCGGTGTGCCCGTGTTCCGGATCGAAGAGCTCAACCCGGAAATAGACCCGCAGAGCCTCATCGTCGGCGAGCAGCTGAAGCTGCGGTGAGCGCACAGATCGTCCCGCCGGCTTCCGGGTATTCGAGTCCGTGACGATTTGGGCGCGAACCCCCTGATGCCGAGTCCGAAGCGCCTCGGGGGCGCACTTCTCCTTGCCGTCGTTCTGATCGGCCTGGCGCTGCCGGCCGGCGCCTTGGCGAAGGGCCCCGCGGTCGATGCGCGCTCCTGGGCGCTGATCGACGGCCGCAACGGCGACGTGCTTGTCTCGCACGGTGCCACCCGGCGGCTTCCGATCGCCAGCACGACGAAGCTGATGACTGCTTACGTGGCGCTGCGCGAGTTGCCGCTCGACCGGATCGTCCGCGCGGCGCCGTACGAAGCCGAATACGGCGAGTCGCTGCTGGAATTGCGCCCGGGGCAGCGGATCAGCGTGCGCGATCTGCTCTACGGCCTGATCCTGCGCAGCGGCAACGATGCGGCTTATGACCTTGCCCTCGCGGCGGCCGGCTCGGAGGCGCGCTTCGTCGACCAGATGAACCGCTACGCGGCGGCGATCGGCCTCGCCGACACCCACTACGCGAACCCGATCGGGCTCGACCAGCCCGGCAACTACTCGAGCGCGGGGGATCTGGCGGCGCTGGCCCGGCGGCTGCTGCGCAACCGCGCCTTCGCCCGCATCGCCGACTCCCGCAGCGCTCGTCTGCGCAGCCTGCGCCCGCCGCGGCGGGTCGAGACCCTCAACGACCTCCTCCTGCGGGCGCCGTGGGCGACCGGGGTGAAGACCGGCCATACCTTCGGGGCCGCCTACGTCCTGGTCGGCTCGGGTCGGCGCCAGGGCACGAATCTGATCTCCGTCGTGATCGGCGCCCCGACCGAGACCGAACGCGATCTGGCCAGCCTGCGCCTGCTCGAATACGGCTTCTCCCTCTACCGGCGGCGGACACCGGTCGAGAGGGGGGAGCGGCTGGCGTCGGCCTCGATCCGCTACAGCGAGGGCGAGCTGCCGCTGCGAGCCGCCCGCACGGTCAGCGTCGGGGTCCGCCCCGACCAGCGAATCAGCGTCGGGGTGCGGGCGCCGAGCGAAGTCGAGGGACCGATCCGCCGCGGCGCTCCGCTCGGGCGGGTGAGCGTCTACGTCGACGGCAAGCGAGCGGCGACGGTGCCACTGCGCGCCGCCCGCACCGTCGAGGAGGCCGGGGTCCTCGATCGCGCCAGCAGCTTCCTCGACGAGGAGAAGATCCCCGTCGGCATCGCGCTTTGCGTGATACTGGTCGGAGCAGCGCTACTGAGGCGCTTCGCACGATGATCGTCACCGTCACCCTCAACGCCGCGATCGACCGCACCGTCGCGGTACCCAACTTCCGCCTCGGCCACCGCCACCGGGCGGTCGAGAGCCGCACCGTCGCGGGCGGCAAGGGCATCAACGTGGCGCGGGCGCTGAAGCTGCTCGGGCGCCCGGTGGTCGCGGCCGGCTTCGCCGGCGGTCCGACCGGCAGCAGGCTGCTGGAACAGCTGCGCACCGAAGCGGTGCTGACCGACTTCACCCGGATCGCCGCCGAGACCCGAATCAACCTCGCGGTGATCGATCCGACCTCCGGCGAGCAGACCGAGATCAACGAGCGCGGGCCCGCGGTCAGCCCCGAGGAGGTCGAGGCCTTCGTCACCCGGCTCGGCTACCTGGCCGACGGCGCCAAGCTCTGCGTTCTCGCCGGAACCCTCCCCCCGGGGGCGGGCGACGACCTCTATGCCCGCCTGGTCAAGGACCTGACCGAACGCGGCGTGCCGGTGGTGCTCGATGCCGAGGGGGCGGCGATGCTGGCCGGCCTGCGCGCCGGAGCCTCGGTCGTGACGCCGAACGAGCGCGAGGCCGAGGAGCTGGTCGGCCAGGAGTTCGCCGACCGCGACGACCTCGTGCACGGCCTCGCCGAGCTGGTCCGCCTCGGCGCCGGCGAGGCGGCGATCACCCGGCCCGACGGCTGCGTCGCGGCGATCGGCGAAGGCGCCGAGCGGCGTTTCCTCGAGGTGCGGACCGAACCGCTCGATCCCGTTTCCACCGTCGGCTCGGGCGATGCCTTCCTGGCCGGCTACGTCGCCGCCCGCTACGACGGCCGGCCGGCCGGCGAGTGCCTGGCCTATGGGGTGGCGTGCGGCGCCGAGTCGACGCAGCATTTCGGTGCCGGCACCGTCGACCGCAGCCAGGTCGAGCGCCTGCTCGGCGAGGTCCACGTGCAGGACTTGGAGGTCCCCGCCGAAGTGTAGGCTGGGTTCTCAACGCCACCCTGGAGGACCTAATTGGAGATCGACATCGGTCGAGGCAAGAAGGGGCGGCGCGCCTACGGATTCGATGACATCGCGATCGTTCCGTCGCGCCGCACCCGCGATCCCGACGACATTGACATCAGCTGGACCCTTGGCCCTTACCGTTTCGAGCTGCCGCTGGTCGCGTCGGCGATGGACGGAGTGGTCAGTCCCGATACCGCCGTGCTCGTCAACGAGCTGGGCGGGCTTGGGGTGCTCAACCTGGAGGGGATCTGGACCCGCTTCGAGAACGCCGAGGAAAAGCTGGAGATGGTTGCCGCCGCGCCGAAGCACGAGGCGACGCGGATCATGCAGGAGATCTACACCGAGCCGGTCAAGCCGGAGCTGGTCGGCCGGCGGATAGCGGAGATCAAGGAGCGTGGCGCCGTCGCCTGCGGCTCGCTGACGCCGCAGAAGGTGCGCGAGCATTACGAGATCGCGGTCGAGGCCGGGATCGACATCCTCGTCATCCAGGGCACGGTGATCTCGGCCGAACACGTCTCGACCACGGTCGAGCCGCTCAACCTCAAGGAGTTCATCGCCGAGGTGCCGGTGCCGACCGTGGTCGGCGGCTGCGCCTCCTACTCGACCGGCCTGCACCTGATGCGGACCGGCGCGGTCGGCGTTCTCGTCGGGGTCGGCCCCGGCGCTGCCTGCACCACCCGCGGCGTGCTCGGCATCGGCGTCCCGCAGGCGACCGCGATCGCGGACGTGGCGGCGGCCCGCTCGCAGCACATGCTCGAGACCGGCGAGTACGTCAACGTGATCGCCGACGGCGGCATGCGCACCGGCGGCGACGTCTCCAAGGCGATCGCCTGCGGAGCGGACTCGGTGATGGTCGGCTCGCCCCTGGCCCGCGCCAAGGAGGCCCCCGGCCGGGGCTTCCACTGGGGCATGGCGACCTTCCATCCCTCGCTGCCGCGCGGCACCCGCGTCTCGACCAGGCAGGACGGGACGATGGAGGAGATCCTGCTCGGTCCCGCCCAGGAGAACGACGGCACCTTCAACCTGATGGGGGCGCTGAAGACCTCGATGGCGACGACCGGATACGAGGACATCCGCTCCTTCCAGCGGGCCGAGGTGATGGTCGCGCCGGCGCTGATGAGCGAGGGCAAGAAGCTCCAGAACGAGCAGGCGGTCGGCATGGGGTCGAATGGAAGGGCGGCTGTGTCCGCGGGGGTTGCGGTATCGGATGACTGATTCCCCCAGGGCTGGTGGGCCAGCGGGTCCTGTCGCCGCAGGGGACCCACCAGCCCCTGCGGTAGCTAAAGCTTCCTCGGGGCTGGTCCCCCCTGCGACGCCACCCGCTGGCAGCAGCCGTGAGGACGCGGCGCCTCGGTCCGCAGCCTCCGGGCAGGACCAAGCGCATTCGGGGCATGCTTTGGAGGAGGTGCTGGTCCTTGATTTCGGGGGGCAGTACTCGCAGCTGATCGCCAGGCGAATCCGCGAGTGCGGGGTGTTTGCCGAGCTGCTGCCGTCGACGACGTCGATCGACGCCATTCGGGAGAGGGCTCCCAAGGGGCTTGTGCTCTCCGGCGGGCCGGCTTCGGTCTATGAGCCTGGGGCGCCGGCCTTCCCGACCGAGCTGCTCGATCTGGAGATTCCGCTGCTGGGGATCTGTTACGGCATGCAGGCGATGGTCCAGGCGCTCGGCGGCCGGGTCGAGGCCGCCGAGGCGGGGGAGTTCGGTCGCACCGATCTCACCCTCCGCGACAGCGGCGGTCACTTGCTCGCCGGGCTGCCCGAGGAGCAGAGCTGCTGGATGAGCCATCGCGACGCGGTCTTCGAGCCGCCCGAGGGGTTCACGGCGCTGGCGTCGAGCCCCGGCTCGCCGGTGGCCGCCTGCGAGTACCCCGACCGCGGCCTCTACGGGATCCAGTTCCACCCGGAGGTCGTCCACACGCCCTACGGGACGGAGATCCTCACCCGCTTCCTCCGCGATGTCGCCGGCTGCGAGGAGCAGTGGTCGCCGCAGTCGGTGATCGCCGAACAGGTGGCGAAGATCCAGGCGCAGGTGGGGGAGGGGCGGGTGATCTGCGGGCTCTCCGGCGGCGTCGACTCCTCGGTCGCGGCGCTGCTCGTCCACAGGGCGATCGGCGAGCAGCTGACCTGCGTCTTCGTCGACCACGGCCTGATGCGGCTGAACGAGGCCGAGCAGGTCGTCGCCGCCTTCGAGCAGTTCGGCATCCCGCTCGTCCACGTCGAAGCCGAGCAGCGCTTCCTCGACAAGCTCGCCGGCCACGATGAGCCCGAGCGCAAGCGCAAGATCATCGGCGAGGAGTTCATCCGCGTCTTCGAGGAGGAGGCGGCAAAGCTCGAGGATGCGGCCTACCTGGTCCAGGGAACGCTCTACTCCGACGTGATCGAGTCCGGCGGCAGCGAGAACGCGGCGACGATCAAGTCCCACCACAACGTCGGCGGCCTGCCGGACGACCTCGAGTTCGAGCTGGTCGAGCCCCTGCGCATGCTCTTCAAGGACGAGGTCCGCGCCGTCGGCGCCGAGCTCGGGCTGCCGGAGCGAATGGTCTGGCGCCAGCCCTTCCCCGGCCCCGGCCTGGCGATCCGCATCGTCGGCGGCGAGGTCAACAAAGAGCGGCTGGACATCCTCCGTTCCGCTGACGCGATCCTGCAGGAGGAGATCCGCGCCGCCGACCTCTACCGCCGGCTCTGGCAGTCCTTCTGCGTCCTGCCGGTGGTCCGCTCGGTCGGCGTCCAAGGCGACGGCCGCACCTACGCCTACCCGATCGTGATCCGCGCCGTCACCTCCGACGACGCGATGACGGCCGACTGGGCCCGCCTGCCCTACGACCTGCTCGAGCGGGTCTCGAACCGGATCATCAACGAGATCACCGACGTCAACCGCGTGGCGCTGGATATCTCTTCCAAGCCCCCGGCGACCATCGAGTGGGAGTAGTGGGGTAGGGCACCCGGTGCCCTCGTTCGCGGTTTCGATCTCGATCCTTGGTCTTGCCCAGGCAGCATTGGTGGCGCCGCGGGCGCGGCCCGCTTGGGTCGCTCGCCTGGGCAGCCCTTGGTGGGCGCTGGTGCCAGGGCTCTCGATCGTCGTCGTGATCGCCGGGATCGAACTCAGCTCCGACTCGGCGACCTGGCTCTCCTATCTGGCACTCGTTGCTGTGCCGCCGCTGGCGGCGTACGCTCTCGGCGCCCTGCTGCGAGGGTCCCGGCCGGTTTGGGCGCTGGCGACGATTCCCCTCTTCGCCCTCGCCTGGGCCTCGAAGGGCGCGCTCGCGGGCGAGGCGTCTGCGACCGCTCTCTCGGCGCTCGCCTGTATGGCTCTCGGCTGGCTGCTCGTCTGCGTCGTTCCGGGCCACTGGCTGCGGCTGAGCGTCTACGCGATGGCGGCGATCGATACCTTGTTCGTCGCTTCGGACCTGCTGCAGGGCCCCAATGCGGTGCTCAGCGCCGCGGCGCCCGTGGCCGATCTGCCCCGCCTGCAAGCGGTGCACCTCGGCTCTGCCCTGATGGGCTTCGGCGACCTCTTCGTCGCGGCTCTGGTCGGTTGCCTGCTCGCTCGCGACCGCCCCCGCCAGCTCGAAGCGGCGCTTCTCGTCGCGATCCTGGCACTCGCCTTCGACCTGCTCTTCTTCGCCGTCGATCAGCTGCCGGCGACCGTCCCGGTCGCCCTCGCTCTCGCCCTCGTCCACTGGCGGCGGGGACCGATCGGCCCGGCGGCGATCAGGCCGCCAGGGGACCGGGCTGAAGCACGTCTGGGTCGTGTCCCGGCTGGATCGTCAAGCCGGCGTCGCGCAGCTCGCGCAGCCGTTCGGCCGAGCTGACCTGATCCTCATCGCTGTAGCCGAAGGCGGGAAAGCGGTGATCGTCGAGGCCACTGGCGAAGAGGGCCACGTCGGCGCCGAGGACGAGGTCGCCGATCCGCACCGATTGATGGCCGACGGTGTGGCCGGGCGTGCTGAGCAGCTCGACCGAGCCGTCGCCGAGCAGGTCGTGGTCGCCCTCGACGAGGGTCAGGTTGGCGGGCGCCTCGGCGAAGTCGCGGGGCTGGAAGAAATTGCGTTCGACCCCGGTTCGCTTCTGGCCCGCCTCCCACTCGACGCGCTGGACGACTACCGGCACCGAGGCCGGGATCAGCGACAGGCCGCCCGCATGGTCGAAGTGCAGGTGGGTCAGCACCACCCGGGTGATCGTGCCGAGGTCGAGCTGCTCGGTGAGCCCCTGCTCCTGCTCCAGCTGGAAGTAGCCAAGCGCGCTGCCCTCCCCGTAGTGAGCCTCCGCGTCGACCGCCGCCGCCGGGTGCAACCCGGTGTCGATGAGGATGCGCTCGCTCTCGGTCTCGACCAGATAGGCGGGCACCGGCAGCCGCAGCGGCCGCTCGGGCTCCTCGCTTCCCTGGCGCCAGAGGCCGGTCGGCGCGGTCATCCAGCCGACGTTCAGCATCTCGATCTTCATCTATCTCCCGCAAACGACCTTATTGCTGCCGCGACGGCCTCTGGCTGGTCCTCGGGGGTGAAGCTGTAGGAGTCGCTGATTCGCACCAGCCGAGCGTCGGTGAGCTCGCCGGCGTAGCGGGCGGCATGCTCGAGCGGGAAGACCTCGTCCTCGTCGGACCAGATCAGCAGCGTGGGGGGCGCCCGCCGCTCGATCAGTGCTGCGCCGGCCTCGCGCACCGGTGCGGTCGTCGTCGAGGACATCGCCTTGGCGACATCGCGCAACACCCCCGGGTCGCGGCTTGCCGGCAGCGCATAGGAGTCCGACGCCTCGGGCTCGATCGGGTGCTTGAGCAGGAGGCCATAGGCCACCGGGCCGGCACGCACGCCCGGGTCCTCCAGCGCGCCGAGGAGCTGACCCAGGGCAGCGGGATCGCGCGCCCCCTCTGGCAGGCCGTCGAAGGGCTTCGGCGGCCACTCGTCGTACGGCGTCTCGCAGGAAGTGAGCACCAGCCCGGAAACCCTTGCGGCGGTTCGCGCCGAATGATGGGCGAGGGCGATCTGCGAATAGGCGCCCCCCGAGTCGTTGCCGACCAGCGTTGCCCCATGCAGGTCGAGCCGCTCCAGGGCCGCGGCGATCAGGTCGGCGACGCCGGTGGGGGAGAGGTCGGCCTCCGCGGTCATCGGTGTGCGATGGGAGCCGAGCGGCAGGTCGAGCGTGAGGCAGCGGAACTCGCCGTGCAGGCGGTCGACGACCCTGCGCCAGAGGTTGGCGTTGGAGAGCCAGCCGTGGGTGAAGAGCAGCGCTGGGCCCTGGCCGCGTTCGAAGTAGTCGAGGGCGCCGGCGTCGAAGGTGAGCTTGCGCGCCTCGCCCAGCAACCCCGAGCGCCATCGATGCGGCTCGCTCATGCGGTCCTGTGCTCTTGTCGCCGCCGAGAGCTCACGATGGAGGCGAGGCTAGCATATGACTGACCGGTCGGTCATAGGCACTGACCGATCGGTCATGTAGGCTCCGGATGTGCACGCGGAGGAGGTTCTGACTGGCGGCGGCGCCCGCACCCGAGAGGCGCTGCTCGACGCCGGTGTGGCGGTGGCCGAGGCGCACGGCCTCGCGGGCCTGAGCGTCAACCGGGTGGTCGCCGAGGCGGGCGTCGCCAAGGGCACCTTCTACGTCCACTTCGACAATCGCGAGGCGTTCGTCGACGCTCTCCACGCTCGTTTTCACTCCCGGGTCGAGGCGGCGGTCACGACGGCGACCGCGGGCCTTCCGCCCGGCGCCGAGCGCATCATGCGCGGGGTCGAGGCGTATCTCGATGCCTGCCTGGAAGACAGCGCGGTCAAGGCCCTCGCCATGGAGGCCCGCTCGGACCCATCACTGGGCGCCTCGATGTCGGAGCGCCACGAGCGCTTCGCCGCCTCGGCCGTTCCCAGCTTCAAGGCGATGGGGTGGCCCGACGCCACCGCCGCCTCCCATCTGCTCGCCGCGATGACGGCCGAGATCGCGATCCGCGAGCTCGATGCCGGCCGACGGCTACCGGCGGCGAGGCGCAGCCTGCGGCGCTTCCTCGGCGCCGCTCAGCTGTAGGCGTCCCACTTTTCGAGGTAGGGCAGCGGGTCGATCGGGCTGCCGCCCTCGTACCAGCCGGGCGCGGTCCAGATCTCGAAATGGAGGTGGCAGCCGCTGGCGTCGCCGGTATCGCCGACGATGCCGATCGGCTGGCCGGTGCGGACCTGGTCGCCGGTCTTCAGCGGCGAGGGTTCGGCAAGGTGGGCGTACATGAAGTCGAACGTGGTGCCCTTGCCGTCGATCACGACGTAGTTGCCGGCCGCGTACTGGTAGCCGGCGTACTGGACCGTGCCGCCGCGGGCGGCGACCAGCGGCGTGCTGCAGGCCGCCATCGTGTCCTGGCCCTGGTGGGTGTGGCCGGAGCGGCCGGCGCCGAAGCGGCCGGCGCTGCCGCCGAATTCATGCGCGCCGAGGATCGGGAAGGCATAGCCGTAGAGCGCGAAGCCGAGGCTGAGCGATTCGCTCGGGGCGGCGGCTCGGGCAGCGACCGCCGTGGCCCCCTGCGGCCCGATGCGGAAGCTGTAGCGCCCATTGCGGGCCGGCAGGCCTGCGGCCGTCGTCCCGTCCCAGCGGATCCGCACTTCGACGTTCGGCTCGACGTCATTGCGGTAGAAGCTGCGCGCGACTTCGCCGGCCGAGTTGACGACGTCGATCTGCAGGTCGTTCTGCGGCTGGGTGCTGCCGATCGAGAAGCGCACGCTCGGGTAGCGAAAGCCGTAGAAGAAGGATTTGCGCGGCGTCGCCTGCGCGGAGACGAGGCTGAGCGTCCCGGAGCTAGGCGCTTCGCCGGCGGGCGTCCCGATGGGACTGCCCGGGGGAGGCGGGCTGCCGGCAGCGGTCGCCGCACCCCCGGTGCCTGCGGTTGCGCTCGTGGCAAGGCAAAGCAGCAAGACCGCGATCGCTGCGTATGTGAACGACACTCCCGCCAACCAAGGCCGGCGCCTAGTCAACGCCATCTGCCCTCTCTTTCGTTCGCCTACGGAGTTAGCTGTCGGGCTCGCGCTGAAAGAGATGCGCTACGACCTTTTCGGCCGATTCGCCCCGGGAACCTGCAACGGTTCCTGCGGTTCCTCCGTTCCCGGCCGCCTGTGCGGCTGGGATTAGGCAGTTGTTGGCGCGGCAGTATAGACACCCCCACGGCCGCTTACGTCAATACGGCGCGGCGGCTATCATGCCGGAGCCGCTGGGCGCTGCCCGCGGTTTTTCTCTGATGAAGACCTATGTCGCCACACCCGCCAACCGCCAGCGCGACTGGTACGTCGTCGACGCCGAGGGCCAGACCCTGGGCCGTCTGGCGACCCGCATCGCCGACGCCCTGCGCGGCAAGCGCAAGCCCGAGTACACGCCGCACTGCGACACCGGCGACTTCATCGTCGTCATCAACGCCGAGAAGATCCACGTCAGCGGCGACAAGCTGAACCAGAAGCGCTACTGGCGCCACAGCGGCTACCCGGGCGGGATCAAGTCGCGGACCCTGGCGGAGATGCTCGACCGCCGCCCCGAGGAGGTCATCCGCAAGGCGGTTAAGGGCATGCTGCCGCGCAACCGCCTCGCCCGCCAGCAGCTGACCAAGCTGAAGGTGTACGCCGGGCCGGATCACCCGCACGAGGCGCAACAGCCCAAACCGATGGAGATACAGACTTGATCGACGAGCCGCAGGACAACGAGACTTCAGAGGAGCCCGAGGCCGTGGAGGAGACTCCGGCTGAGGGTTCAGGGGCCGAGGCCGCGGGTCCTGTCGCGGCAGAGGACTCCTCGTCCTCGCAATCTGCGGGCGAGGAGCCCACCGCCACGCCAGCCGCGGACGAGGCGTCTGAGGCTCAGGACGAGGCGCCTGTGACCGAGGCGGATGCCGCCGAGGAGCCCGTTGCGGAGGAGCAGACTGACGAGGCGCCTGCGGCTGACGCAGAGACCGCTGAGGAGCCCGCAACAGAGGAGCAAGTTGCCGCGGAGGCCCCGCCGAAGGCTGAGAAGCCAAAGGCCGAGGAGAGGAAGAAGGACGTCATCCCCGGGGCCGACCTGGAGCCGATCGCGGTTGAGCCGCAGGAGCGGCCGCTCAGCGCCGAGGAGCAGGCTCGCAAGGAAGCCGAAGAGGAGGAGCGGGCCAAGCGCGAGGCGGAGCTGACCGGCGAGGCCGAGGAGGAGCCGAGCGCCGCCAGCCGCGCGCCGGCGAAAATGGCCGGCGACGCCCGCTATCTCGCCACCGGCAAGCGCAAGACTTCGATCGCCCGTGTGACCCTGCTGCCCGGCAGCGGCAAGGTCGAGATCAACAAACGGGCGCTGGAGGAGTTCTTCCCCCGCCCGCTGCACCAGACGACGGCGCTGCAGCCGCTGACGATCACCGGTTACGAGGGCAACGTCGACGTCCGCGCCCGCGTCCACGGCGGTGGCATCAGTGGCCAGGCCGGCGCGGTCCGCCACGGCATCGCCCGGGCGCTCACCGAGGTCGACCCGGAGCTGCGCGGCGAGCTCAAGCGCCGTGGCTTCCTCACCCGCGACGCGCGGGCCAAGGAGCGCAAGAAGGCCGGACTGAAGAAGGCCCGCAAGCGGCCGCAGTTCTCCAAGCGCTAGGCCGCCCGGTTGGCGATCGGGCGCAAGCTCTTCGGAACCGACGGGGTCCGAGGGGAAGCTGGGACCTTCCTCACGGCCGAGCTGGCGACGGCGCTCGGCCGGGCAGCCACGGCCTCGCTGGAGACGCCGCGGCCGCAGGTGCTGATCGTGCGCGACACCCGCGAGTCGGGGCCGATGCTCGAGTCCGCCCTCGCGGCGGGGATTGCCGCCGCCGGCGGAGACGCGCTGCTCGGCGGCGTCCTGCCCACGCCCGCCGCGGCGATCCTGGTCAAACGGCTTGGCTTCGACCTCGCCGCCGTGGTTTCCGCGTCCCACAATCCCTACCGCGACAACGGGATCAAGTTCTTCTCGGGGCTGGGGACGAAGCTCGACGACGAGGCCGAGGCGCGGATCGAGTCGCTGATCGAGACCGGCGACGAGAGCACCGAGGCCGGAGGGGTGCGCGAGCTGAACGGCGGCCTGGAGGATTACCTGCGTGCCCTGCACTCCGCCTTCCCACTCGACCTCACCGGCCAGAGGGTGCTGCTCGACTGCGCCAACGGCGCCACCTTCCGCGCCGCGCCGGCGATCTTCGAACGGCTCGGCGCCACGGTCGAGACGATCGGCACCGAGCCCGACGGGCGCAACATCAACGACGGCTGCGGCTCCACGCACCTCGATCGCATCGCCGCGGCGATCGCCGGCTCCGAGGCGACGATCGGCTTCGCCTTCGACGGCGACGGGGATCGCGTCCTCGCCGTCGACGGCTCCGGCCGCAGCCACGACGGCGACGAGCTGATCGCCCTGGTGGCGCGCGGCATGGCTCGCCGCGGCGAGCTGGCCGGCGGGGTCGCCGTCACGGTGATGAGCAACTACGGCTTCCACCAGGCGATGGAGGAGGCCGGAATCGAGGTCGCGGTGACCCAGGTCGGCGACCGCTACGTCCTCGACGAGCTGCGCGAGCGCGGCTGGGCGATGGGCGGCGAGCAGTCGGGGCACATCATCGACACCCGCTTCGTCGCCACCGGCGACGGCATCGCCGCGGCGCTGGCGACGATGCGCGAGCTGGCCGGCGGCGACCTCGCCACGGTGGCGCCGATGGAGAAGCTGCCCCAGACCCTGGTCAACGTCGAGGTCGCCGACCGCGAGGCGATCGCCGCGGCGAAGCCGGTCTGGGAAGCGGTCGAGCGCGAGAGCGAGGCACTCGAGGGACGCGGCCGAGTGCTGCTGCGGCCGTCGGGGACGGAGCCCCTGGTCCGGGTCATGGTCGAGGCGCCGAGCGCCGCGGAGGCCGAGGCAGTCTGCGAGAGGCTTGTCAGCCTCGTCCGCCAAGAGCTGGCCTAGCTGCCCGGGCTCTACCCTTAATCGCCTCCTTATGTGCGGAATCGTCGGATACGTGGGCACCCGCCCCTGCCTGGACCTGCTGGTCGCCGGACTCGAGAAGCTCGAGTACCGCGGCTATGACTCGGCCGGCATCTCCGTCATAGATGACGGCAAGATCGACAGCGTCCGCGCGGTCGGCAACCTCGAGAACCTGCGCGCCGCGGTGGCGGAGCAGGTCGAGAACGGCGGCGGCGTCGCGGTTGCCGCGCCGGCGGCGACGACCGGGGTCGCTCACACTCGCTGGGCGACCCACGGCCGCGTCACCGAGGAGAACGCCCATCCTCACGGCGACTGCACCGACCGCATCCACATCGTCCTCAACGGGATCGTCGAGAACCATGCCGAGCTGCGCCGCGAGCTGGCCGACCAGGGGCATCGCTTCAGCTCCGAGACCGACGCCGAGATCGTCTCCCACCTGATCGAGCGCAACTACGACGGTGACCTCGCCGAGGCGGTGCGCGCCTCCTTCGCCGAGCTGCGTGGCCACTACGCCTTCGTCGCGATGCACGCCGACGAGCCCGGGCGGCTGGTCGGCGCGCGCAAGGAGTGCCCGCTGGTCGCCGGCGTCGGCGAGGGGGAGACCTTCCTCGCCTCGGCGATCCCAGCCTTCCTCGCCGAGACCCGCGAGGCGGTCGCGATCGAAAACGACGAGATCGTCACCGTCGACGCCTCCGGGGTGAGCATCACCGACGCCGAAGGCAAGCCGGTCGAGCGCGGCTCCGAAGAGATCTCCTGGGACGAGTCCGCGGCCGAGAAGGGCGGCTATGAGACCTTCATGCTGAAGGAGATCCACGAACAGGCCGATGCGGTCGCCGAGACGATCGCCGACCGGCTGCCCAGTGACGAAGGGGTCGACCTCTCCGAACTAGAGCTCGACGACGAGTACCTGCGCGGCATCCAGCGGATCGTGATCGTCGCCTGCGGCACCTCCTACCACGCCGGCCTGGTCGGTCGCTACGCGATCGAGGAGTGGGCGCGGGTCCCGGTCGAGATGGATGTCGCATCCGAGTACCGCTACCGCAATCCCGTGATCGGCACGCAGGACCTGGTGATCGGCATCACCCAGTCCGGGGAGACGGCCGACACGCTGGCGGCGATGCGCCTGGCTCGCGAGAACGGCGCCAAGGTGCTGGCGATCACCAACGTGATGGGCAGCCAGGCGACCCGCGACTCCGACACCGTCCTCTACACCCGCGCCGGCCCGGAGGTCAGCGTCGCCGCGACCAAGACCTTCGTCGCGCAGGTGGCCTCGATGTACCTGCTGGGGCTGCGCCTGGCCGAGCTGCGCGGCACCCTGCCGGCGCAGCGGCTCGCCGAGCTGGTCGTTGAGCTGAAGGCGATTCCCTCCAAGATCGAAGCCACGATCGCCGCCGGCGAAGGCCCGGCTGAGGAGATCGCCGCGGCGCAGGCGGAGCACGACTTCTTCCTCTACCTCGGCCGCCACATCGGCCTGCCGGTTTGTCTCGAGGGGGCGCTGAAGCTGAAGGAGATCTCCTACATCCCGACCGATGCATATGCCGCCGGCGAGATGAAGCACGGACCGATCGCCCTGCTCGACGAGTCGACGCCGGTGATCTGCGTCGCCACCGACAGCCCGGTGCTCGACAAGGTGCTTTCCAACGTCGAAGAGGTGCGCGCCCGCGGCGCCGAGACGATCGCGATCGCGACCGAGGGCGACGAGCGGGTGGCGGCAGTTGCCGACCAGACGATCGAAATCGCCCGTACCGACTGGATCCTGCAGCCGATCGTCGCGATCCTGCCGCTGCAGCTGCTGGCCTATGGCATCGCCCGCGCTCGGGGCCTCAACGTCGACCAGCCGCGCAACCTCGCAAAGACCGTGACTGTGGAGTAGCGCTTCGCGCGCTACTCTTTCTCGCCAACATGGTCAGGATTCGTCTATCCATTCCAGCTCTTGCGGTGGTCGCGGCCGTCGCGATCGCCGGCTGTGGCGGCAGCGACAGCGAGGGCAGCTCTTCCGACTCCTCCGGCTCGGCGCTGGCGGGGCTCGCTTCCCCCGGCTCGCTCGTCTTCGTCGAAGGGGAGCTGAAGCCGACGGGTGAACTGAAGACCGACGTCGATGCCGCCGCCAGGACAATCACCGGCGAAGACCTCGGCGACTTCGTCATCGCCGAACTGGAAAGCTCGGCGCGCGAGGACGGCGAATCCTTCGACTACGCGACGGAAGTGGAACCCTGGCTCGGCAAAAAGGGCGGGGTCGCATTCGAACGGCTGGTCGACGGCGAACTCTCCGAACCGCTGATCGCCGTTGAGACGACCGACCCGAAAGCGGCCCAGGCCTTCATCGACAAGAAGAGCGGGCAGAGCAGCGATCCCTCCAAAGACGTCTCCTACGAAGGCGTCCAGTTCAAGGTCGGCGGCCCCGACGACAACGCGGTCGGCCTGGTCGGCGAAACGCTCGTTCTCGCCGACAGCGAAAAGGAATTCAAAGCGGCGGTCGACGCCTCCGAGGGCGATTCGCTCGGCGGCGAAGACCGCTTCCAGGAGACGGTCTCGGCGGCCTCCAACGGCAGCTTCGCCGACGCCTACATCGACGTCGGCGGCCTCATCGAACAGTCGGAAGACAAAATCGACGAGCAGACGCAGGACGTGCTGGAAGGTGCCGGAATCGATCCCAGCGATGCGACAGCGGTGGCCAGCCTGATCCCCCATTCCGATCAGCTCCAGATCGACCTGAGCAGCGATCTGGGCGATCAGGAAGCGCCGGCGGGCAATCCCTCCGAGCTGCTCGGCTCGCTGCCGGCCGACGCCTTCGCGGCCTTCGGCTTCATCGAGTTCAACGAGCAGCTCGAAGAAGCGATCGACAACCTCGATGAGTCCGGCGCGCCGCCCGACCTGGAGCCCGGCGAACTGAAGAGCACGCTGAGCCAGGCCGGCATCGACCTCGACAAAATCGCGGCCTCGCTCGAGGAAGGGGCTGTATTCGCGGAGGGAAGCGGCAAAAGCAGCCTCGGCGGCGCCATGGTCCTCACCAGCAGCTCGGCTGAAGCGGCCGACGCGATCGCCAGTGTCGGCACCCTGTTGCGCAGCGCGCAAGTCCCGGGGGTGACCGCAGTCGGCGGGAAGGCGAGCGGCTTCTCGGTCAACAACGGGGGCCCCGACGCCAAGCCGATCGTCGTCATCGCCAAGGGCGACCGGATCGCCGTCGGCTATGGCCTGCCCGCCGCCCTGGCCGGGCTCAACGCCGGCTCCGGCGCGACGCTCTCGGACAAGCCCGGCTACAAGGCGGCTGCCGCAGCGCTCGGCAAGACGCCGATCAGCGCCTTCGTCGACGGCCCGGCCGCGCTCGAGCTCGCCGAAGCGCTCGTGCCCCGTTCCAAATCGGACTTCTGGGAAGCCGTGCCTTATCTGAAGAAGATCAGCTACATCGGCCTCGGGTCCGGCTCCAACGGGGAGCTGGCCACGGCGAAGCTGATCGCGGGCCTCGGCAAATAGCCACCCGATGAGCTCGGGCGTGGGCATCGATCTGCTCGAGATCGACCGCCTCGAGCGCGCTTTGCGGCGCCACCCCCGCCTTGCCGAGCGCGTCTTCAGCGCAGGCGAGCGTCGATACGCGATGGCCCGGGCTCGCCCCGGCCGCCACCTCGCCGCGCGTTTCGCCGCCAAGGAGGCCGTGGTAAAGGCGCTCGGGCTCAGCGGCGGTTTTGGCCTGCGGGAGATCGAGGTGGTTGCCGGGGAGCCGCCGGCGGTACGGCTCGCGGGACGGGCGGCCGAGGTGGCGGCGGGACGGCGGGTGGAGATCTCGCTCACCCACTCGCGGGACTTTGCAGCCGCCGTCGCCATCGTCGACACTGCCTGAGATGGAGTCGTGGCTGAGCCCCCTCTTCGACGCCGATGGGATCAGGGCAGTCGACCGCTGGGCGATCGAGGAGCAGGGGATCGCCGGCGCCGACCTGATGGCCGCGGCCGGGACGGCGCTGGCCGAGGCCGTGGCCGGGCTGGCGCCGCAGGGGCCGGTGCGGATCGTCTGCGGCAAGGGCAACAACGGCGGCGACGGGCTGATCGCGGCACGGCGGCTGCGTGAGACGGGGTTCGAGGTGGCGGTTCTCGGGCTCGCCGAGGAGCCGCCTGCGGATCTCGACGGCTGGCTCGAGGGGGCCGGCCTCGTCGTCGATGCGATCTTCGGCACCGGCTTCGCCGGCCCGCCGCGCCCGCCGGCCGAGGCGGCGATCGAGGCGATCAACCGCTGCGGCGCTCCCGTGGTCGCCTGTGACATCGCCTCCGGGGTCGACGCCTCGACCGGGGAGGTCGCGGGCGTCGCCGTCGAGGCAGACCTGACCGTCAGCTTCCACGCGGCCAAGATCGGCCATCGGGTCTCGCCGGGGAAGGCGCACACCGGTGAGCTTCGAATCGCGCCGATCGGCATACCCGACGGAGCGCCGGGCAAGCCGGCGGCAGGGACGATCGGCCCCGCGGTGCTCGCCCTGCTGCCCGCACGCGGGCCGCAGTCGACCAAGTTCAGCTCCGGCCAGGTGGTGATCGCGGGTGGATCGCGCGGTCTCACCGGCGCCGTGCAGATGTCCTCGGGAGCGGCGATTCGAGCCGGGGCCGGCTATGCCACGGTCGCCGTGCCAGCCGACTTGGAGCCGATCTTCGAGAGCAGCCGGCCCGAGGTGATGTCGGCGGGGTGCCCGGGCGGCGATGGCTGCCTTGCCCCGGCCTCGCTGAAGGCGGTCCTGCGTGCGTTCGAGCGGGCGGCGGCGGGGGTCCTCGGCCCGGGCATGGGCCGCGACCCGGGCTCGGTCGAGCTGGCCCGCGAGGCCGCGGCCGCGATCGAGGTCCCGCTGGCGATCGACGCCGACGGGCTCAACGCCTTCGCCGGGGAGCTCGACCGGATCGCACGGCGGACAGCTCCGACGATCCTCACGCCCCACGCCGGCGAGCTCGGCCGGCTGCTCGGACGGTCCTCCGAGGAGATCGGCGCCAGGCGGCTTGCGGCGGCGCGTGAGGCGGCCAGGCAGGCCGGCTCGATCGTCGTCCTCAAGGGCGACGACACGATCGTCACCGATGGCGAGCGCGTAGCCGTCAACGCGCTCTCCGCACCGGCGCTCGCTACCGCCGGGACCGGCGACGTCCTCTCCGGCATGATCGCGGCGATGCTCGCCCGCGGCCTCGAGCCCTTCGCGGCCGCCTGCGCCGCCGTGCTTGCTCACGCTCGTGCCGGTCGCGAGGCCGCCCGGCGGATCGGCGCCGCCGAGTCGGTGATCGCCACCGACGTGATCGAGTCGATCCCGGCGGGGATGCGTTCCGGCGCGCCCGTGGAATAACCTCGCACCTTCTTGTGAAGACCGCCGCCGAGATCATGGACGCCGACGTGCCGACCGTTTCCCCGGACGCCGATGCACGCGCCGCGATCGAGCTGCTCGCCAAGATCGACATCGGCGCCCTGCCGGTCACCGACGAGTCGCGCAAGGTGGTCGGCATCGTCAGCGAGTCCGACCTGATCCTCAGCGACGAGGAGGCGGACCTGCACCTGCCTCATTACCTCAACATCATGGGGGGAGTCGTCTTCGTCGGCTCGATGAAGGGCTTCGAGAAGCGGCTCGACAAGGCCTTCGCCACCAAAGTCTCCGAGCTGATGACACCCGATCCGGTGGTCGCCCGCAGCGACGACGACGCCGAGGCCATCGCCCGCATGATCGCCGAGTCACACCACAACCACCTGCCCGTCGTCGACGACGAGGGTCGCCTCGCCGGGCTGGTGACGCGGGCCGACGCGCTGGCTGCGCTCGTCGCCACCGACTAGCCCGATGGCGCGGGCAGTAGCCCGGATCGACCTCGGCGCCATCGAGCGCAACTGCGCCCGGCTGAAGGCGGAGCTGCGCGGGGGCGCCGAGCTCTGCGCCGTGGTCAAGGCCGACGGGTACGGCCACGGCGCCGACGCCTGCGCGAGCGCCGCCCTGGCCGGCGGCGCCAGCCGTCTCGCCGTCGCCACCGGCGCCGAGGCGGCGCAGATCGGACGGCGCCTGCCCCAGGTCCCCCTGTTGACGATGGGGGCCCTTGCGCCGGAGGAGCTCGACGACGCCCTCGCGGCCGGCTCCGAAGTCGCCGTCTGGCGCGACGGCTTCCGCCAGCTCCTCGCCGCGCGCGGCCGGGCCCAGGGCCGTGCCGTGAGTGTTCACGTCAAGCACGACAGCGGCATGGGGCGCCTCGGCAATCCCGACCCGAGCGAGGTGCTTGCCCTGGCCCGGGCCTGCGCCGAGGACCCGATGCTCGAGCTGGCCGGGGTCTGGACCCATTTCGCCACCGCCGACGAACCCGATTCCCCCTTCTTCGACGAGCAGCTCGGCCGCTTCGCGGCCGTCGCGGCCGCGGTCAAGGCCGAGTTCCCCGGCGTCATCGCCCACGCCGCCAACAGCGCCGCGGTCTTTCGCGACCCCGGCGCCCACTTCGAGATGGCCCGCTGCGGCGTCGCCGTCTACGGCCTCGATCCCTTTCAGGGGGACCCCGGCGAGCGCGGCCTCGCGCCGGCGCTCTCGCTGCACTCCTACGTCGCCGACGTCAAGCGCTTCCCCGCGGGCGCCAGCGCCGGCTACGGCCAGGCCTGGCGGGCGCCCGCCGACACCTGGGTCGGGGTGGTGCCGCTCGGCTACGGCGACGGCGTGCGGCGCGGCCTCTCGAACAACGCCGAGGTGCTGGTGCGCGGCCGCCGCCACCCGCTCGTCGGCACGGTCTCGATGGACAACCTCACGGTCGACCTCGGGGCGGAGACGGACGTCGAGCCGGGGGACCCGGCGGTGCTGATCGGCAGCCAGGGCGAGGAGTCGATCCGCGCCGAGGAGATCGCCCAGCGCCTGGGGACGATCAACTACGAGATCACCTGCGGGATCTCTGCCAGGGTCCAGCGGGCAGCGGCATGAGCGCGCTCGAGGCGCGCCTCGGCGCGGCGCCGCTGGTCGGCTTGGCGCGGCGAGCCGTGGGCGACCGCGAGGGGATCTGGATCGCCGGCGGGGCGGTCCGCGATGCGGCCTTGGGACGCGAGGTCGTCGATCTCGACCTCGCCGTGGCCGGCGACCCGGGGCCGGTCGCCAAGGCGATCGCCCGCGAGGGCGGCGGGCACTCCTTCGAGCTCTCCGCCGAGTTTGCGACCTGGCGCGCGGCTGCGGCCGACCGCAGCTGGCAGATCGACGTCACCGCCCTGCGCGGCGAGACGATCGAGGCCGACCTCTGCGAGCGGGATTTCACCATCGGCGCGGTTGCCGTGCCGCTCGGCGGCGGTGCGCCGCTCGACCCCCACGGCGGCCTCGCCGACCTCGACCGTGGCCTGCTGCGCGTGGTCAGCGAGCGCAGCTTCGCCGCAGATCCGCTGCGTCTGCTGCGCGCCGCTCGCTTCGCCGCCGGGCTCGGCCTGCGGATCGACCCCGCCACCGCCGCGCTGGCCCGCGCCGAAGCCGCTCGTGCGGCCGAGGCCGCCGGCGAGCGCCAGCTGGTCGAGCTGCGCCAGCTGGTCGGCGGCCCCGACCCGCTGCGGGGGATGCGACTGCTCGACGAGCTCGGCTTGACCGCGGTCGTGCTGCCGGAGCTGGAGGCCCTGCGCGGGGTCGAGCAGGGCCCCAACCACCACCTCGACGTGCACGGGCACACCATGGCCGTGCTCGAGCGCACGCTCGAGGTCGAGGAGGATCTGGCCCGCTTCGCCGGCGAGCGGGCCGACGAGGTCGCGGCGCTGCTCGCGGAGCCGCTCGCCGATGAGATCAGCCGCGGCACGGCCCTGCGCTTCGGCGCCCTGCTGCACGACATCGGCAAGCCGGCGACGCGCTCCGAACGCGACGGCTACGTCACCTTCATCGGCCATGACCGCGACGGCGTCGAGATCGTCGGCGCCCTCTGCGGTCGCCTGCGCGCGAGTCGTGGCCTCACCCGCCATCTCCAGGGCCTCACCCTGCATCACCTGCGCCTCGGCTTCCTCGTCCACGAGGCGCCGCTGCCGCCGCGGCGCGTGCACGAGTACCTGCGCGCGACCGACCCCGTCGCCGCCGACGTGACCCTGCTGACGATCGCCGACCGGCTCTCGGCTCGCGGTTCGGGCCCGCTGGCGAGCGCGGAGGCGATCGAGGCGCACCTGACGCTGGCCAGGCAGATGCTGGTAGCCGCGCTCGACTGGCGGCGCGAGGGTCCGCCCAGGCCGCTGCTGCGCGGCGACGAGCTGGCCGGCGAGCTCGGCCTGGCCGCCGGCCCGGAGCTCGGCGAGCTGCTCGCCGAGCTCGAGGCCGCCCAGTACGCCGGCGAGGTCTCGAGTCGTGACGAGGCGATCGAGCACCTGCGTCGCAGGTCCTGACTGTTAGGCTGCCCGCCGCATGGCGAAAGAGGAGAAGATCGAGATGGAGGGCGAGATCACCGAGGCCCTCCCCAACACGATGTTCCGGGTCAAACTCGACAACGGCCACGATGTGCTCGGCCACATCTCGGGCAAGATGCGCCGCCACTACATCCGCATCCTCCCCGGCGACCGGGTGAAGATCGAGCTTTCGCCGTATGACCTCGACCGGGGTCGCATCACCTACCGCTACAAATAGGCCTCGCGTGAGCGAGCCACGTTTCCGCATCGGACCGGAGATCGTCCACGAGACGGTCGACGGCGAGGTGATCGCGATCGACCTCGGCAACGGCAGCTACTACAGCCTTGCCGGCAGCGCGCCTGCGGTCTGGGAGCTGCTTGGCGGTGGCGCCACCGAGGCGGAGATCGGCGCGGCGCTGGCCGGCCAGTTCCTCGCCGAGGCGAGCGAGATCGGCGCGGCGGTCGCGGCCCTGCTGGCGCAGCTGGAGGAGAACGGCCTGATCGTGCGCGAGGAGGGCTCCCAGAGCGCTTCGCCGCCGGCGCCCGTCGCCGCCGGCGAAGCGCGGACCCCCTTCGAGGCGCCGCGCCTGGAGCGCTACACGGACATGAAGGACTACTTCCTGCTCGACCCGATCCACGAGGTCGACACCGCCGGCTGGCCGCGGCCGGCCGTCTAGCGCGTGTCGGCGCATTCGGCCGCGGCGCGGGCAGCGGAGGCAGACCTCGCCGGCGCTTACTTCGAGCAGCTGCGAAGCGGCTTCGAGCTGGCGGCCGAGGCGGTTGGCGGTCCTGGCAGGTTGGACCTGGAGATGGCTGGCCTGCGCCTGCGCCTGCGCTATGCGGGGGAGCCGCTGCGCGCCGCCCTGCTGGCGCCCTTCGAGCACCTCGCCGGGGTTTGGGAGGGCGAGCCGGAGCTCTCGATATCCCTCTTCGATACCGCCTCTTCCGGGGTCGAGCCCCCAGCGCCTCTCTGGGATCCGATCGCGGCGCCGCCCGGGACCAACCCGGTCGCCCGGCTCCGCTCGGAGCGAGCCTGCGTCCTTGCCGCGGCCGGCAGCAGGGCGCTGACCGCCGCCGCGCCGGCTGAGGGCGCGGCCGTGTTCCACCTGCCCGACGCGACCGCGATTCCCGCCGGCGAGCGGGCGGCCCCGATCCGCGAGGCGCTGCAGCTGCTGATGGCGGCTCGAGGGCGCCCGATGACCCACGCCGGCGCGGTGGGCCGCGACGGCCGCGGCGTGCTCTTGGTCGGCCGCGGCGGTTCCGGCAAGTCGACCCTGGCGCTCTCCTGCGCCCTGGCCGGGCTGGAGGTCGTCGCCGACGACTACGTCCTGCTCGAGCCCGGCTCGCTGACGGCGCACGCGATGCAGTCGACGGCGAAGCTGAGCGAGGACAGCGCCCAGCGCCTCGGCGTTCCGGCCGCCGCGATCGACCCCGCCGGCTTTCAGCAGACCCTGGAGGGCCCGAAGAAGGCCCTGGTCGACATCCGCACCCTCGCCCCCGGCACCCTGAGGCCGCAGCTCCACATCGTCGCCCTCCTAGCCCCAACCCCCCCCGGGCTGACTTCCCGCTTCTCCGCGCATACCGCGGAAAAAGAGGAAGTCAGCGGGGGGGATGGGGTGCGGTCGATCTCGGCGGGGGAGGGGCTGCGGGCGGTGGCGCCGAGCACGATCGTGCAGTCGGGCTTCGGGGGTGGGGTTTCGCTCGCGGCGCTCGCCGATCTCGTACGGCGGGTGCCGAGCTACGCCTTGGAGCTCAGTCCGGATCCCGGGGCGAACGCCGCCGCGGTCGACCGCTTGGTGGCCGAGCTTGGCTGAGCCGACCGTCACCGCGGCGATCCCGGTTCGCGACGGCGAGACCTACCTGGCCGAGGCGATCGAGAGCGTGCTGAGCCAGAGCCGGCCCTGCGATCAGGTGATCGTCGTCGACAACGGCTCGAGCGACGGCAGTGCCGAGATCGCCGCCGGCTTTGCACCGGCGGTAGAGGTGGTCAGCGAGCCCCGGCCCGGCATCGGGGCGGCGCGCAACGCGGCCGTCGACGCCTGCCGCGCCGACTTCCTGGCCTTTCTCGACGCCGACGACATCTGGGAGCGCGGCAAGATCGCGTCGCAGCTCGCCGCCTTCGAGGCCAGGCCGCGGCTGCAGCTCGTCTTCGGCCACGTGCGGCAATTTCTCAGCCCGGACCTCGCTGCCGAGGAGGCGGCGGCGCTGCGGGTCCCCGAGGCGCCCCAGCCTGGCCTCTACATCGGCGCCATGCTCGCCCGCCGCGGCGCGCTCGAGATGGTCGGCCCCTGGGCGGAGGATGTCCGCATCAGCGACGGCCTCGCCTTTCTGCTGCGCGCCCGTGAGCTTGGCCTCGAGCAGGAGATGCTGGCGGAGACGGTCACCCGGCGCCGCATCCACGGTGCCAACCACTCGATCCACAACCGTCAAGAGCGGGCGGAGTTCGCGCGCCACCTGAAGCGATCGCTGGACCGGCGGCGCGGGGCGGCCTGATGAGCGAGGCACTCGGCAACAAGCCGACGCGGGAGCAGTTGCTCGTCCTGCACGCGGCGCTCGACCGGCCGGAGGAGGCGCTGGCCGCCTGGCGGCGCTGGCGCCAGTCCGTCTACTTCGATGCCGTCGACCACGGCTCGACCCGCCTGCTGCCGCTCGTCTACCGCAACCTCGGGCCCCACTCGTTCGATGCCGAGGTGGCCGGGCGGCTGAAGGGCCTGTACCGACGGTCGTGGAGCCACAACCAGCTGATCTTCAAGCGGGCAGCCGGGGCGATCGAGGTGCTCGAGCAGGCGGGGATCGAGACCCTGGTGACCAAGGGCGCCTCGCTGGCGGTGCTCTCCTACGGCGACGTCGGCGTGCGGCCGATGGACGACGTCGACGTGCTGGTTCCGATCTCCCGCACCGAGGAAGCGATCGAGGCGCTCAGCACCGCCGGGTGGTCGCCGGACCACGACGATCCGCCCGCCTGGACCCAGGTGCATCACTCGCTCGGCTTCGCCGGCGCCGAGGGTGGCAACGTCGACCTGCACTGGTTCTCGCTCTGGCAGCCGGCGAGCGACGCCGAGCTCTGGCGTGCCTCGGTCCCGCTCGAGCTCGGTGGGGTGGAGACGCGGGCCCCGAGCCCGGCCGATCAGCTCCTGCTGGCCTGCGTGCACGGCACGCCATGGAGCCCGCTGCCGCCGTTTCGCTGGATCGCCGACGCCGCGGCCGTGATCCGCTCCGCCGGCGAGGAGCTCGACTGGGGTCACCTCGTCGCCGAGGCCGAGCGCCGGCGGCTGACCGTGGCGACCCTGGCGGCTCTGAGCTACCTGCGCGAGGAGTTCGAGCTGGCGGTTCCCCCAAGCGCGCTCGGCCAGTTGCGGGCGGTCCTCGCCTCGCGGCACGAGCGCGCCGCGTTTCGGGCGGCCTGCAGGCCCGACTCGCCCCAGCGCACGCTGCGGATGGCCTGGGACCGCTACCGGCGCCTGCGCGACCTCGACACCGGCGCGCCGCGACCAGACGGGTTCATCCAGTTCGCGCGGCGCTTCTGGGGGCTCGAGAGCGTCTGGCAGCTGCCCCTGCACGCCGCCGGTGCGCTCAGTCGTCGGCGCGGGCGCGATGCCGCTCGATCCGAGCCTTGAAGGCGCGGAAGAGGCCGGCCCGCGACGCCGCCGCATCCTGGGTGAGGCTGCCGGGGCGAACGCGACGCCTCAGCAGGACGTCCGAGAGGCGGGCGATCTCGATCTCCTCCTCGGCGGCGCGCAGCATCCAGTCGAAGTCCTCGCCGGCACGCATCGACTCGTCGAAGCCGCCGACCTGCTCGAAGGTGGCGCGGCGCACGACCATCGTCATCGGGTGGACGAGCGGCTCGTCCTCGAGCTCGGGCGGGCGCGGCGGCATCATCGTCTCCACCTTGCTGCCCGCGACCCAGAAGGGAAGCTCGGCCCCGGGCTCTATCAACAGCTCCTGCTCGGCGAGCACACAGCCGACGCCGGGATTGTCGAGCAGGTGTCCCACCTGGACCGCGAGCTTGGCGGGCGTCATCGCATCGTCGCTGTCGTGAAAGGCGACGATCTCGCCGCGGCTCGCGGCGAAGCCCCGGTTGCGGGCGGCGGAGGGGCCGCTGTTCTCCTGCTCGATCACGCTCACCCCGTCATACGAGCGGGCGACCGCGGCGGTGCGATCGCTCGAGCCGTCGTCGACGACGATCGTCTCGACCGGTGCATAGGTCTGCGCGAGGACGCTCTCGATCGCCTCGCCGAGATAGCGCTCGGCGTTGTAGGCGGGGATGACGACGCTGACCAGCGGCTTCTCGGGCACGACCGCATTCTCACGGCCCTGCAGGTGCAACGCGTTGAGGGCCGGACAGAGACCCAGCGCGTTGCACCTGCCGTCACAGGTGGCTGCGCGTCGCGCCCGGGTCGGGCTCGGCCAGCTCGGCGACCAGGGCCGACCAGGCGAAGTCCCTGGCCCCCAGGCCACTGCCCGTGCGCGGGTCGTAGTACTCGCGCAGGCCTTCGCGCTCAACCGCCCCGATCACCCCGTCGGCCAGGCGAGAAGCCGCCTCCGCATAGCCGAGGCGCAGCAGGCCGAGCCAGACCAGCCAGGCGGAATTGACCCAGGTCGGGCCGCGCCAGTAGCGCCGCAGGGGCCCGCGATGGCCGCCGGGTTCGTAGCTCGGCTCCGAGGCCGCGACCGAGGGTGGCGCGACCGGGGTCAGGAACTCGCTCTCGTCGAGCAGGTGCTCCTCGACCAGGCGGCGCCCGATCTCCTCCGGCAGGTCGGGCAGCGCCAGCGGTGCCAGCGCGGCCCAGGTGACGACGCCGGGACGAAGGTGCCCGGGCTCCGCCCAGTCGAGGAAGAGGCCGCGACGCTCGTCCCAGAGCCGCTCGATCAGCGCGGGGGTTACCGAGGGACGCCCCAGCGCCTGCAAGGAGAGCGACCAGAGCGTGTTGACCACGGTCTCGCAGAGGACCGGCCAGCCGCGCTCGCGGACGCGGCGGGCGTCGAAGCCGAGCCCGCGGTTGCGGTGGACCAGCAGCGGGAAGCCGAGGCGGGCGTTGGCCAGCCGTCCCCAGACCGGTTCGAACTTCGGCGAGGCGTCGAGGCCGGACTCGTCGGGCTGGACGATCCAGAGCAGCCCGTCGCCGTCGAGATCGCGGTTGGCGCTCAGCCACTCGGCCTGGGCGGCGATTCGCGGCTCCTCAGCAGGGCTGCCGACGGCGATCTTCCAGGCCCAGGCCAGCAGCGGCGGCTGAATCGTCCCGGTCTGGAACGAGCTGCGCGAGGCGACGTTGTAGAAGGGGAGACGGCTGAGCGTGACCGGCCGCTCCCAGAAGATCGTGTGGCCGAGGAAGCCGTCGGGGCGCTGCGCGGCCAGCAGCGTCTCCAGCTCCGTCCGCGCCCGGGCCGGGTCGAAGCGCCGCCAGACGATCGCGGCAAAACAGGAGTCCCAGTACCACTGCCACGGGTAGCGGCTGGGGCTCGGCCGGGTGTAGGCGAAGCGGACGCCACGGCGTTCCCCTTCGAGCCAGCCATGGCGCAGGACGCGCTCGGCGATGCCGGTCGCCGCTGCGGTCACACCGCGGTGCGGCGCATTTCGCGCAGCGCCCAAGCGCCGAGGACGACGAGCAGGCCGGCCAGGGCGAGCAGGCCGGGCCAGGTTTCCGCCCAGGTGACGCTGCCGACGAAGCCCTGGCGGGCGGCGTCCATCACCTGCGTCACCGGGTTGACTTCGGCGACGCTGCGCATCCAGGGTTGCAACAGCGCCAGCGGCGCGTAGGCGGTGGTGGTGAGGATCAGGCCCATCATCCCGGCCTGCATCAGCGGCGCCGCCGACTGGCTCTTGAAGCGCAGCGCCAGGCCCGAGCCCCAGCAGGCGGCGACGGCCGCCATCGCCGCGACCATCACGTAGGTGACGACCAGCCCGTCGATGCCGGGCCAGCCGGCGCCGAGCACCAGCGCGATCGCGAATACGAAGGTGGCCGGGATCAGCGCCCGGGCGCCGGCGGCAAGCACCGTGCCGGCCAGGAGCACCCAGCGCGGCGCCGGCGAGACCAGCAGGCGGTCCACCCAGCCGCCCTCGATGTCGCGGGCCAGGTTGACCCCGGCGGCGGCCCCGGTGAAGCCGGCCCCCTGCAGCATGCTGACCGGCACGATGAAGCTCTCGTAGGTGTCCGTGGTGAAGCCGTTGAGCTGGGTCAGTGCGCCGAAGACGCCGTTGAGGCCGAGGAAGAAGATCGTCGGCGCCAGCACGCCGGGGATCGCCGCCCCCGGCACCCGCAGCAGCTCGTTCTTGGCCCGCGCCATCAGCGCCGCGATCGTCGCCAGGTTGGCCCGCCACTGCGGTTGGGTTGCGACCGCTTCCATCAGCCCACCCGCAGCCGGTGGCGCAGAGCGCGGGCGCTGAGCACCAGGCCGAGCACGACGATCGCGGCGATCGCCAGCACCGCCTCGGCCAGTTCGGTGGCATCGATCCCCGAGATGATCGGGCCGCGGATCCCTTCGACGACGAAGCTGAGCGGGTTGTATTCCGCGATCGCCTTCGCCGGCTGGATCATCAGCTCGTTGGGGAAGAAGGCGGAGGAGAGGAAGAGGACGACGAGGACCAGCGGGAAGAGGCCCTGGACGACGCTGGCGCTGCCGGTGCGCAGGGCGATCGCGGCGCCGATGCCGCCGACCGCCATCGCCGTGGCGGTGACCAGCGCGATCGCGATCAGCGCGCCGGCGACGCCGCTGTGGATCTCGGCGCCGAAGATCAGCCCGATCGCGAGGAACCAGAGCGAGGCGAAGAGACCCAGCGCCGCGGTCCCGGCCAGCCGTCCGAGCACGATCGTGTAGCGCGGGATCGGCGCCGAGAAGAGGCGGTCGGTGAAGCCCATCTCGATGTCGACCGCGAGCGCGATGCCGCCGCTGTTGCCGGCCAGCATCAGCGACTGCATCATCGCGCCGGCGAGCATGAACTGGAGGAAGCTCTGCACCGGCGGAAAGCCCGGCAGGTCGACGGCGCCGCCGGCGCCGCCGGTCTGGATCGCCAGCAGCAGGGTGGGGAAGACGACGATCGGCGCCATCAGCTGCGGCCGCCGGAAGGTCTGGCGGATCGAGCGCATGCCCAGCGCCCGCACGACCCTGGCGTTGACGGCGAGCTCGCTCACGCCTCGACCGGCTCGGGCTCGGCGCCGCCCTGCTCGTCTTTCTCCAGGTGATGGCCGGTCTTGGCGACGAAGACGTCGTCGAGCGTGGGCCGGACCAGCTCCAGCGCCTCGACCGCGATCCCCGCCTCGTCGAGAGCCCGCACGACGCGCGGGATGTCGGCGGCGCCGTTCTCGACCTCGACCAGCACCGTGCGGCCGTCGACCGGGGGGAGCAGCTTGCCGACCCGGGCGCAGACCTCCTCCGCCTCGGCGATCGAGCCGGCGGCGAGCTGCAGCTGGATGTGCGGGTTGCCGATCTCGGTCTTCAGCGAGTCGGGGGTCCCTTCGGCGACGATCCTGCCGCTGTCGATGATCGCGACGTTGTCGGCGAGCTGATCGGCCTCCTCGAGGTACTGGGTGGTGAGGAAGACTGTCGTGCCCTCGTCGTTGAGCGCCCGCACCTCCTCCCAGATCGTCTTGCGGCTGACCGGGTCGAGGCCGGTCGTCGGCTCGTCGAGGAAGAGCACCCGCGGCTCGTGGACGAGCGCCGCCGCCAGGTCGAGCCGCCGCTGCATGCCGCCGGAGTAGGTGCCGACGCGGCGGTCGGCGGCGCCGGCGAGGTCGACCCGCTCGAGCAGGTCGTCGGCGCGCTGCTTGCCGGCGCCGCTCGGCAGGCCCTGCAGCGTCGCCTGCAGGCGGATCAGCTCGCGCCCGGTCATCAGCGGGTCGAGCGCCGCCTCCTGCAGGGCTACGCCGATCGTCGCCCGCACCGCGCGGGCCTGCTTGACCACGTCGTGGCCGGCCACCGTGGCCCGGCCGCCGGTCGGCAGCAGCAGCGTCGTCAGCATCCGCACGGTCGTCGTCTTGCCGGCGCCGTTCGGCCCCAGGAAGCCGTAGATTTCGCCCTCCTCGACGGCGAGATCGACGCCCTGTACGGCGAGAACCTCGTCGAAGCTGCGCTCCAAACCCTCAACCACGATTGCCGGCATCGGCGAGCAACCCTAGCGAGGGGGCCTGGCCGGGATCGTGCAAAGCGCACGCTGTAACGGCATCGCTCCGGCCGGGACGGCAGAATCCTGCCCGCAACCCTCGCCGGATGGCCGGGTTTGCAGCGTGAGATCGTGCAAGAAGCAGCGAAAAACCGGATCGGTCGGTCGCGGGCGCCGCTGGCGGCCGCTTTCGCCTGTGCGCTGATCGCGCTCGTCGTCGCCGCCTGGCCCGGCGCGGCCGACTCCGCACCCCTGGGTGTCGTCGTCCTCGGCAAGACCACGACCACCCCGCCGCCCTCCTGCCCGGGCAAGATCGTCAACAACGTCGAGGTGGTTCCCTGTCGGGTGGAGGGACACGTCAGCGGCTACCAGACCAAGGCCGGAGGGGTGGACAACCCCTACGAAGTGCCCTTCGACGGCAAGATCGTCGCCTGGTCGATCACCCTCGCCCGGCCCTCGCGCGCCGACACCAAAACGACCACCGACGAGGTCGGCTTCTTCGACGAATTCCTCGGCAAGCCCTCGCAGGCCCGGATCGGCATCCTGCGCCCGGTCGAGGACACGAAACCGCCGAAATTCACCCTCGTGCGCCAGAGCCCGCTCGAGGTGCTCAATCCCTACTTCGGCAGCACCCCGATCTTCGCCCTCGAGCACCCGCTCTCCGTCCTGCGCGGCCAGGTGGTCGCCCTCACCGTGCCCACCTGGGCGCCGATGTTCGCCTTCAACGTCTCCGCAGAAGACACCTGGCGCGGCAGCCGCCTCGAGGACCACTGCGCCTCCAAGGAGGACATCCAGGGGGGGCATCCTCAGCAGGGTGTGGGCAAGGTCAAGACCTACGGCTGCTTCTACTCCAACGCGCGTTTGCTTTACACGGCGACGTTGGTGAAGAAACCGTAGGACGAGGTATCGGGCGGGCCCGGAGCGTCGGGTGCCCCTGCTCACTCGCCTGACTGGCCGGATCGCCAGCCGCCGTCCGAGAATGCTTTAGGGCCAGCGGCGCAAAACGTTCGCAGG
>JBIOVV010000005.1:0-18816 GCA_044867925.1 Solirubrobacterales bacterium | reverse complement strand
GGGGCCGTGTCAGCGGTGCCCCGGCCGCTTTGTCATTTCAGGCCGGGGAACGTAGCGCCGTCAGAGGACGGCTTTTTGGCGCTTCAGAAAGGGGAAAAGCTACCCCCTAAGAAGGGATACATGCCCTAATTAGTCACATGTCAAATGGGTCGTCTGCTGCGACCCGCCGCGCCTCGGCGCTGCCCAGGTATGGCGTCAGCACGAACTAGATCGCCTCACCGGCAAGCGCGGGCAGCTCCGCCTCCTGACCGAGCGAGAGGCGCTGGGCGACCAGCATCGTCACCCCGCTCGCCATCGCCCGCTCGGTCAGCTCGGGCAGGCGCTCGCCGTGGCCGGCCTGCGTGCGACCGGGTGCGAGCAGGCCGGCGACGTAAGCGACCATGCGCTCGTAGCGCTCAAAGCCGGCCTTGCCGCCGGCGAGCGCCTCGTTGGTCAGCAGCTGGGCCGAGCGCGGCTCCGCGGCCACCCACTCGAAGGCGGCACGGATGCCGGCCGCGACTCCCCGGGGCCACTCGCGCGTCGCGGCGCAGGCCGACTCGAGGCGAACCTGCAGCGTCGCGAACGCCGAGTCGAAGGCCAACGCGAAGTCATCTGATTGCCGTGCGCCCTCGCCCATCCCCCCGCCCCGCTGCCGTTGGAGCGGCCAATGGTAAACATCAATGTCTGCAAGCGCAAGCTCCCGGAAAGCGCAGTTTGCCGCCAGGGAGGCTCGGGTAGCTCGCCAGCGTGAAGGTTCTCTTTGCCCCGATCGGGATTCTCGCCGGCCTCGCCGCGGGCTTCGCTGCCCAGAAGGGTTTCGAGCGGCTCTGGGCGGCGATCGACGACGAGGATCCGCCCGAGGCGGAGGACCGCACCGTCTCCTACCCGAAGCTGATCGCCGCGCTCTTGCTCGAGGGCGCGATCTTCCGCTTGGTCAAAGGGATGGTGGACCGCGGCGCCCGCAGCAGCTTCGCCTCGCTCACGGGCACCTGGCCCGGCGAGGAAGACACCGCCTAGGAAGGGCCGAGGAGTTACTCGGCAAGCGCGGTTTGCAGGCGCACCATGGTCCCGAGGGCGTTGGAGCGGATCTGGACCAGGTCGCAGAATTGGTTGGCGAGCCAGAGCCCGCGGCCCCTTTCCTGGGCGACGCTGGGCCGAAGGCGGCCGACGAGCGGCTCGTCGATCGTCCCCCGGTCCTCGAACTCGATCAGCAGGCGGCCAGGCTCGCGCCAGCTGCGCACGGTGCCGACGCCACCGCCGTGGGCGATGCTGTTGGCGGCCAGCTCGCTGGCGGCGGCGATCAGGTCGGCGGTCTGCCGGGAGGCCATCTCGGCCTCCCGGGCCACCCGCTCCACCCAGCGCCTGAGGCTGAACAGCTTGTTGCGGTCGAAGACGAACGCCTCGGCGGTGGCCGGAGGGGCGGGCAGCTCACCGGCAAAGCAATCGCGCTCGGCCAGGTAGTCCCGGCTCGGTTCGCTCGTACCGCGGCTGATCACGCTGCTGTGGGCATGGGATATGCCGGCGAGGACGTCGTCGGAGAGGGCGCCGCCGTCGTAGGGGCAGAGCAGCGACAGGGACGGGGACTGCGCGAAGGCGACGTTGAGCAGGGACTCGTGCCGCTGGCACTCGTCGATCTCCGCGGCGCCTCGCCCCGGCCAGACCGGTTCGCCGATGCCGCGAACGGGGCGCCCGCCCTCAGCCTCGAGGAAGTCGCGCCAGAAGGGGATCAGCCGGGCGGGATTGCGCCCCAGCTCCTCGATCGGCTCAAAGCGAATCTCGACGGCCTCGGCCCCGAGCTCGGCTTCGAGCAGTCGCGTGTTGCTCTGGCTGACCGCGACCAGCGCCGGCTCCTCCGCCTGCAGCGCGTCATGCAGAAAGGGGACGGCGCCGGCGAGAAAATCATCGGGGTCGCTGTAGATCAGCGCCTCGTGGCGGAAGCCGGGTTTAGACACCAGGGAGGAGTGGGTAGCCGTTGCTCATTCCGGTTGTCCAAAAGGCATTGGGTTGTCTATGGGAGGTTGCACCGATGTTCAGATGTGAGAATTGCGGCAGCAGCTACAGCGCCATGCACGCGATGGCGATCGAGAACTGCCCGCGCTGCCAGGTGCGCGATCGTGTCACCTCGCCGCTGGTCTTCAAGCCTTTCGAGTTCCCCCGAGAGACCAAAGCGAAACTTCGCAGCGTCCCCCTTACCGTGGCTTCAGAACCAGGACGCATAGGTCATCCCGAATCGGGCCGTCAGCCCACTCCAGAATCGCTTTCTCGAGCCGACTGACCAGTACCGCCGCGGGCGAGTGCGCCAGCGGCGAGAGAAAGCGGGAGAGGCCCTCGAGGCCGAGTGCAGCTCCGTCACGACGAACGTCGGTGGCGCCGTCGGTGTAGACGACGACGCCCTCGCCGCTCGGCAACGGGATCTCGCGGTTGCGCAGGACCAAGTCGGGGTCGGCGCCGAGCAGATATGTCGAGGGATCTGACGAGAGCTCTTCGAGGCCCGGCAGCAGCAGCGGCGGGGGGTGCCCGGCGATCGCCCAGGAGAGCCGGCCGTCGCGAAGCCGTAGACAGGCGGCGCTGACCAGCTCGCGCTCACGCGGCGGCCGTTCGGCGAGGGCGCCGTTGGTCAACATCAGCAACTCGGCGGGGTCGCTGGTTCCGGCGACAAAGGCGGCAAAGCGGGCGCGGACGAAGGTCGCCAGCCGGGCAGCCTCGGGACCGTGGCCGGTGACGTCGCCGACGATCGCCACCGCAGAGCTGTCGGGTCCGTTGGTGAGCAGGTAGAAGTCGCCCGAGACGCCGTACTCGGAGGGGATGAAGGCGGCAGCCGTGTCGACCTTGGGCAGGCGCGGCAGGGCGGCGGGCGTCAACGCCGCCCGGATCGCGTCCAGTTCCTCTGCCGAGTGCTCGAGGACCAGCTGGCGCTCGCGCAGCAGCGAGACCAGTACCGCGACGCCGATCAGGGCCAACATGCGCAGGCTGAGGGCGATGCCGAACTCATTGACCGGTTGAAGCAGCGCCCCGGCGCAGTAGAGGACCCCACAGCCGAGCACGGCGATCGCTCCGGCACGGCGCCCGAACCACCAGACCGCCAGCCCGACCGGGATCGCGTAGAAGAAGCCAATGCCGATGCTTGAGGATCCCGGGGCGAGCAGCCAGGCGACGAACACCCCTGTCGCGGCGGCGCAGAGCCAGGCAACACGAGCGCTATTCGAGCCTGACACCTGCTCGACCCTATAGGAGGGCCGGAGGCGGGCGAGTCGCCTGCCGCGCCTAGCCGATGCGCCGGCGCATCGGCTGGAACGCCTTCCACCAGGCGTCGTCGAGCACGGCGTGCTCGACGCTTTCCAGCGGCATGCCGTCGTCGTCCTGCAGCTCATAGGTGACGAGGGGCGGGCCGGCACCCCGCTCGACCCGGAGTACGTGGGCGATCAGCACGTAAGGCGGGCAGCTCAGCCAGCGCTCACCGGGTCGGGGAATCGACTTGGTGTCGATCATGGGCGGGCAGTACCCGTCCTTTGATAGAGGAAACCACGCCAAACCAGCCCGGAGGGGACGCCTGCACGTCCCTGGTGGCGAGCGCCGGTACACAGCAAGTTTGGATTAGAAAACATTTTGCCCTAAGTTGTAGAGCGCACACGTCGGAGAGGACTGGAGTTTCGGTCAGCTTCGGAGCGGGCAATCGGGAGCATGGGAGCAACCAAGCCAAGACAACGCGGCGCCCGATGAGGGTCGTCATCACGGGGGCCACCGGCAACGTCGGCGCGAGCGTCATCGAAGCGCTGGTCGAGCGCGATGAGATCGAGGAAGTGATCGGGTTGGCGCGACGGGTGCCTGCCTGGAAGCCGGAGAAGACGAGCTGGGTGAAAGCCGACGTGGTCAGCTCTTCCCTCGAGCCGGTCTTCGAAGGCGCCGATGCGGTCGTACACCTTGCCTGGGCGATCCAGCCCTCGCATGACGCCGGAGCCCTGGAGCGCATCAACGTCGAGGGCAGTCGCCGCGTGTTCGAGGCGGTGGGCGCGGCGCGGGTGCCAAAGCTGATCTACGCATCCTCTGTCGGCGCCTACGCGCCGGGGCCGAAAGGCCATCTGGTCACCGAGGACTGGCCGGTCGGCGGCATCGAAACTTCCTTCTACTCGCGCCACAAGGCGTTGGTGGAGGAACAGCTCGACGAGTTCGAGGTGCGCGTGCCGGACACCCGGGTGGTGCGCCTGCGGCCGGCGCTGATCTTCAAGGGAGACGCGGCGACGGAGATCCGGCGCCTCTTCGCCGGGCCGTTTCTGCCCAGCTTCCTCCTGCGCAGCGGGCTGATCCCGGCGATCCCGCGCCTGCCGGGCCTCTGCTTTCAGGCAGTCCACACCTCCGACGTGGGACGGGCTTACGCCCTCGCTGCGATCCGCGACGTCAGCGGCGCCTTCAACCTCGCGGCCAATCCGCCGCTCGGCAGCAAGGACCTGGCCACGATGCTCGACGCCCGTACGTTTCCCCTGCCCGTCTCGGTGGCGCGACGGCTCGCCGACCTGACCTGGCGGCTGCGCCTGCAGCCGACGCCGGCCGGCTGGCTGGACATGGCGATGGGCGCACCGTTGATGTCCTCCGAGCGCGCCGAGCAGGAGCTGGGCTGGCGGCCTCGGGTCAGCGCCTGCGAGGCGTTGGCGGAGCTGATCGCCGGCCTCGGCGACGGCGGCGGCAAGCCGGCACCGCCGCTCGAACCGGCCGGGGTGGGCGGTCGGCTCGACGAGCTCAGAGCCGGGGTGGGCGGCCGCCGGCGGGCCCATAGCCCCGAGCAGAAGCTGATCAGGCAGCTCGCCGACGTGCACGCGATCGAGGAGCAGGCGCTGACCCAGATGCGCAGGGCACCGGAGATCGCCGGCGAGGGCCGTCTCGCCGAGATCTTCGAGGGCCATTTGGACGAGACCGAAGACCAGGAGCGCCGGGTGCGGGAGCGCCTGCAGGCCCATGGCGCCGACCCATCCACGCTCGAGGACAGCGCCGGCAAGGCCGGCGGCATCGGCATGGTCGTCTTCGCCGCGAGCCCACCGGACACCCCCGGCAAGCTCGCCACCCACACCTTCTCCTACGCGCACATGGAGATCGCCGCCTACGAACTGCTGCGGCGAACCGCGGAAGCGGCGGGTGACGAGGCGACCGCGGCGATGGCGCGCCAGATCGCCGGCGAGGAGAGGCGCATGGCCGAGCGGCTGGCGGCAGGCTTCGAGGCAGCGGTCGACGCGTCCCTCAACGGCGGCGGCGCGGAGGAGGTCTCCGCCCGGCTGGATCGCTACCTCGCTGACGCCCACGCGATCGAGAAGCAGGGTCTGCAGCTGCTGGAAACGGCGCCGCGGATAGTCACCGACGCGGCGCTGAAGAAGTTCTTCGACGAGCACCTGCGCCAGAGCGAAGAGCACGAGCTGCTGGTCCGCGAACGGCTCGAGGCGCGGGGCGCCGGACCCGCCAAGGCCAAGGACGCGGCGCTGCGGCTGGGCGGCCTGCAGGTCGGCGCTTTCTTCGCCGCGCAGCCAGACACGGCGGCGAGGCTGACGGGCTTCGCCTTCGCCTTCGAGCATCTCGAGATCGCCGCCTACGAACTGCTCGCGCGGGTCGCCAGGCGGGCCGGGGAGCAAAAGGTCCTCGGCGTCGCCGAGCGAATCCTCGCCGAGGAGCGCGCCGCCGCCGCCAGGCTGGCGAGCCGCTGGGATCGGGCGGGCAGCCCCGCCGCCCCCTAGGAGCTCGCCGCCGGCTCGTAGGTGAGGATCGCGACTCCGTCGCCGACCGTTTTCGAGTCGAGCAGGCGCAGCGGCTTCCTCTCGCTGACGTCGCCGAAGAGGCGCTTGCCCGCGCCGAGCAGGACCGGGAAGACCATCAGGCGCAGCTCGTCGACCAGGCCGTGCTCGAGCAGCCCTTGGACCAGCTGGGCACTGCCGGCGACGAGGATCGTGCCGTCGATCTCGCGGTGCAGCCTCGCCACCTCGTCGGCGAGCTCGCCGCGCAGAATCGTCGAGTTGCGCCAGCTCGCCTCCTGCAGGGTCGCGGAGACGACGTACTTCGGCATCGAGTTCATCTTCTCGGCGAAGCCGCCGGGATCTTCCTCACGCTCGGGCCAGGCAGCGGCGAAGCCTTCGTAGGTGACCCGGCCGAGCAACTGCGCCTCGGCCTCGTGCAGCTCGTCGAGCTTGAACCTGTCGCCCTCCTCGCCGCGATCGATCTCGAAGGTCCAGCCACCGCGCCTGTAGCCCTCCGATCCACCGGGGTCCTCGATCACACCGTCGAGGGATACGAACTCGGTGACGACGATCTTGCCCATGGTGCCTCTCCTTTGCTCGTTGTCGAATCTCTACCCCTACGACGAATGGGCAGTCATGAGATCGACACCTCGCCCGCTCGCGCGCGCCACCGCTATGCTTCTCGCGCTCGAGTGCCCTGGCGGCGCCGAGCGTCAGCCAGGCACGACGGTCAGCAGGCCGGCGTGCAGGGTGCGAGACATACGAAGCCAGGGCAAACGGCTCCGCAGCGGTAAGCGGGCGCAAGAGCTTTGCGTACCTCTCGCTCAAGAAACACCTACAGGAGCCGTCGCGTGGATCGTCCGGACCCTCAAGAAAGCCCTGCCGCCCGCGGGGCGCTCGTCTCTCAGCTGTCGCGGGAGATCGTGCAGCTGCACGCCCGCCTCTACGGTCGCGGGCCGACCAAGGCACGCAGCTACCTGCAGAACGACTACGCGGTCTGCATCCTCGAGGAGATCTTCACCACGGCGGAGCGCACGCTGATCGGCGCCGGCTCCAGCGAGCACGTCAGCGAGACGCGCAAGAAGTTCCAGGAAGCGGTCGGGGACGAGTTCATCGGCGTCGTCGAGCGGGTCACAGGCCGCAGCGTCAAAGTCTTCCTCAGCCAGGTCGACATCGAGGCAAACCTAGCCCTGGAGTTCTTCATCTTTGCCGAGCAGGAAGACCTCGATCGCGATGTCGGGGTCGACGTGAACGACGCTTAGGAACGCCTCGACCGGGCGGCCCATGATCTTTTCCACACCGACCTTGTACTCGTCCTCGAGCGCTTCCTGGTGGAGGCTGCGGGTGCGGCGAACGTGCTCGGCCTGTCCCGCGTTGATCAGGGTGCGCTCCACCGCCGTGTAGATATCGCTGAGCACACAGACGACCATCTCGTCGTTGACGAAGCTCTTTGCGGCACCCGGTCCCCGGCCGAAGTACTCGCGATGCAGGGCGACCATCGCGTTTGAAAGCTCGACCAGCGCGTGGCCTCCTCTGGGTGTCTCTTTTCCGACGATGAAAGCTCCGCGGGCTTAGGGTTCGACAGAGTCGCCAACCTCAATCGCTCCTCACGCGAATCTGCACGAGCGGCGTTGGATCTAGATCCCCCGCAACCCGGTCAGCTCTTCCAAGTCATGCGCGCTGGCCCGTGTGTTAGGTCGGAGCTTCAGCCTACTAACTCGATGGGTAGGTAGTTTCTAGTGGTACCGTCTGGGAACGCCGGAGGGGCTCGCCGCAACTCTTCCTCTTCGACGACCGTGGCCAAGAGGGGCGGAGAAGGAGTCGGCTTGAACTCGGGGCACCCCGACGGGGAGGCGCTCGCAGCGATATCGAACGGCCTCGCGCAGCTGCACACGCGCTTCTACGGACGCGGGCCCGCCAGGGTCAAGGCCCACGCAATCGAGGACCTCGTCGTCTGTGTGCTCTGGAACGGCTTCACCACGGTCGAGCGAACGCTGCTCTCGCGCGGCGAGAGCGAAGCGGTCGAAGCCTTCCGCCGCACCTTCCAGACGACGATGGAGGAGCACTTCACCGCCGTGGTGGAGGAGGCGACGGGGAGGCGGGTGTGCGCGTATATGAGCCAGGTCCACGTCGCCCCCGACGTGGCGATCGAGATGTTCATGCTCGAGGCGGAGGAATAGGAGACCCGGCGCCGACCTGGGGTAGCTTTGGTTGGTGAGCTCACCCCGCGCCGAGACGAGTGCAGGCATCGCCGCAGAGGATCTCTACCGGCTTGCCCAGGTCGTGCAAAGCGCCCAGGATGCGGTGCTGAGCAAGGACCTCGACGGCATCGTCACCTCCTGGAACCCGGCGGCGGAACGCCTCTACGGATACACCGAGTCCGAAGCCGTCGGCTCCCCGATCTCCTTCCTGATCCCCGCCGACCATAAAAACGAGGAGCACGAGATCCTCGCCCGGGTGAAGAGCGGCGAACGGGTCGAGACCTATGACACCGAGCGGATCCGCAAGGACGGCGTCCGGATCGACGTCTCGCTGACGATCTCGCCGATCGAGCATCCCGAGCGCGGCATCGTCGGGGCATCGGTGATCGCCCGTGACGTCACGGCGGAAAAGCGGCGGCGGCGCGCCCAGGACTTCCTCGCCGCGGCGACCGGCGGGCTCGACGCCTCCCTCGACTTCGACCGCACGGCGAAGACGATCGTCGAAACCGCGGTTCCGGAGCTGGCCGAGTTCTGCGTTCTCGACTTCGTCCGGCGCGACGGCTGGATCGGCGACAGCGTCGTCGGCGCGCAGAGCCCGGAGGCCGCGGCGGCGCTCGAAGGGATTCGCAGGCGCGCCCCGCTCGATCCTCGCGGCGACCATCCCGTGGCGCAGGTGCTGCGGGCCGGCCACCCGATGGTCTGGCGCGACCTCACCTCGCCGAAGGTGATGAAGGAAGTGGTCCAGAGCGAGGACCACCGCAGGCTGATCGAAGAGACGCGCTACCAGTCCGCTGCGGTGGCGCCGCTGATCGCGCGTGGCTCCACCCTCGGCGCCCTCTCCTTCCTTCACGCCAGCACCGATCTGCGCTACGAGGCCGACGACCTGCAGCTGCTCGCCGAGCTGGCCGACCGGGCGGCGATGGCGCTCGACAACGCCCGCCTCTACGAAGAACGCGATCGCATCGCCCAGAACCTGCAGCGTGGCCTGCGGCCGCCGGAGCCCCCCTTCGTCGAGGGCCTCGACATCGCGGTCACCTTCGATGCCTTCGGCGAAGGGATGGAGATCGGCGGCGACGTCTACGACATCCTTCCCAGCGAGGACGGCTGCTGGATCATGGTCGGCGACGTCACCGGCAAGGGCAGCGTCGCCGCCGGGGTCTCGGTGGCGCTGCGTCACTCGATGCGCGGCCTCGCTCGCCAGATCGACGAGCCGCGCGAGCTGCTGTCCCAGCTCAACGCGATGCTGCTCGAGGGTCGCAGCCTCAACGACTTCGCCACCGCGCTGCTGCTGCGCCTGCGACAGGAGAGCGGGCGCTGGCGATTTTCCCTCGCGGCCGCCGGGCACCCGCCGGCTATCCACGTCACCGACGAGGGCCCGGTCGAGCTCGGCGGCGGCGCGGTGCTCGGCGCCTGGGCCGACGTGCCGCTGCCTTCGCATGAGCGGGAGCTGCTCCCCGGCGAGACGCTCGTCCTCGCCACCGACGGCTGGTTCGAGGCGGGGCCGCCCGAGACCCACGTGGCTGCCGGCGCGCTGGGCGAGCTGGCCCACTCGTTCGCCGATCTCGACCTGGCCGAGATGACCGAGTGCCTGCGCCAGGACGCGATCGCACGCAGCGAGGGGCACCTGCGGGACGACATGGTCCTGCTGACCGTGCGGCCCAGCTCGGGCTGAGCGACGCCGATCAGTCCGGCGGGCTGAGCTCGTCGAGCATCTCGAGCATCTTGCGGTGGTAGGTGACTCCGCCCGTGAGGGCGAGCTCGGAGGGATGCCAGGCATCGTCCTCCCGCACTTCGTCCAGGTAACCCTGCAGCTCGGCCAGCTTCGCTCGGTGGTAGGCCTTGCGCGGCTCCAGGAAGACGAGCGGATCGGCACCGGCGAAGACCTTGAGCATGACCTCGTCGCGCACCTGCGGTGGCGCCGCGACCGGGTCCGCAGCCCAAGCCGCAAGGGCCGTCCGGCCCTCCTCGGTCAGCGAATACGTTTTACGGCGGCGGCCGCCCTGCTCTTGGTGCACCGAGAGATAGCCGCCTTGCGCCAGCCGGGCCGGCTCGTCATAGGCAGTCGTGTGCGGGACCGGCCAGAAGTTCTCGAGCGACTTGTCCATTGCCTGCTTGATCTCGTACGGCGTCGCCTCGCCGAGCTGTTCGAGCAGGGCGAGCAGGGCGTAGGAGGTGGACGTGAGGCGAATCGACTTGCTTTTCATAGTTCGAAGCGTATAGTTCGGAGCGAAGTATCTTTATCTTAACCGTCGAACGACCCCCCGGGAGGCCCCGATGCCCGACACGCAAAGCAACGGCAATCGATCCGAGTACGACGCGGTGATCGTAGGTGCCAGCCTGGCGGGCTGCGCGACCGCCATCGCTCTCGGCCGTGCCGGCGCCAGCGTGGCACTGGTCGAGAAGCAACCCGACCCGGATGCCTTCAAGCGCATGTGCTCCCACTTCATCCAGGCCTCGGCCGTGCCCGCCCTGGAGCGGCTCGACCTACTCGAGCCGATCATGGAGGCGGGAGGAGTGCGCTCGAGGATGCGCGCTTGGACGCCGTGGGGCTGGATCGAAGCGCCGCCGGCAAAAGCCCGTGAGGCGGTCAACCTGCGCCGCGAGCTGCTCGACCCGCTGATCCGCGAGACGGCCGCCGCGACACCGGGCGTCGAGCTGATGCTGGGCCGCAGCGCGCAGAGCCTCGTCCGTGCGGAGGGCACCGTCCGCGGCGTCGTCGTGCGCGATCGCGACGGCGAGGAGGCCGAGCTCGCCGCGCGGCTCGTCGTCGGCGCCGACGGCCGCGACTCCCGCGTCGCCGAGCTGGCCGCGGTGAAGACGAAGGCCTCGCCGCACGGGCGCTTCGCCTACGGGGCGTATTTCGACGGGCCTCCCTCCGCCGCGGACGGCGCCAGCACGATCTGGATGCTCGACCCGAACTGGGCGGCGGCCTTCCCCACCGACAGCGGGCTCGTCTTCTACGCGGCGATGCCGACCAAGGACCGCCTGCCGGAGTTCCGCCGCGACCCCGAGGCGGCCCTGGTCTCCTTTGTCGGCGACATCCCCGAGGCGCCGCCGATCCGGGCCTCGCGCTTGGTCAGCTCCGTTTTGGGAAAGATCGAGATGCCGAACAAAGTTCGGGTCCCCGTGGCGCCGGGCCTTGCCCTGGTGGGAGACGCCGCGATGGCGGTCGACCCGCTCTTCGGCGTCGGCTGCGGCTGGGCCTTCCAGTCGGCCGAGTGGCTCGCCGACAGCGTCGCGCCGGCCCTGCGCGGCGAAGCGGCGCTGCAGGACGGCCTGAGTCGTTACCGGCGGCGACACCGGCGTGGCCTGCGCGGGCACGCGACGCTGATCAACGAGTACGCGAGCGGCAGGAAGATGAGCGCCGGAGAGCGGCTCATCTTCTCCGCCGCCGCGCGCGATCGGCGGGTTGCGGAAACCTTCGACGCCTTCGGCACGCGCTGCATCGGCCCCAGCCGTGCGTTCGCCTCGATGCTGCCCCGAGCAATCGCGGTCAACGCGCGCCACGCGCGCGGCTCGCGGCGGCGCCTTCGTCCCTCCACTGCTTGAGGATTCCTGTTCACTCGCTACGCTGAGCGATGATGGCTGCGACCCAGGCCGACAAAGTCACGGTGATCACGCTCGGGCCCGGGGGGACCTGCCACGAGCGAGCCGTGCAGCGCTATCTCGAGTTCCAAGGCGTTGAGAGCTACCGGATCGAGCTGATCACGGACTTCTTCGTCGGGTTGGAGATGCTGCGCGAAACTCCGAACGGCTTCCTCGTCCAGTGCAGCGCCCACCCCAAGGTGCACGAGATCACCGAGAAGCACTGGACCGAGATCTTCGTCGTCGACACCTTCATCTACCCGACCAAGCACCTGGTCCTGCTCAGCCGCAAGGACGTCGAGGCGCCGCGCTCGATCGGGATCGTGCCGGCGACCAAGGGCTACGTCGACCTCTCCCAGTGGGAGGAGGTGATCGACGTCGTCTCCAAGCCGGTCGTCGGCGAGGGCCTGCTGCGTGGCGACTACGACTCCGGGCTCACCCACATGGAGCACGTCGAGGAGCACGCGGAGGAGCTGCGGCTCGATCTCGACATCGGCGAAATCGACACCACCTGGGTCGTCTACGGCCACGAGAAGCGCTTCAAAGGCGAGGTGATCGGCATCCCCTCCTCGCACCTCTTCGCGCCCCGGGCGGCGGGCCCGGAGTCGACGCCAATCCACGCCTGAATAGCGTCGGCTACCATCGCGCCCGACGCTGGCGCAGCTCCCGAGGAGCCCGCGCGGGCGTCGGCATCAGAACGGTGGGCGCGATGGCGGCTTTTGCGGCGGCGATTCGGCCTATCGGGTCCCCTGCCCGTGGAGTCGAAGCATCTCCTCTCATGCCGAAGAGGCCACCGTCAGGCGCTGGTTTGACGCCTTCAACTCCCGCGACCTCGAGGGAATGCTCGCCTGCATGCATCCATACGTCGACTTCCACCCGTTGCGGCTGCACGGCCTCGCCGGGGCCTACAGCGGCCACGCGGGCGTGCGGGACTGGTTTGCCGAGATGCTGCGACTCGAGCACCACCACCGGATCGAGCTGGCGGAGGTGCACGCCTCCGACGACGGCAAGCTGGTCGCCGCCGGAACCCTGAGGACCGCCGACTCGACGGGGCCGGCCTCCTTCTGGGCGCTGGAGCGCTTCGAAGGCGGCATGATCGTCGCCGCCCACCACTTCCTCAGCGACAGGTTTCACCTGCGATGAGCGGCGAGCGACCGGAGCAGACCGCGGCGGAGCTGGCGGGCGGCGAGCTGAACGCCGCCGTCACCCGCGAAGTCGTCCGCATCCACACGGCCGCGATCGGCCGCGGGCCGAAGAAGTCCTACTCCTTCCACAACGGTGACACCCTGATCACGGTTCTGCTCGAGGTGCTGACTCGCGCCGAGCGGAACCTCGTCTCCTACGACGAGGGCGACGCCGTGCTCGCCATGCGCCGCCTCTCCCAACGCGCCATGGCCGACGAGATGAAGACGACGATCGAACGCATCACCCACCGCAAGGTGATCGCCCTGATGTCGGACAACCACCTCGATCCCGACATGGCGATCGAGGTCTTCATCCTCGACCCGCCGCTGACCTAGGCAGGCGCTCGGGCGCGAGCCCTACGCGGTGGCGCGCCTGAGCACGTCGCGCAGGGTGCGCTGGTCGGCCGCCGAGAGGTCCTTCAGCCAGGCCGGCGGCCTGCGGGCCTCGCGCATCAGCCGGGTGCGCAGGCGGCGGCCCTCGGCGGTGAGGGCGATCAACTTGACGCGGCGGTCTCCCGGCGACGCGGTCCGTTCGGCCAAGCCGCGGGCTTCGAGCCCGTCGACGATCCCGGTCACGTTGGAGTTGTCGCAGCGCAGAAAGCTCGCGATCTCGCTCATCGTCTGCGGCTGGTCGAGGACGCGCAGAGCGCCGAAGGCAGCGGGCCGCAGGCCGGATTCCTGGGCGATCGCCAGGAAGGGCGGTGGATAGACGAGCGATGCGAGCAGGTCCCATGCCTCGCCGGCGGGGGAACCGCCCGGCGCCGAGAGCTTCTTGCCCTTCTTCTCCGTCGTCTCGCTCATATCCTACCAAAGTATATTCTAGTATCAATATTTGAGAACGTCAACTATCTGATAGTGTCGACGATCGCGTTCTCGGGAATCGACAGTCTGGAGTGGCAATGGCGACGGAGCGACAAGAGGGGATCGAAGTCGAAGCGCTCGTGCGCGAGTTCAAGAACGGGCCGCGGGCCGTCGACGGGATCGACCTGCGGGTCGAGGCCGGTGAGATCTACGGCTTCCTCGGCCCCAACGGCGCCGGCAAGTCGACGACGGTGCTGATGCTGACCACGCTGCTGCCGCCGACCGCGGGCACGGCGCGGGTGGCGGGATTCGACATCGTCGAGGAGGGGCCGCGGGTGCGCTCCTCGATCGGCGCGGCGTTGCAGGAGGCGGCGCTGGACCCGCTGCTCAGCGGTCGCGAGCACATGCGCCTGCAGACCGCTCTGCACGGGATCGGCAAGCCCGAGCGCGAAACCCGGGGACAGGAACTGCTGGAGCGGGTCGGCCTCGCCGAAGCGGCGGACCGCAAGGTCGGTGGCTACTCGGGCGGGATGAAGCGGCGCCTCGACCTGGCGCTGGCGCTCGCCCACGGACCGAGCATCCTCTTCCTCGACGAGCCGACGACCGGGCTGGACATCCAGAGCCGCACCGCGCTCTGGGACGAGGTGGCGCGGCTGGCCGCCGACGAGGGGGTGACCGTCTTCCTCACCACCCAGTACCTGGAGGAGGCCGATGCGTTGGCGGGCCGGGTCGGGATCATCGACCACGGTCATATCGTCGCCGAGGGCACCCCGGCCGAGCTCAAGGCCGAGATCGGCCGCCCGACCGTGGAAGCGGTGCCGCGCGAGCCGAGCGAGCGCGAGCGCCTGGGGGCCGTGCTGGAGCGCTTCGGCGAGCGCGCCGGCTCGGGCCCGCGGGCCGCCGCGGCGCGCCTGGCCGGCGGCGAGGCACAACTGGCCGAGGTCGTGCGGGCGCTCGACTCGGAGGGGATCTCGATCGAGCAGCTGCAGCTGCACGCGCCCTCGCTCGACGACGTCTTCCTCGCCAAGACGGGGCGCTCGCTGGAGGGTGCCGGCAAGGAGGCAGAGGAGCCCGAGACAGAGCCGGTCGGGGCGGCGTGAGCAGCGGGCTGCGCACCCAGGTCGGTCAGCTCGCCCAGCGCTCGGTGCGGCGCACCCTGCGCCAGCCGGCGCAGATCGTCCCCGCCCTGGTCTTCCCGCTCTTCCTGCTCGCGGTGAACTCAGGCGGGCTGAAAGACACGACCAGCCTGCCCGGCTTCCCCACCGACTCCTACCTCACCTTCGCCCTCGCCGTGCCCTTCGTCCAGGGAGCGCTCTTCTCGGTGATGAACACCGGCACCGATCTCGCCCGCGACATCGAGACCGGCTTCCTCAATCGCCTGGCGCTGACTCCGCTGCGCGGCGCGGCGCTGCTCAGCGGCCTGCTCGCCGGCACCGTGCTGCTCGGCCTCGTGCAGGCGGTGACCTACCTCAGCGTGGGACTGATCGCCGGGGCCGAACTGGTGACCGGCGCCGGCGGGGCGCTGACGATCGTCGCCCTCTCGGTCTCGGTCACGGTCGCCTTCGGCTCGATCGGCCTCTTCGCCGCCCTGCGCACCGGCTCGGGCGAGGCGGTGCAGAGCCTCTTCCCGGTCTTCTTCGTCTTCCTCTTCCTCTCCGCGATGGCGCTGCCGCTGGAACTGCTGCAGACGCAGTGGTTCCACGACGTCGCCTCCGCCAACCCGGTCACCTACCTGCTCGAGGCCTTCCGCTCGCTGCTCTTCGAAGGCTGGGACGCGGGCGCGCTGGCACTTGGCTTCGGCATCGCCGGTGCGGTGCTGGTCGTCGGCATGCTGGCGGCGAGCAGGGCGATGAAGACTCGGCTGGTGCGGACATGAGCGCGGCCGGAGAAGGGCGCGCCATGGCGAGCTTCAGCGCGATCGCGCGCGCGGTCGCCTGGCGCAGCATCCACAACTTCCTCAGCAACCCGGCCTTCCTGGTGCCGGCGATCGTCTTCCCGCTCTTCTTCTTCGTCGCCTTCGCCGGCGGCCTCTCGGCCGTCGGCAACGTGCCCGGCTTCGACTTCCCCAGCGGCTACACGGCCTTCCAGTTCGTCTTCGTGCTGCTCCAGTCGGCGGCCTTCGGCGGCGTCTTCACCGGCTTCGGCATCGCCCGCGACTTCGAGATCGGCTTCGCCAACCGCTACCTGCTTGCCGCCGCCAACCGCGGCGGAATCGTCGCCGGCTACGCGATCGCCGCCCTGACCCGAGCGGCGATCACCTGGACGGTGCTGACGACGATCGCCCTGATCGCCGGGATGGAGGTCGGTGGCGGCGGGGTCGAACTGTTCGGCCTCTACGGGCTGGCGATCCTGACCAACCTGACGGCGACGCTCTGGGCGGCGGGCGTGGCGATGCGGGTGCGCTCGATCCAGGGCGGGCCGTTGATGCAGTTCCCCGTCTTCCTCATCCTCTTTCTCGCCCCGGTCTACGTGCCGCTCAGCCTGCTCAGCGGCTGGATCCACGCAGTCGCCTCGGTCAACCCGGTGACCGCGCTGCTCGAGGCCGGCCGCGGCTTCATCTCCGGCGAACCCGTAGTAGTCGCCCTCGCCTTCGCGATCGCCGTGACCCTGCCGGTCCTCTTCGCCCTCTGGGCCCGCGGCGGCCTGCGCCGAGCCGAAGCCGCCGGCTGACCCTCCCCCCATACAGGTGCAACGTTTTGCGGCGCTGCGAGAGCCGCTACGCGTTACACCGCGAGAGAAGCCGTGGGCGTTGCCGTGGCGCAACGTTTTGTGGCGCTGAGAGAGCCGAAAAGCGTTGCACTGCGGGGGAGCTAATAGGCGGTGTTGCGGGAACGGGGTCGGGGGAGTGACTTGTAGCGCTCGCCGGCGCCGCGGTTCCAGAGGGCGGCGTCGATCTCGGCGGGCGAGAGCGATGTGAGCTCGGCGAGCAGCTCGATCGCGTGGACGGCGCAGGCGCGCAGCTCGACCTCTTCGGGCGAGCCGTGGTCGAGCAGCTCGCCGGCTTCGATCCTTGCCTCCAGGGCTGGGTCGAGGCGCAAGAGACCGTCGAGACGGAGGACGTGGGGGACGAGGTTGTCGGCGAAGGCGGTGAGGCGATCGAGGTCGCGCAGCTCGGCGATCCCCATGCGGTCGACGTCCGCCGCGGCGATCTGGGCGCGCTTGAAGAAGGGGACGGAGCGGCCCTCGTAGGTGGAGACGTCGGCGAAAGCATCCCACCTGGCGAGGAGGTCGGCGAGCTGCACCGCCGAGCCGGCCGCGGCGTCGACGACGTTCTCGAAGCGGCCCTCGAAGTCGCGCTCGACGCGCTCGCCCACGTCGCGTAGAGCGGCGGCGTAGTCCGCCATCAGCGCGTGCTCCGCGTCCTGGCCCGTCGCGGCGGCGATATCCGCCGCGCCGAGGTCGGACAGCTCTGCCGCACTCCAGGGAGCGTTGCGGAAGCGCTCGGTCAACCCGGCGGCGATCGTGAAGTAGCCACTGTGGCCGGGCCGCTTGCGAATCGTCGGCCACCAGCCCGAGCCGAAGTTGATCGCGTCGAGACAGAAGACGAAGGCGGCGCGGATCTCGCGATCGCCCTCGAGCAGCTCGGTTGCCGGATCGGGTGCAGGCAACTCCGCCGCGTCGGGCAGGCCCGAGGCGTAGGCCGCCAGAGCGCCCGCTTCGATCCGCACCGAGCGGGCCTGGCCCGCGACCCACTCGCAGGCTGAGCGCACCAGATTGGAGATGAAGGTGGACGCCTCAGGCACCCGCTGAGCTTTCCAGGTCCACTGGGCGGGTTCCTCCCTCTCTGCCAGGGGCCGCTTGGGAGTGAGAACATGTGGCGGATGGCGAAGATCACGCAGGGCGAGTCAGAGCAGATCGAGAAGGCGAACGCGTCGGGACGGACTCCCGTCGTCTTCGTCCACGGGCTCTGGCTGCTGCCGAGCAGCTGGCAGAACTGGATCGACCTCTTCGAGGAGGCCGGCTACGCGCCGCTCGCGCCCGGCTGGCCCGGCGACCCTGACAGCGTCGAGGCGGCGCGCGCCAACCCGCAGGCCCTCGCCGGCGTCGGCGTGGTCGCGGTGGCCGACCACTTCGCCGAGGCGATCGGCAGGCTGCAGAGGAAGCCGGCGATCGTCGGCCACTCCTTCGGCGGCCTGATCACCCAGATCCTCGCCGGCCGGGGTCTCTCGATCGCCTCGGTCGCGGTCAATCCCGCGCCCTTCAAAGGGGTGCTGCCGCTGCCGCTCGCCGCGATCCGCACCACCCTGCCGGTGCTCGGCAACCCGCTCAACCGCGGCCGCACGGTAACGCTCAGCTTCGACCAGTTCCGCTACGGCTGGGCCAACGCGGTCCCAGAGCAGGAGGCGCACGAGCTGTACGAGCAGTACCACGTCGCCGCGCCGGGCAAGCCGATCTTCCAGGCGGCGACGGCCAACCTCAATCCCGGCGCCGAGACCAGGGCCGACACCAAGAACCCCCAACGCGGCCCGCTCCTGATCTTCACCGGCGAGGACGACCACGCCGTGCCCCCGGCGATGAGCAAGGCGGCCTTCAAGCTGCAGAGGCGCAACCCTGGCGTCACCGAGCACATCGAGATGCCCAACCGCGGCCACTCGCTGACGATCGACCACGGCTGGCGCGAGGTCGCCGAGAACGCGCTCGCCTTCGTCAAGCGCTTCGGAGATTGACCCCAGCGGAGGTGGGTCAATGTCGGATGCGCTGACCGAGCGGGTGCGCGCCTGGCAGGGGCGCGGCGGGAGCGAGGATTTCCGCGGCTACGCGATCCACACCTATCGCCAGCAGGACGAGGGGCCGTTGCTGCTGCTCCTGCACGGCTTCCCCTCCAGCTCCTACGACTGGCGCCTCTTGCTGGAAGAGATGCCGGGGCGCAACGCGCTCGCCTTCGACTTCCTCGGCTTCGGCCTCTCCGAGAAGCCGCGCGAGCACGACTACAGCCTCTTCTGGCAGGCCGACCTGACCGAGGAGCTGGTGCGCCGCCACGGCGGCGGACGGCCCGTCTTCATCGTCGCCCACGACATGGGCACATCGGTCGCCAACGAGCTGATGGCGCGCGACCTCGAAGGGAAGCTGGCAATGGAGGTCGCCGGGATCCTGCTCTTCAACGGCAGCATGGTGCTCGAAGCCGCCAGCCCGACCCCGGCGCAGAAGGCGCTGCGCAGCCGCCTCGGCCCGCTCGTCGCCCGCCTTTCCAGCGAGCGCTTCTTCCGCCACCAGTTCGGCTCGGTCTTCTCCGCCGCACACCCGCTCGGCGAGGCGGAGGCCGATGACCAGTGGGCGCTGATCTGCCACAACGGCGGCCGCACCCTCGGGCACCGACTGATCTCCTACATGGACCAGCACGAAGCGCACGCC
>JBIOVV010000004.1:0-4590 GCA_044867925.1 Solirubrobacterales bacterium | reverse complement strand
AACACCTTCGACCGGCTCGGCATCCCCGAGGCGGAGCGCAAATTCCTCTCCGGGGTCGGCGCCCAGTACGAGTCCGAGGTCGTCTACCACCAGGTCAACGAGAAGCTCGAGGCCCAGGGCGTGATCTTCACCGACATGGACACGGCGCTGCGCGAGCACGAGGATCTGGTGCGCGAGTACTGGGCGACGATCATCCCGCCCAACGACAACAAGCTGGCGGCACTCAACTCGGCGGTCTGGTCGGGCGGCTCCTTCGTCTACGTGCCGGCCGGGGTCAAGGTCGAGATGCCGCTGCAGGCCTACTTCCGGATCAACACCGAGAACATGGGCCAGTTCGAGCGCACCTTGATCATCTGCGAGGAGGGTGCCGACGTCCACTACATCGAGGGCTGCACGGCACCCGTCTACTCGAGCGACTCGCTGCACTCCGCCGTGGTCGAGATCTGCGCCAAGAAGAGCTCACGGGTCCGCTACACGACCGTGCAGAACTGGTCGCAGAACGTCTTCAACCTCGTCACCAAGCGCGCCGTGGCCCACGAGAAGGCGACGATGGAGTGGGTCGACTGCAACCTCGGCTCGAAGCTGACGATGAAGTACCCGTCGATCTACCTGCTCGGGCCCGAAGCCCACGGCGAGATCCTCTCGATCGCCTTCGCCGGCGACGGCCAGCACCAGGACGCCGGCGGCAAGATCATCCACGCGGCGCCGCGCACCTCGTCCTCGATCTTCTCCAAGTCGATCTCCAAGGATGGCGGGCGCAGCACCTACCGCGGCCTGCTCGAGATCGCCGACGGAGCGACAGAGTCGCGCTCGAAGGTGGTCTGCGACGCGTTGCTGCTCGACGAGGACTCGCGCTCCGACACCTACCCGACGATCCGCATCGATGAGAACGACGCCGACGTCGGCCACGAGGCGACCGTCTCCAAGATCGGCGATGAGCAGCTCTTCTACCTGCAGAGCCGCGGCCTCGACGAGGAGGAGGCCTCGAAGATGATCGTCAACGGGTTCATCGAGCCCGTCACCAAGGAGCTGCCGATGGAGTACGCGGTCGAGCTCAACCGGCTGATCGAGCTGCAGATGGAGGGAAGCATTGGCTGAGGTCGCGACGCTGCCGCCCCTTCCCGATCAGAAGACGAAGGGGTGGGAATTCACCGACCTTTCCGGCCTCGACCTCGATTCCTATGAGCCCGGCTCCGCCGAGGCCTCGATCGGATCGGGCGAGAGAGCCGTGGTGCTGCCGCTGAAAGAGGCAAGCGAGTCCCGGCCGGAGCTGGTCGAGGGACGACTTGGCTCCCTCGCGCCCGCCGATGACCCGTTCGTAGCCCGCAACGATGCGGCTTGGAGCGACGGCGTTCTCGTCCACGTGCCGGCCGGAGTGAGGGTCGAGGAGCCGATCCGGATCGAGGTGCCGCTCGGCGAGAACGGCGTCGCGCTCAACTGGCGCACGCTGGTCGTGCTCGAGGAGGGCGCGGAAGCGGAGATCTGGGAGCACTGGTCCTCCCCCGACGACGAGGTCGACGCCCTGCTCAACTCCGTGGTCGAGCTGCGCGTCGGCCAGGCAGCGACCCTGCGCTACGTCAACACCCAGGACATCTCCGAGTCGGCCTGGATCTTCGCCACCCAGCGGGCGCAGGTCGAGCGCGACGCGCGGCTCGACTGGACGGCACTCGGCTTCGGCTCGATGCGCGGCAAGGTGCGGATGGAGACCAACCTGGCCGGTCCAGGCTCCGAAGCGCGTGTGACCGGCGGCTACGCCGGCGGTCCCGGACAGCACCTCGACTACGACACGACGCAGGAGCACGCGGCGCCCAACACGAACTCCGACCTCGCCTTCCGCGGCGTGCTTGCCGCCGGCGCGACCGCGGTCTGGCGCGGCATGATCCGGGTCGACCCGGGCGCCCAGCAGACCGACGCATTTCAGGAGAGCCGCAACCTGCTGCTTTCCACCGAGGCACACGCCGACGCGATCCCCGGTCTGGAGATCGAAGCCGACGATGTGCGCTGCACGCACGCCGCCGCCGTCGCCCAGGTCGACCGCGACCAGCTCTTCTACCTCACTTCACGCGGCCTCGATCAGGCGGCGGCGAAGTCGCTGATCATCGAAGGCTTTCTCGAGTCGCTGGTCGAACGGCTGGCCGAGGGGCCGGTGCGGGACGAGATCTCCGCGGCGCTCGAGCAGAGGTTGAACGAGATTCTTTAAAGGTTTCGGCCGCGGGTCCTGTCACGGGGGAGGGGGGCCTGCGGGCAGTCCACGGGCTGTCCTCGACCCCCCTCCCCCGTGCCACCCGCGGACGGAGGCTGGTTCTCCCTTCGTCTCTCTACAAGGGTTGAGCGGAGAAGCGAACCCGCGACGACCAAGATCGGGGGGAGGTACAAAGCCCAGAGCCAGTGGCCGACGTGGGCAAGCGGTACGAAGGCGACCATCTATCCAGTATGACCTTGATGCGCCGGGACCGCCGGCCTTGCGCGCGGCGGCCCCGAGCACCAAGTGGAGAGGGAGAGTCAAGTGATTGGACTCCTCCCTAGTAAACCATTTCTCCAAGCGTTTACATCAGTAAAAAGCCGCTGCTTAACCTGGGATTCATCCGCGCCTTCTCGCAAAAAGCGGAATCATCCGTTGCCGGCGGAGAGAAGATAGAGACCAAAGCAGGTGAAGGCCACCATTACCGCCAGCATCCAGTACTGCGAACGGGCGGCCTGACGGTAGTCACCCCAGTAGGCAATGGCCCGGTCGTGGGCGAGGGTGAGGCCGATCACGTGGCCGACGACCAACGCCCCGACCTGGACGTACCAAATCGCGTTTGCGCTGAGCAATCTGAAGTCGATGCCGCCGGAGGCGGTGCCGAAGAGATCCGTTGTGGCCGTGCCGAGAGGATCGGAGAGGAGGTAGGTGAATTGCGCCTGCTCCTGAAAGACGAAGAGGCTGAAGTAATGCGCCACCAGGTAGGCAAAGGCGATCGGGATCAGCGTGTGGGCGAACCCGGCGCGCAGCGTTTTGAGAGGCGGAGCACCGCGCACGCTGGACATTCCCCGCACTCCGATCAGGTACACGAGGCCGACGCCGGCGAAGCAGATCGCCATGAAGATCGTTGACGAGAGCCGCAGCGAGGAAGTCAGGCTCAGGCCCGAGTCCGCAAGCCATTCGAAGGTCTGCACGATCGCGTCCTTGAGTGCGCCCTCCTGGGCACCGTCGAAGCTCGTGCTGGCGATCGAGGCGATCACCACCGCGGCTGAGCCGGGCACCGTCGCCCAATGCGTGGAGGCCGCCAGCGGCAAACGCCTGCCGAGCCGGCCGTCCTTCAAGCCGAAGACGCCCAGCTGAGAGAACATGCCGAAGTAGACGGAGAAGATCTCCCCCCTCTCGCACCACTTCTCGACCCCGAAGACAGCCATCATCGCCAGGGTGTAGAAGCTGTAGACGAGCGCGGAGACAGCGGCGGTGTGGGGCGAGAGGCCAACCGCCACCCCACCGCCGGCGCCGTAGACGACCTCCAGCCAGACAACCGCGAGCAGGCCGATCGCGGCCGGCCAGCGCCCCAGCGCCTCCGGATAGGGGAGATGTGCCGGACGCTGCCCCGCTATTGCCGAAAACCCACTTCCAATCGCCCTGCCGATCGCCCGCCACGGATTGAACGGCCGGAATACGTCGCCGAAGATGACGCTGAGCAAGGGGAAGCCCAGCCACGCGGTGACGAAAAGAAACGTCAAGGTGAAATTGCGGTCGGGAGCTTCGGTCCCGCGCAGTCCGGCGTAGATCGAGAGACCGAGCAGGAACACACCTATGACACCGCAGAGGGCCCGCACCGGCAGGTTGACCAAGGCGCGCGAAACCCCTGCTGAAAACGGCTGCCAGCTTTCCTCCTCGAAGCGCGGCCTACGCCAAGTCGCCGAGAGCGCGAAGAAGGAAACGATGAGGACCACCGAAGCCCCCCAGGCAAAAAGCCAGGCGGGGATCGGCAGATCCTCGCGCGCGAGCAGGGCGTGCGCGAACGGCAGGGCAAGGCTCATGGGTTGACAGTCAGCTCGAGGATCTGTTCCCCGCGACCCTCCAGCTCAGCCTCGAATATCCCTTCGATCGTCGCCGGAAAATCGAAGCTGACCGAGCCACCGGCCTCGACGTCCTTCATGATGTCGTAGCCGTGCACGTGGATCTCTTCGCTGACGTCTGAATCGACCTTGAACCGCACCTGTTCGCCCTTGCTGTAGGTCAGCTCGGCGATTCCACCAACGGGTTTCCCGTTCTTGATCACGATCGTGGGGACCGTAGGTGATGCCTTTACGTCGGCGCTCTTGCCGATCTTTTCGATCTTGCCTTCATCTTCCAACTTTTCGTAGTCGCTCCTGCCGTCGTCCCTGAGCACCGCGAAGAGCACAACGGCAACAACGACGATCACGATGCCGGCCAGAACACGCGTGGTGTTCGAATTCATTACTCGCTCCCTTGCTCGAGGCGCGGCAAAGCCGCACCTGCTTTCGATCCCGCGGCAAAGCCACGGGCAGGCTGGGCTCAGGCAGCGAGCGGAGGCGGGCGCTGGGCGTAGCCGAAAGCGATCAGAAGACCGCCGCTGATCGCATGCGAGCGGGGAGCGC
>JBIOVV010000003.1:0-10332 GCA_044867925.1 Solirubrobacterales bacterium | reverse complement strand
ATGCCGACGGTGGCGACACCACGGCGACCAGCGGCGACGCGACCGGAGGTGACGGCGGCAACGCCGATGCCGACGGTGGCGATGCCGATGCATCCAACGACGCGGTGGTCAAGCAGACCAACGAGTCGAGCGGCGGCGGCTCCGGTTACCCCTCCCGCGAGAAGTGCGGGTGCGAGAACCACTCGAAGACCAGCTCGGGCTCCTCACAGAGCAACAGCAGCAGCGTGACCCAGGGCGACCCGAGCGCGACCGGTGGCGACGCTACCGCCACCGGCGGTGAAGGCGGCGACGCCAACACCGGCAACACCCAGAAGGACAACGGCAATGCCTACGCCAAGTCCGAACCGCAGGAGCAGTACAAGTCTTGCGGTTGCGAGAGGGGCAAGGAGTGGAGTCACGACGACGCTGACGCTGAGGGTGGCGACACCACGGCGACCGGCGGCGATGCGACCGGAGGTGACGGCGGCAACGCCGATGCCGACGGTGGCGATGCCAACGCCTGGAATGCCGCAAGGGTGTTCCAGTCGAACACCAGCGGGCTGGGAGGTTCTTCCTGGTAGCCGGCTAGAAGAGACAACCAACCAATGACGGAACGGCCCCGGCGGGCTTCGCGCCCGCCGGGGCCGGCCCGTGCTCCCAACACGGCCTCAGCGACGGGCAAGACGCGCGAAGTAGGCGAACCAGTTGCCGGAGTGGGTTTGCCAGGTGAGGCCGGCTTCGGCGGCTTGGCGCTTGAGCGCCGCTTGAGTGGTGAAGTGAGGATCGCCGAAGAGCTCGCCGACTATGAGGCGGCCGCCCGGCTTGAGGACTCGTCGGATCTGGCGCAGGGCGGCCACCGGGTCGGGGATCTCGCCGAGGACGGCGGTGAGGACGACCGCGTCGATCGATTCGTCCTCGTAAGGGAGCGCGGTGGCATCGCCCTGGGTGGGAGCGACGTTGGCGAGGCCGCGCTCCTCGGCGCGCCCGATCACATGGTCGAGGAACTCCTGCTGGAGGTCGTAGATCTCGACCCTGCCCCCGGGGCCGACCCAGCCGGCCAGGTCGAGCGTGTAGTAACCGACGCCGGGACCGATCTCGAGGACGCGTTCGCCGGGCTCTGGGCGCAGCACCGAGCGCAGGCGGTCGCGGGTGATGACCGGGTGCGGGGCTTCGACCCAGAAGCGCTGGCCGTAGGGGCAGGCCGAGGGGTTCTTGCGCCACCAGAGCGCCGCGGCCAGCGTCGCCAGAGCGGCGGCGCCGAGCAGCTTGCGGGCACGCATCAGTCGGAGTTCTTGAGCGAGAAGCCGACCCGGTGCGCGCCGGAGTCGATGCGCAGGAAGGCGATCTTGCCGACGTAGAGGGCGAGGACGCCGTCCTCCGTCTTGACGTCGTGCCAGCCGCCCTTCTCGACCTGCTTGCGCAGATCCTTGAGCTCCTCGTCGTTGAGGCGGACCGAGATCACCTGACCGCCCTCGAAGCCGATCTCCACCTTCTGTGCGTCCGCCATCAGTGCCCTCCTTCGGGGGGTTCGACGATCTCGGTGAGAACGCGCCCGGTCGAGCGCGGCTGCAGAAAAGCGACGCGGCTGCCACCGATCCCCGGCCGCGCCTTGGCATCGATCAGCTCGATCCCGTTTGCTGTGAGTTGCTCCAGGGTGGAGTCGATGTCCTCGACCGCGTAGGCGACGTGGTGCAGCCCGGCGCCGCGCTTGGCGATGAACTTGCCGATCGGCGTGTCGGGACCGGTCGCCGCCATCAACTCGACGTGGCCGTCGCCGACGTTGAGCAGCGCCGCGTCGACGCCCTGCTCCGCGACGGTTTCACGCAGCCCCAGCTCCATGCCGAAGCTCTTTTCGTAGAGCTCGATCGCAGCGTCGAGGTCGTCGACGGCAACGCCGACGTGGTCGATTCGTCCGAACACGGCTCGGCAGTCTACGCGCCGTTCTCGGCCCGCAGAATCTCGGCCAGCGCGGCGACCCCGACCTCGAGCTGCTGCGGCGTCGGCTCCTTGGTCGCGATCAGGCGCTGGATCTCGCGACCGGGCGTGTGGAACGCCTCGGCGAGGGGGTCGCCGTGGTGGCGGTCGCTCCAGGCGAACATCTCGACCGCGATCGAGGCTCCGGCGAGGCCGACGATGGCGCGAGCGGCAGGGCTGGGCCGCTCGACCAGGCGCTCGAGCAGCACCGTCCCCCCGATCGAGAGCAGCATCATCGGGGCGATCAGGTTGGAGCCGCAGCGGTCGTGCTCCTTGGGCACGCCGGCCGGGTCGTCGATCCCCTGCTCGTAGGCGGCGATCGCCTTGTGCTCGACCCCGTGGTAGGCGGCGAGATCGCGATCGAGCAGCGCCACCACCGCGGGGGCGGCGCCGACGGCCTGGATCACGCCCTCGCGCAAGGCCGAGCTGCCGAAGCGCTTGCGCAGCGCCGCGGTCGCCAGCAGGGTGACGCCGATCGTGCCGATCACGCGCCCGTTCTCGAACGGAAGCCGCGCCGCCGGCATCCGCCGGCGCACCAGCGGCAGCACCGCCAGCGCCTCGGCGAGCTTCAGCGGGCCGCGCAGGCCGGGGATCTTCGCCGCCAGTCCGGGTGCCAGCTCCGGCTTGGGCTCCGAGGCGATTTCGATCGACCCACTCGCGTCGCGCACCGCCGCGGCCCAGTGCGTCGGCCCATGGATCAGCAAGCCATTCCGAAGCGCCATTCCCCCGAGTCGCAGACGCTCCTTCTCCTCAGTGGCCATGGTCGGACGATAGAGCAGGCAGGAAGTCGTCCGGGGGGGGTGCCTCGCGAAGCGGCCCCCGGCAAAGCGATCGTCAGCCCCGGAGCGGCTCCGACTTGGTGAGCGCAGCGCCGGCGAAGCGAACATGGCCGCCCCCGGGAGGACTCCTGCCGCCCCACCACCCGAGCCTGAACGCGGTGACGGCGCCCATCGAGCAAGGCGCGGTCACCGTTCCCCCCTGTGTCCCTTTTGATACCCGGCCGGAGGCCCCCAGTCCAGGCCTCCGGCCGGTGTGTCGGCTCTCCCTGGCTCTAGCTTGGAAAGCCGCTCTTTAAAACACCGCCTCGCAAAGAAGTTGCGGTTGCCTCAAGCGCCGCGAATCCGCCTTCGCAAAGCCTCGAGGCGGCGCCCGAGCTCGGCCTCGAAGCCGCGGTCGGTGGGCGCATAGAAGCGGCGGTCCTCAAGCCCTTCCGGCATCAGCTGCTGGTCGCTGACGCCGCCGGGCTCGTCGTGGGCATAGCGGTAGCCCTTGCCGCGACCGAGCGACTTGGCACCGGGGTAGTGGGCGTCGCGCAGGTAGTCGGGAGGCCTCTTGGCCCCGTGCTCGCGGACCTCGGCCCGGGCGGCGCCGAGAGCCTTGTAGGAGGCGTTCGACTTCGGCGCCAGGGCCAAATAGACGGCGGCCTGGGCGAGGTTGAGCGTGCACTCGGGCAGGCCGACCCGGTCGACCGCGCGGGCCGCCGCGTCGGCGACGAGCAGCGCCTGCGGGTCGGCGTTGCCGACGTCCTCGGAGGCGAGGATGACCATGCGCCGGGCGATGAAGCGCGGGTCCTCGCCGCCCTCCAGCATCACCGCCAGGTAATAGAGCGAGGCGTCGACGTCGGAGCCGCGAGTGGCCTTGATCCAGGCCGAGACGAAGTCGTAGTGACGGTCCCCCTGGCGGTCGTAGTCGAGCGCCTTGCGCTGCAGCGCGTCCTCGACCGCGGCGACGTCGATCGCTTCCGACTTTGACCCACCCCCAGTGTGGTCAACATCGGATGCGCGCTCGACCGCCCGCTCCAAGGCGGAGAGGGCGACCCGGGCGTCTCCCCCGGAGCGGTGGGCGAGCATCGCCAGCGCCGCGTCCTCGACCGGCGGCGGATCCGCCAGCCCGCGCTCGCGGTCCGCCAGCGCCCGTCGCAGCAGCTCTTCGACCTCACCCGCCTCCAGCGGCCGCAGCTCATAGATCTGGCACCGCGACAGCAGCGCCGAGTTGACCTCGAAGTAGGGGTTCTCGGTCGTCGCCCCGATCAGCGTCAGCAGCCCTTCCTCGACCGCCGGCAGCAGCGCATCCTGCTGCGCCTTGTTGAAGCGATGGATCTCGTCGAGAAAGAGCACCGTCGGCCGCCCGCTCCCCTGCCTGCGCTCCCGAGCCCGCTCGATGACCGCCCGGATCTCAGCCCGCCCCGCATTGACCGCCGACTCCTCCTCGAAAGCCCCCTCCGCGCTCGCCGCCGCAATCCGAGCCAGCGTCGTCTTCCCGGCCCCCGGCGGCCCATACAAGATCGCGCTATGCGGATGCCCGCTTTCGATCGCGCTCCGCAGCCCGGAACCCTCCCCCAGAATGTGCTCCTGCCCCACGAGCTCATCCAGCGAGCGCGGCCGCATCCGCACCGCCAACGGCGCATCGGAAGCTGGGACCTCGGACTTATCTGGTTCGCCCGTATCGAATAGCCGATCAGCCACTGCGGCTGAGTATGACCAGGAGAGAAGCGGCGCTGGCGGGGCCCCGGGGCCTACCTGACCTCCCCCGATGCCCTCCAACCCACTTACAATCGACAGCCATGGAGATCGCAACGCAGGCGCCCCCGTCCCAATCCACCCTCGAGTCCTTCAACCCCGCCACCGGTGAGCTGGTCGGCTCCGTCGCCACGATCACCCCGGACCAGGTCCAGGCAGTCGTCGACGACGTCGCCCGGATCCAGCCCGCCTGGGCCGAGCTCTCCCTGCAGGATCGCGCCCGCTACATGAAGCGCGCCGCCGACGCCCTGCTCGACGACATCGACGAGATCGCCGAGCTGCTCGTCCAGGAGCAGGGCAAGCCCCGCGCCGAGGCCTACACGATGGAGCTGCTGCCGACCGTCGACGCCCTGCACTGGTGCGCCAAGGCCGGCCCCAAGATCCTCGCCGACGAGAAGGTGCGGATGAGCCAGTCCTTCCTGATGACGAAGAAAAGCCGCTTCTCCTACGAGCCGATCGGCGTCGTCGGCGTGATCGCGCCCTGGAACTACCCCTGGTCGATCCCCTTCGGCGAGGTCGCGATCGCGCTGATGGCGGGCAACGGGGTCGTCCTCAAGCCGGCCAGCCTGACGCCGTTGCTGGGCGAGGCGATCCGCCGCGTCTTCGAGAAGGGGGGCCTGCCCGAGGGACTGATCCGCGTCGTCCACGGCGGCGGCGCCGTCGGCGACGCGCTGGCTCGCTCCAGCGCCGGCAAGATCTTCTTCACCGGCTCGGTCGAGGTCGGTCGCAAGGTCGGCGCCGTCTGCGCCGAGCGCCTCAAGGGCTCGGTGCTCGAGCTCGGCGGCAAGGACCCGATGATCGTCTGCGCCGACGCCGACCTGCCCAACGCGATCTCCGGCGCCGTCTGGGGCGGCTTCGCCAACGCCGGGCAGACCTGCTCGGGGATCGAGCGCGTCTATGTGCTCGAGGAGGTCGCCGATCGCTTCGTCGCCGGCGTCGCTCGCGAGGCCGAGAGGCTGCGCCTCGGCGACCCGCTGCAGTGGGACACCGAGATCGGCCCGATGACCTCCGATGGCCAGTACGAGATCGTCGTCGATTTGATCGAGGACGCGGTCGCCTCCGGCGCGACCAAGCTCTGCGGCGGCCCGGTCGACGTCGCCGGCCTCAGCGGCAAGTTCGTCGCCCCCACCGTGCTCACCGGCGTCACCCACGAGATGCGGATCATGCGCGAGGAGATCTTCGGCCCGGTGCTGCCGATCGTCGTCGTCAAATCCGAGCAGGAAGCGATCGACCTCGCCAACGACTCCGAGTTCGGCCTCGGCGCCTCGGTCTGGACCAAGGACCGCCAGAAGGGCGAGCGGATCGCGCGGCGGATCGAGTCCGGCATGGTCTGGGTCAACGACCACTCCTTCAGCCACGGCGCCTGCCAGTGCGCCTGGGGCGGCGTCAAGGACTCCGGGGTCGGCCGCTCCCACTCCAAGTTCGGCTTCTACGAGTGCGTCAACGTCAAGATGAACTCCTGGGAGCCGGGGCTGACCCGCGACTTCTGGTGGCACCCCTACGACCAGACGCTGGGCGAAGCGGTGCGGGCCTCGGCGACGCTGCTCTACGGCAAGGGGGCGGCGCGGACCAAGGCGCTGCGCGTGGGCGCCGGGCCCCTGCTCAAGGTAGGCCGCCGCACCCTGCGCAAGCGCGGCGGCTGACCCCCCGGTTCCCTGCCGGCTAAGAGGTGACGAGCTGCTCGAGCTCGAAGATGCCCTCGGCCTCGAGCTGCCTGAGGCGCTCGTAGTCGGCATGTAGCCGCTCGCGATCGGGATCGACCAGGTAGGCCATACCCGGGCAGGAGAAGAGGTCGATCGTCCGCTTCAGCTCGTCGCCTGCCGCGAGCATCGCGATCGAGCCAGCGAACGACGGCAGGGCTTCGATCTCGGCCAGGCCGCGGCTGGAGACGATCCGGCCCTGGTGCTGGGAGATCAGCATCACGCAGTAGGCGGCGGCCGCCAGCTCGTAGGGGCGTTCGGCGCGGCGGGCGACCGACGGCGGATCGAGGTAAGCCTCGCTGACGACCGCCGGGTGGCTCGGCGTGCAGCGGTCGATCACGTCGTCACGCACCGAGCCGTGCATGCGCGCGCCCGACTCGACCAGCACCGGCCCGCTCGCGGTCAGCATCACCTCGGTGTGGGCCGGGCCGAAGCGGATTCCCAGCGCGTCCAGGACCCGTTCGACATAGGGAGCCACCTGATCCTGGTTCGGCCCATGGCGGGGCTGCAGCTCCTCGTAGTCGTAGACGAGGTTGCCGGCGATGCGCCGCTTGTTGTCCTGCCAGATCTCCGAGATGTGGTGAACCCCGTCCCAGCTGATCGAGTTGAAGAAGAGCTGGGTGCCCTGCAGCAGCTCCTGCACCAGCAGCTCCTGGTTGGCGCCCCGCAGCGCGTTGGGGCGACCGAGGACCGCGGCGAATGCGGCCTCGACCGCCGCCGCGTCCTCGCAGAGCGAGACGCCGTCGGTGCCGGCGCTGTCCAGGGGCTTGACCACGACCGGCCACTCGCCGCGCTCACTCGCCCAGGCGGCGGCCGCGCCGGGATCGCCCGTCTTCAGCTCCTCGACCGCGCGCAGGCCGGCGGCGCGCAGCGCCTGCGCCATCGCGTGCTTGTCGCGCCGCGCCCGGCTCAGCGCGGTGCCGTTGGAGGGCAGCCCGAGCCGCTCGCTGAGCGCGTCGGAGAGCAGCACTCCCGGCTCCGAGCCGACGACGACGAAGGCCGGGTCGTGCGCCGCGAGCGCGGCCACCGTCGCCTCAAGATCTCCATCGTGGACGACGTTGGCGACGTAGTGCTCGGGACGAAAGGCACGCAAGTAGAAGTCCGGCATCCGCGGGCTGCTCTGCACGTGGACCACCGGCAGCCCGGCGGCGCCGAAGCGCGGCGCCAGTTTGGCTCCGGTCGAGTAAGCGTCGACGACGACGGCTGCGCCGCCGCCGCTCATGCCGTCGCCACGAGCACGAGGCGATCCTCCGGCCGCTTCGGGCTCTTGGCGAAGTCGCCGTAGCGGCGGACGTCCTCGAAGCCCGCCTCGATCGCCATCCGCTCCAGGTCCTCCGCCTCGTACATGCGGATGCGGGAGTCCATCACCTCGCCGTCGAGCTCGTAGCGGACGTGCAGCATCCCAGTCGAGAAATCGACGTCGAGCGTCTCCTTGACGCCGTTCGTCTCCCGCTCGACGACCCCCTCGTCGGTTTTGAGCCGGTAGCGCGAGCGCTCCAGGTCGGAGAGCTCCATCGCCATCGTCCCCCCCGGCTTCAGCGCCGCGTGGAAGGCGCGCAGCATCGCCATGTCCTCGGCCTCGGTTTCGCCGTAGCCGTAGCTCGAGCAGAGACTGACCAGGGCATCGAAGGCGCCCAGCTCGGCGGGCAGCGGCTGCAGCAGGTCGAGGACGCGATACGTCGGGCCGGGATAGCGGCGTTCGGCTTCGGCGATCGCCTCGCCGGAGATGTCGACGCCGACGGCGTCGATGCCGCGCTCGACCAGGGCAGCGGTGAAGCGGCCGAGGCCACAGCCGGCGTCGAGCAGCCGTGCCCCCGGCTCCAGCCCGAGCAGCTCGATGACTCGATCGGCGTCCGCCTCGTTCTCGTCGTAGCTGCCGAGGCGGGCGGCGACCCGCATGTAAGTGGGGCCGTAGTTGTCGACCTCGTTGAGCAGTGGCGGCTGATCGCTCATGAATATCCAAGCGTACCTAGCCGCGCCGAGCGCCGCCACTGCTGAGGGCCGGGTCGCCGCCCACGGGCGACCCGGCAGCTCACCGGCTCAGCCGCCGGAGATCTCGACCGTCTTCGAGGTCGCCGCCAGGCACTTGTAGATCGGCCCGGCGGTCGCCTGTGTCAGTGGCTTCACTTCGGCGTAGACCATGGCTGGGATCTCGATGTTCCGATTGAGCTCTTCGAGGTCTGCCTTCCAGCTGCCGTTGGCCTTCGACTTGACCCGGCTGAGGACGCCGTTGCCCTTCTGCTTGAGGACGACGGTCCGTTCGCCGACGCAGTTCGAGTTGGCGGCCTTGACCTTGCCCTGGTAGCCGACGGCGCCGATCGTCACTTCCGAGGCGATCTTGACGGTCTGGCCCGGGCCGGCGGCGCCGGCCGGGATCGCCGCCAGCGCCACAACCGCCAGCGCCAGCATCGCGAGCGCCCCTGCCCTGATGGTCCTGCTCATTCGTTCCTCCTTGGGAGATGTGCCGCGGCAGCCTAGAGGTCAGAATCCCGGCGGTGACGGCCGCCCAGGCGACAGACCAACCGGCGCTGAGCCTCGCCGGGCTGCGCCGCGACTACGGCGAACGGACGGCGCTCGAGGGCATCGGCCTCGAGCTGGCGCGGGGCGAGACGCTGCTCGTCCTGGGGCCCAACGGCGCCGGCAAGACGACGCTGCTGCGCATCCTCGCCACCCTGCTGCGGCCGAGTGGCGGCGAGGTGCGGGCGCTCGGTTGCTCGCTGCCGGGCGAGGCCTGGAAGCTGCGCGGGCGGATCGGCTTCCTCGGCCACGAGCCGCTGCTCTACCGCGACCTCAGCGGCCGCGAGAACCTGCGCTTCCACGCCCGCCTGCACGGGCTGAAGGGCGAGGCGGGAGAAGCGCGGATCGGCGAGCTGCTGAGCGCCGTCGGCATGGAGCGGCGCGCCGAGCAGCACGTTGCCGAGCTCTCGGCCGGGATGCGCCAGCGACTGGCGATCTGCCGCTGCGTCCTGCACCGGCCCGAGCTGCTGCTGCTCGACGAGCCCGACTCCAACCTCGATGCCGAGGGCCGCGAGCTGGCGCGAGCACTGGTCGGCCCCGGTGCCGGCCGCACCCGCGTCATCGTCAGCCACGATCCCGAGCGCTTCGAAGCGGAGGCCGACCAGGTGCTGCGGCTCGAGGCGGGCGGCAAGGTGGCGGTCCCGTGAGCTTCCGCTGTGCCTTCACCTTGATATTCCCCAGAAAGGAACAGGGGAAGCCGTGACCCCGTCGCGCACCGCCTTCGCCACGATCCTCGCCAAGGACCTGCGAGCGGAGCTGCGCACCCTGCAGTCGCTGCCGGCGATGGCGCTCTTCGCCACCACCACCTTCGTCATCTTCCGCTTCGGCCTCGACCGCACCTCGCTCTCCGGCAGCCTCGCCGCCGGCGTGCTCTGGGCGACGCTGCTCTTCGCCGCCCTGCTCGGGGTCAACCGCCTCTTCGTCAGCGAGCGCGAGGAGGGCGGCTTCGACGCGATCCGCCTCGCCCCGATCGACCGCAGCGCCCTCTTCGCCGCCAAGGCGACCGCGCTCTTCCTCTACCTGCTCGTGCTGGAGCTGGTCGTCGTGCCGATCTTCGCCCTCTTCTTCCTCGGCTCGGCGGCGGCGCTCGGCCCGCTGCTCGCCGTGCTGCTGCTGGCCGACCTCGGTCTCGCCGCCACCGGCACGCTGATCTCCTCGATGGCGGTCCACTCACGTGCTCGCGACCTGCTCGGCCCGCTCGTGCTGCTGCCCCTCGTCGTGCCGCTGATGATCGCCGCAACAGGCGCCAGCGAGCCGCTGCTGGCGGCGGGCGGGCCCGGTTACCACCGCTTCGGCGCCTGGCTGGCGGTGCTCTCCCTATACGATCTGATCTTCCTCCTGGTCGGCTATGCCGTCTTCGACTTCCTCCTGGAGGACTAGCGGGCGAACCGCCTCCCAGCGCGCAAACTTGGCATGTACGGCAAAGGACTCAGACCCCTCTCGATCGCGACCGTCGTCGCGATCCTCGCCTCCTTCTCGCTGGTCTTCTTCTACGCCCCGCTCGACGCCGACCAGGGCTTCATCCAGAAGATCTTCTATCTGCACGTGCCGCTGGCGATCGTGGCGCTGGTCGGCTTCGTCGTCGGCGGCGTTTTCGCGGTGATGCACCTGCGCAGCGGCAACCGGCGCTGGGACGCCTACTC
>JBIOVV010000002.1:0-13914 GCA_044867925.1 Solirubrobacterales bacterium | reverse complement strand
ACGCTTCGCGTGCGGCTCCGGGGCACCGGCTCCCGCAACGGGCGGGAGCTAAGGACAAAGGAGTGCTCAAAAATGAGCGACCTAGTTACACCCTGTGTCCCGCTCTCCAAGATCGACGTCGAGGAGGGCTTCAACGCCCGGACGCGTATGGACGCGAAAGAGCTCGACGGCCTCGCGGCAAGCCTTGGCACCGCCGGGGTTGTGCAGCCCCTATCGGTTCGTCCCACTGACAACGGGCGGTTCATCCTCGTTGCCGGGCATCGCCGCTTCGCCGCAGCAAAGCAGGCTGGCCTGGAGAAGGTGCCCATCGTCGTCAGCGAAGGCAATGCGCACCTCAGCTCCCTGGTCGAGAACATCCACCGCGAGGAACTGGACCCGATCGACGCCGGGCTTGGCTTGAAGGCGCTGGCAGGGGAGCTCAACCTCGAAACCAACAAGGCCATCGCTGAGAAGGTCGGTAAGTCGGTTCCTTGGGTGAGCGAACGCCTGCGCTTGCTAAGCCTCCCCAAAGGCGTACAGCGCTACATCGCCGAGGGGTTCGTGCCGATCGAGGGTGAGCGCCTGCTGCGCGACATCGCCCTGGTCTCGCCGCGCGTCGCGGAATGCGTCTGCGAGCTGGCCAAGCGCCAGGGCGACAAGGGCCGCTACTTCGTCGACCGCTTTGGCGACAACTTCGCCGCCACGGCCGAGGCCCACTTCAACGACAAGCCGACCATGATCTCTGTCCGCAGGGTTTCGGTCAGCGTCATCGCGAAAGGCAAGAAGCGCCGCGAGCTGACCGAACGCCTCCACGCGGTCAGCTCCTACAAGTCCGACGATCCCGGCATCCGGTTCGGTGACGCCGAGATCGACGCGGCGCGGGCGCTGGGCTGCCTGGTCGAGCACCGCACCGAGAGTCGCGGCATGGCTTCGACCACGGCGTTCATCACCGACGTCGCTGTCGCCGCCGACCTCTTCGACCGCGGCCTCGTGCAGCTCGAGGAGGCGGCCAAGAAGAAGGCTGAGGAAGAGGAAGCCTGGAAGGGGCGCCGCAATGAACTCGGCGAGTCCGAGAAAGACGAGCGCGCGACCAGGCGCGAGGAAGCGAAGGCGCGGAAAGAAATCGCCGAGATCGGCAATGAGGAAGTGGCCGGCAAACTGCTGAAGGCCCGCACAGGCGCGCGCCGCAAGCAGTTGGGCCTCGCCCGGTACAAGGCGCTCGCGCTGCTTTTCATCGACGACAATCCCCAGCTTGCCGGCGCGGGCCTGCGTATCACTCTGCCGGGGCTCCGAGACGTCGAAGTCAAAGAGCTGAAGTCGGGCAAGGAGCGCAAGAAAGTCATCTGGGCTGACGCCGAGCAGTGCGAGGAGGAGCTGCGCCGCCGGATCAAGGAGGCTTCTACCGAAGCCCAGGTAGGCGAGGTAATGGCCGAGGCGATCGCTGCGGCGAAGGCGGTTGACCAAGAGCAGCTGCCGCAGTCCAAGCGGATCCATTGGTTCTTGGGGAACCGCGAGGCCGAAAAGCTCCTCTCCCCGGATATCAAGGCGGCACGGCCGCGCCGTCGGCGCATCAGCAAGAAGTAAGACACTCCGCCGCTGAAAGGGGGTGAAAGGACACCTCCCGATGAGCGGGTTCGCCCCTCGATCCTGGCACGGCTTCGCCGTGCGGGCGAGGGGCGTTGCCCGCCCATCGAGGGTGGGCAGAACTGATTGGAGGAGAGATGACCAACCCCCACAGCCTGCCCTGACTGCCTGCGCCGCTCCTGGCTCCTAAGCCTCGCCGCCCCTTACATCGAGCGGATGCAGCTCAGCTCCAGAGGACCCGACCGCTTCGCGCTGTTGGGCTTGAGTAATGAGGACTTGGCAGCCGCCGTTGCTCCGAAACATGCTCAGTCGATGCTTGCCCAGGTAGAGGCGATGGGGACTGAGCACTTTGCCGACAAGCTCAGTGCCGCGCAGTGCTGGGCGGTCTGTCGTCACGACGAGCGCTACCCCGCGACGCTTCGCGAGATCGGCGCCGCGCCTTGGGCCCTGATCGCTCGTGGCGACTCCGCTCTTCTCACCGACATCGCATGGGCGGAGAGCGTGTCGATCGTTGGCTCGCGGCGAGGGACGAGCTATGGCCGCGAGGTGGCCCGGGCGCTCGGGCACGGACTGGCTGCAGCCGGAACGACGGTCATCAGTGGAATGGCCTTCGGCATCGACGCCTGTGCCCACAGGGGGGCGATCGAAGGAGGCAGGACCGTGGCCGTCTTGGGCTGCGGTCCCGATCTCGCCTATCCGGCCTCACACCGCTCGCTCTGGCGGCGAATCGCGGAGTCTGGTTTGGTGATCTCCGAGCTGCCACCCGGCGCCGGGGCTTGGCGGTGGACGTTTCCTGCGCGCAACCGCATCATCGCCGGGATTTCGGGGATGACCGTCGTGGTCGAGGCGGCGAAACGCTCCGGCTCCCTGGTCACTGCGGATTTCGCGGCTGACTTCGGCCGCGGGCTGGGCGCGGTGCCCGGACCCGTCACCTCACGGAACTCGGCCGGAGTCAACGACCTGCTGGCCGGAGGCGCGCAACTGGTCCGCGAGGCAAGGGATGTCCTTGAGGCCATGTCAGGCGGCGAGTCCTCGGAGGAAGGTACGAGCCCCACGGCCTCCTGAGCAGTTCGTAGCGATGCGATATGGGAGGGAGCCTGCGCCGGCGGGTTCCCTCTCGCTGTGAGTTGGTCCTGGCCCGCACGCCTAGCAGATCTCCCCCGACCGGCTTCGCCGGTCTCCTCCGGCCCGCTCTGGCTGGGCCATGACCAACTCACAGCTACACATCAAAGAGCCGTCCCCTAGACAGATCAAATACCTGGAAGACCTGGCGATAAAGACCGGCACGTCCTTCACCTGGCCGAAGACATTCGGTCAGGCATCGGCGGAAATCAAGCGCCTCTTGGCGATCTCGCCGAGCAGCAAGGCCGAGCGTCGCCTCGAGAGAGACCAGTTGCGCGAAGACTTCGCTATGGGGCGAGGAGACGCGGCTGCGATCCGAGCGGATGAGATCGGCGGCTACGGCGCCAGCGCGACAATGTTGACCTCCGGTCACGACCGCGAGGTGGCGGTCCTGATGGATCAGGTTCGCGAGCTTCACTTCCGCCGGGGCGAGAACGAGGTTTGCGGCAGGGCGTTCTCCTCGTGTTGCGAGGACCTGCGGGAGTTGAGCCCACTTTCGTTCCGCCGGGTGATGGGTGAACTGGGCGGGAGCGCGGCCGCGCCATGAAGCCGGTCCTCGCCCCAAGCGAGCAATGGTGGGAGTACAGCACCGGCTCATCGACTGTCTTCGTCGTCGCCGATGACCGGTTGGACGCGCGCCGGAGGGCCGAGGCTCATCTACGAGACCTGGGCGTCGTGCCCGGCGGCCCTCCGGGCCTCAATGAGAGCTTCGAGCGGATGCGCGAGTTCGCCAGGCGAGGGCGGCGATGAGGCCAAGGAAGACGAGCGGCGAGTGCATCGTCTGCGGTCACGAGACCGAAGACAAGTCCCACGGTGGGGGCTTCCGTGGCGCACGGCGCTACTGGCATTGGCGCTGCGAAGACGGAGAGGAGTGCGCCGTGCGGCGCAACAAACGCAAAAAGCGTCCCCGACCCGAGGTCCAGATACGGGCTGAATGGCACACCTCCTCGAGGTGATCACCGTGGGGCACTCGACACCCCGGCGCCGACCATCAATCGAGAAGGTCGCCTGAACGGCTGGCGAGCCGAGTCGAACAGTTTCGGGCCGCGGCCGCTCTAAGAAGCGACCGGGCGGGCTGCCTCCCGATTGTGGCACGGCTTCGCCGTGCGTCGGGAGGCAGAGCCCGCCAACGGGAGCGGGCCGACACCTGGAGGTCCAGATGACCAAGAGACGAGGTTCCCACCGACGCGCGCTCAGCGAGGAGGAGCGCGCTGAAAGCGCGCTGCCGAGCGCGAGCTTGCTGCGAAGGCGATCGAGGAGCTGCGCTCAAGCGAGGGCTGGCAGCGCTGGCTCTCCGTCAGGCGCAGGTTTCATCGCTACAGCTTCTGGAACCAGCTGCTGATCGCCTTGCAGTGCCCCGAAGCGAGCTACGTCACCGGCTTTCGCCGCTGGCTCGAGCTCGGCTATGCGGTTCGCAAGGGAGAGCGCGGAATTCGCATCTGGGCGCCGTGCCCACCCTCCAAGAAGAAGATCAAGCAGTGGAAAGAAGAAGGCGGCGATCCTCACAACAGGCCACGCACTTTCTTTCGCCTGGTCGCGGTCTTCGACCGATCTCAGGTCGATCCGCTACCCGAGTTCCCCGGCGGGCCTGCCGATCTGGAGCCGCCAGCCTCCCAGCCGATCACCGGCGACGGCCTTGCTCATCTCCTCGACCCGCTGAGCCGACTGGCCGGCTCTATCGGCTACGCCTTCAGGGTCGAGGCGATCGACGGTCGTGCAGAGGGCCTGTGCCACCGGGGTGAGAAATGGATCGCCGTCGAAGAGGTCGGGGAGGACTTCTCGCCCAACTCCCAGGTCGCGGCAGGGATCCACGAGCTTGCCCACGCCTTCGTGGTGGTCGATCGCCAGGAGGACGATCCGAAGCTGACTCGCGCGCAGGAGGAGGTCGTGGTCGAGTGCGTTGCCTTCACCGTCTGCGCCTCACTTGGTCTTGACACCTCCGGTTCTTCGATCCCCTACATGACGGGCTGGAGCAAAAGCGATGAGGTCGGGCGTTACGGCGAACTGATCGACCGGCTGGCCAGGCGGATCGAGGACGCGCTGCTCGAGGTCGAGCAACCGCAGGAGGACGATGAGGGTCGGGAAGCTGTTCCGGCTCTTGCAGCTGCGTAGTTCTCAAAGCGCGCCTCCAGAGAGGCAGTCCGATTTCCTCACCCCAGGCTGGCACCCGCCGCCCGCGCTTCAACCCCCTACGGGGGTTCCCCTCGCCTTCGGCTCGGTTCCGCACGTTCGGTCGCGCGCCCTACCTGGGTTCGTCAAACGAACCACCTCTAAAGGAGGCCCGAAGTGGAGAACGTCAATCACTATGTCTGCACCGGCAATCTCACCCGCGATCCCGAGCTGCGCGCTACTCCCGGCGGAACGTCGGTCGCCAAGCTCCGAGTCGCCGTCAACGGTCGGCGCAAGCACGGTCAGACCGGCGAGTGGGAGGACAAGCCGAACTTCTTCGACGTCACGGTCTGGGGAACGAGCGGCGAGAACGCGGCCAAGTACCTGCGTAAGGGTCGCCTGGTCCTGGTGGAGGGCCGGCTGGACTGGCAGGAGTGGGAAGGCGATGAGGGCAAGCGCCAGCGGGTCGAGATCATCGCTCAGAAGGTGACCTACCTGCCGAGCGGCAAAGGCAAGGACAAAGGGGAGGCGGGAGATGACGAGAGCCCCAGCGATTCCCCCGAGCCGGTGGCAGCGAGCGCCGGAGCCGGCGGGGATGACGACATCCCGTTCTAAGTCCACATCGAATCGAAAAGGCCCGGCGCGAAAGCGCCGGGCCTTTTTCGTGTACATCAGCTGACTTGTTTGGAGTTCGGGCACACAGTGACGGGAGGTCTGCCATGTGCCCTTCTACATCCTCACCGTAGCGACAAATCGTCTGCGGAATGTCTCTGCATGAGCTCAGCGCTCGCAGCTTCTTACTCACTTGCTTTTCAGCCTAGCCCCGGCACCGCCCCGCGCAAGGGGCTTCGCCCCTTCCCCTCCGCTTCGCTCCGGTGCGCGGTTCGCCTAACCGGGGCTTTTTCGGCTGACGCAAGTAAGCAAGAAGCCCCGAGGGGCGATCCGAGAGGAGCGATCAGATGAGCCAGCAGCTAACGGGAGTTCGATCGGTGGTCCGAGGCCGGATCACGGTAGCGCCGGAGCTGTCTCGAACGACGGAGGGAGTGGCGGTGTGCCGGTTCACGGTGGTCACCGACGCGGGTCCGGCGAGCCGGCCGTTGAAGAAGACGATCTACGTCAAGGGTGACTCGACACTGGAGCCGAGCGAAGACCTGCCGGTGAGGGTCAAGGCGAACCTAGGGCTGGGCGATCTGGTCCGGGTTCCGGGGATGGAGCTTCAAAGGCTCCGCAGGAGACGAGGTGTCGAGTACATCGAGACGGCGATCCAGGCCGATGATGTGGCGCTGAAGGAGCGCGCGGTGGAAAAGGCGGGCGCGCGATGAGCGCGCGCCCCGCCTATCAGCGTTCCGGTCCTTGGGACGCTGCCGACACCCTCTACTTCTACGGCGGCGAGTTCTCGAACTTCGCTCAGACTCCGGGTTTGGCCTTGCCGGGAGGCTGGTACGGGCATCCAAGGACGCCCGCCCTGGTGGCGGTTCCCGACGTCGAGCACTACTTCCAAGCCTGCAAGGCGACCTCGCTCGAGGATTTCCTCTGGATCATGGAAGCGCCCACTGCGGTCAGCGCGAAGCGACGCGGAGGTCGCAGGGGAGAGGGCGGCCGGAGGATCGAGCTTCGGCCCGACTGGGAGGAGGTCAAGTTCTTGGTGATGGGCTTCGCTTGCCTGGCGAAGTTCAAGCGCCAGCCGTTCCATCGGACACTCCTCGCCACCGGGGAGAGAGCGCTTGTGGAGAACAGCCCTTCGGATTTCATCTGGGGCGGGCGCGATCGAAACGGCGGCTACAGCGGCCGCAATCTCCTCGGCCTGGTCTTGATGGACGTGCGCGCCAAGTTGCGAGGCTCCCTTGTTGCGGCCTAGCTCATTGACGGCTTCGACCCCGCGAAGCCGTCAAGATCGAGCGATGAAGCCCGTCCTCGCCGTCATCTGTTTGGCCTTGGCTGCTTGCTGTGGCTGCGGGACCGCCGGCGCCACGAACGACGGTGGCCACCAAGCCGAACGTGTCGCCGTCATCGCCTACGCCGTTGACGGCGACACCCTGCGAGTCGAACTCCCATCAGGCGAACTCGCCTACGTTCGGCTCGTCGGCATCGACACCCCCGAGGACGTGAAGCCCGGTGCGCCGGTCGAGTGCGGAGCCAAGGCGGCCGCAGCATCCATGCGCGCCCTCGCCAAGGAAGGTGCGAGCGTCGTCCTCCGCAGCGATTCAGTGGCTGACGCCGAAGACCGCTACGGCCGTCTTCTCGCACACGCCTTCATCGGCGGCCGCCAGCTCGAACTTGCTCAGCTTCGTCGCGGCTGGGCCGAGGTCTACCGCTTCGAGGGCCAGCGCTTCGACGGCCTCGCGCGCTTCGAGCGCGCCCAGAAACAAGCCCGCCGCGCTGGGCGCGGCGTCTGGTCCGCCTGCGACGGCGATTTCCACAGCGCCCGTTAGGCGCTGGCTGATCTCAGCCCTCTCGGCCCTGCCGGGGGCGTCGCTTTTGTCGCCTGGCGGCGAGCAAATCACCGCCCACGAGCATCTGCATAGCCAGTCAGCATCACTCTCGACAGAGCTACCTATCTCCACGACCGACAGTCAGATAGGCACGCAGAGTCATCAGCTATGCAGATCCAGAGGCCCTAGAGAGCTGCCCAGAGGCAGCTCTAGACCCTCCCTCAAGACCACAGCCCTACAGCCCGACACACTATGCACCGTCCGGTGTTGGTGGCGCAAACCGAGCCTCCATTTGGACAACGGGGGTGATGGTCGGAGTGACGAAGATCGGCAAGGGAAACGCCAACTACTGGATCGAAGCCGTCGCCGAAGGCGGCGACGACTACTACACGAAGCCCGGCGAGGCACCTGGGCAATGGATGGGCGACTTGGCGAAAGACCTTGGCCTCTCAGGCGAGGTCGACCGAGCCGAATACACCGCGATCCTCGCGGGCAAGCACCCCAAGACCGGCAAGGTCTTGGTCAAAAGGCCGGAGCCGCGGACCTACGTCGATGCCTCCGGCGTGAAGCGAAAGGTCGAGCCGATTCTCGGCTACGACATTCGTTTCAGCGCGCCGAAGTCGGTCTCGCTGCTTTGGGCAATTGGCTCCAAAGATGTTCAGGCAACGATCCTCGTGGCCCACGACTACGCGATCGGCGAGGCCCTTGGCTATCTCGAACGCCATGCCTGCTTTGTGCGTCGAGGGCATGGAGGCAGCGAAATCGAGCCCGGCGAGGGCTTTGTCTCGATGAGCTTTCTGCACCGCTCCTCGCGAGCCGGCGACATGGCGCTTCACAGCCATCTGGTCACCGCCAACATGACCCGCGCTGCCTCAGATGGCCGGTGGCTCAGTCTCGCCAGCCCGAAGGGACGGACGCCGCTGCTCATCGAGGCGAAGACAGCCGGTCACATCTACCAGGCTGCCCTCCGGGCCTTCATCACCCGGGAGCTCGGATTGGAGTGGCAGCACGTCGTCAACGGGTATGCCGATCTCGCCGGCTTCGCGCGCGATCTCATCGAGCACTTCAGCCAGCGACGGGGGGAGATCGTCGCGGAGATGGCCGAGCGGGGGACCAGCTCTGCCGCGGCCGCCGAAGTGGCGGCCTATCGAACCCGCGACGCCAAGGACTACGGGGTTGACCCGGATGCCCAGCGCGCCGACTGGCGGGCACGGGCGGACGAGTTTGAATTCACCGAAGCCTCGATCGACCAGAGGTTGAGCAGGGGCAAGAGGCGCGAACCGAGAGCCTTGGCCGACTCGGATATCGACGGTGCGCTAGGAGACCTCGAGGCAACCCATTCCCATTTCTCTCGCCGCGATCTTCTTTGTGCGCTCGCCAATCGAATGAGGGAAGGCAGCGACGCTCGCCAGCTCGAGGCCGCTATCGACTCGCTCTTGGCAAGTGACCGCGTTGTCGAGATCCATCACGGCGAGGGTCTGCTCGGCACCAGCTATTTCACGACCCCTCGCCTATGGCAGATGGAGCAGAAGATTCTCAAGAGCGCTCGCGAGGGAGAGACGGCCGGGGTTGCCGTCGTTGAAGAGTCAGTGCTGGCCGCGGTGCTTGCCCGCCACCGCTACCTGGGCGACGAGCAGGTGCAGATGGTTCGGCGCCTGACCACCGGCGGTGAGCGGATCGTCACCGTGGCCGCTCTCCCCGGATCGGGAAAGACGACCGCCCTCAAAACAGCACGGGAGGTCTGGGCGGAGAGCGCGATCTTTGTCGGCGGCATCGCCACTCCTCGCAGCGCTTCCGGCGAGCTACAGGACCAGGCCGGCATTCCCTCGATCTCCGTTACGGCGTTCCTGATTCGCTGCGAGGAGAGAGTCGCGAAGGGCAAGGAAGCACTTCCTCGCGGAACGGTCGTCGTCATGGACGAGTCGACGCTGACCCCGACTCCCCAGTACGCCGCAGTCATTGAGTACGTCGAGCGCTGCGAAGGCAAGCTCGTATGTGTTGGCGACCCCCGGCAGATCGGCGCCGTCGGTCCCGGCGGCGTCTACGGTCACCTGACGAATGAGGTCGAGACGATCGTCCTCACCGAAATCCGACGACAGCAAAATCCGGTCGACCGGCGCATTGTCGAACTGGCACATGAAGGCCGCGGCTCAGACGCGCTCGACCTCTTTCGCGCACAGGACCGCCTCATCATCGGCGACACCCTGGACGAGGTGAAGGGCGCGATGGTCCTCGACTGGTATCAGCGCTTTGCCGCCGGCGAGGACGCCGTGATGATCGCTAGGCGCCGTCGCGACGTTGCCGACCTGAACGAAGGTGCGCGAAAGCTCCTTGCCGAGAACGGTTTCCTCGGGGAGGCAAGCGTCGAGGTCGGCGGCCAGCACTTCGCGGTCGGGGATCGGGTGATAACCCGGGTGAACACCCCCGACGTCTCCAACCGGGAGCGGTGGAAGGTGACAGGCGTCGACATCAGCGAGCAATGCCTTCTCTTGCACCGGATCGGCGGTGCCGAGCGGACCGTCATCGTTGGCCCCGGCTACTTGCAGAAGCGCACCGATAGCGGGGAGCCCTCGATCCAGCACGCGAATGCGATGACCACGTACGCGATGCAATCGAGGACCGTCGAATCGGCCGGAGCCCTCCTCGACTCTGGAATCGCCAGCGAGGATTTCACGGTTGCTGTCTCCCGCGCTCGGGGGGAGACCACTGTCTACGGTGTAGCCGCGAGCGCCTGGCTCGATCCCGACCTGGGACCGGCCAAGCGGGAGGTCCCCGATGCCGCCCACGACATTCGCCTCGGCGCGGAGAGGGTCGCCAGTGAGTTCGCCGCGAGCGAGATCGCGGCGCGGAAGCGGATCGAGGGTCTAGGCGAGCTCGAGCTTTCCGCGCGGCGAGAGCAGCTGATGAAACGGCTCGACGCCGGTGAGCAGCGCTCCCCCGCAAAGGGGCGACTTGACTTGCTGGACAAGCGGATCGCCGAAGCCCACGCCCGCCTGAATGATCTCGCGGAAAAGCGAACCCGGCTCCCCGAAGGCCCGGAACGCGAGGGAGAGCTTGCGCGACTCCAGAGCGTCAAGCGTCTGACTCTTGACCAGGTACACACGCTTGAGGCCGAGCGTGAGGGCATCGCAATCAAAGTTCGGGCAGAGGCCCGCAGGCCGTCCGGCTTGACCGGCGTCGAGAGGGCTGAGCTGGCACTGATCGAGGACCGGCTACTGCATGAACGCCGCCGTCAAATTGGGAAAGAGAGGATCCGGCCTTCCAAGATGATCGTGGAGGCACTTGGCCCGCGGCCCGCCGATCCCAAGATGGCTGACCTGTGGAACGAGGGAATCGAGTTGATCTACGGCGTCCGGCAACGCCGCCGCCTTACATCAAGGACTGGCGAGCCGCTGGGCGACGTTCCTCGCGATCCGGTTCGCAGGCAGGAGCATGAGCAGGCGTTTGGTCAGCTTCGACGCCTTCAACAGGCGCTTCAACATGAGTCCGGGCGGGCGGTGACCCGCGAGCGCCCCACGATCATCCGCTGAGGCCACGCGAGCGCTCCGGCAAGAAGTGGCGCAGTAGCAGCCCGCCAATGGACATGTAGGTATGAGTGCCCCTGCCTCTCACGTCTCGCCGGCACCGATTCCGCAGCTCCCTGCAGGGCGGCTTAGTCGGGCAACGGCACGTTCGGCATTGCGCCCGTCACGGCAGCCGGCCTGCCCCTTGATTTTCCCACGCCTTCGGCGTGGGGCGGGGCGGCACCGGCTCCCGCACGAGGCGGGACCAAAACCCAAGGAGGCTCAGATGAGCCAGCAAGCGGTTCACCAAAGGGGTCGCGTTGACAACGACTCCCAGATCCCCACCTCGGCCGAAGCCGCGATAGCGCATCGCGATGTGCCCTATCTCCTTTCCCAGATGACCTTCGAGGAGAGGGTCAGAGCATACGAATCTAGGGTGTTCAGCCCGCGAGAGCTAAGTACCGCCGCGGCCCGCTATCCAGAGGCGATGCCAATACTCAACGGGGAGTTCGAGCACATCGCCGTCTTCCTCGCCGACCATCTCGACTGAGGCGGGTTCAGCGATGAGATGGATCGGAGGCTGGATCGCAGGCAACCCACGACCTAAAATCTCAGGCCATCCCAATCAGGATCGGCCTGGGTCTACCAAGGAGACTGCAATGCACACGTCCGAGCTAAGGCATCCGAGTCCGGCGACCGTCATGAGCGCTCTCGCTCTTGTCTTCTCGTTCGCGGCATTTGTCGTTGTCGTCTCGGGCAACGCTGACGCGGCGCGTCACGCCTTCGTCAAGAAGGGCGACATAGCCCCCGGCGCGGTCACCGCGAAGACTCTCGCGCATGGAGCGGTACACCCGAAGGCTCTTGCGAAGGGAGCCGTGACCGCCCGCAAGATCAAGGCCGGAGCAGTCAACGCCGGAGCATTGGCAAAGGGCGCGGTTACGGCCAATGCCCTCGCTCGATCATCGGTCAACGCGTCGGCCCTGGCCGAGGATTCGGTCACGTCCACGGCGCTCGCACCGAAATCGGTCTACGGCGCGGCGCTCGGCGATGAGACCGTCCATACGGCGACCATCAAAGACCAAGACGAAATCGCCGCGAATCCTGACTGGACTGCCTCAAGCACTGGGGTGGCAATCTGTGGGACGGGAGAACGCCTGATACAAGGCGGCTTCAATTTCACCAATCTGGGCAACCGACAAGTCAGCTTCTTGGAAGCGCTTCCCATCCTCAACCCCTCCACTAACGGCTTTAAGGGGGCCTTTGCAAGCAACTCGGGCGGAAGTGCGGAAGCTCAGCTCACCGCCTATTGCCTCAAGTAGCGCTGCCGGGTCGGGTAGCTCTCAGAGCTACCCGACTACGACCTTCACGAATGCAGCTTTACTGTGACCTGGCGCCCATGAGTAGCCACTTTGCTTGCTGGTCTCAGCTTCGAATCCATAGACCGTAGTAGCCCCTGTGTTGTCGAAGCGATAGCTGAAGTGATAGACGCCATGTCGGTTGGTTGTTGCTTCCCCGGCGGGATACCGACGTGTCGAATGTGGAGCCCTCGCCTTTATCGCGACGGTCCGACCCCCGGCTTTGGGACCCGGGATCTTTCCAGAGATGTGCACGGTTCCGCCGGCGCCGACCACGGATGGGCTGAGGCGGATCGTCGGCTTCGCGTGGGCCTGAAAGCGCAGAAGCCGATTGACCTGGAAGGAGTCATGGCGGTAGCCGACCTTGACCCGTCGGCCCGGTCCGGGCCGAAGTCTGTAGGTGAAGTGTCCGTGGGCATCGGTTGTCTCAACGGCGATCGGCACCGTTTCGCGATGGACGCCCAGAGTCTGCCCCTGGACGCATATCGTCGCTCCGCGCACCGGGTTCCCGCTGGCATCCATCAGCCCCCCAACGATGTTCGCGCCGTGGTTGTAGGGAACCGTCACCTCTTCGTCGTGAGAGCGGGCGAAGCTGGCGGTGAGGTTTGCCCCGCCCGCCACCGCCGATTCCGTGCAGGAGTTGTTCACGCTCACCGCCAGCGGGGCCGAGCAGGCTTTGTTGACGGTGGTGAACGAGGAGAAGTCGCTGACACAGACCTGAACCGAGTTCGTGCCCTGCTGGAATGGGCTAGACGCCGTGTCCACCGACCAGCTCGCTTTCGCTGTCTTGGGGCAGGGGGTAGGGGAGGCGGCCACCGTCCCAATGATGTTGGGATTAGTCGCCTGCGCGACTTCGCAATGCGGCTGGAAGGTGGTTGCCTGCTGTCCGTTGACAAGCAGTTCGAGATTGCTGACGCCGCCGCCCTGGTCGGTTGCTTCGGCGCTGACGCTCTGACGGCCGCGCGCCACTTCGCCGCTCACCAGCGAGCCTCCAACGGCCACTACCTGCGGAGCCATCGGGTCTACCTCTTTCACGGCGATGTATCGCGCGTATACCTGGCTTCCGGCTGGGCAGAACCCGTTGCAGTTCAAAACGATGGGCACGACGGCTGAGGGGAGCGCCGGTTTGAACCTGAACGTTTCACGCGTTTCGCCGACGCAGTTCGGCGGCCAGCCGGGTTGCATGACGTAAAATTCGGAGAACTGGTTCCCGCCACAGGCGCTTGCTGACACCGTGAGTGCTTCGATGCCTCCACCCGGCGTCGCGGACACCGGCAGCGTCCACCCGTTCACAGGACCTTGGTCCTTTCCGAATTCACGGAACGCATAGATGCCCAGTGACCCGCCTGGCTGCCCGCAGTTGTTGTAGGGGGTGACGAAGTTCGTATTGCCGGCGAAGACGGCACCCGGTGCGTTACCGCCGGGGATCGCGGGGTCGCAAAGCTCGACGACGAATTGCGACGGCCCGCTCGCGCTCGCGACGCTCGGGGCCGCACCCAGAACCATGTAGAGGAGAAAGCCGACCAGGGCGGCCCGCCGGGATCTGCTGGTAGTTGACCTCGCTGTCATCTCAACTCCTCGTTCTTGCTTCGTCATTCCCGTTAGTGCTCAAATCCGAACTCTTCCCCTGCGGAATTGGTGCTGGTTGAAGGTGGTGGGGAGCTGGTAGGCGGAGGCGCCGGTTCCGTTGTCGCTGCCACGGGTGGCGGGGCGCTGGCCGGAGCCGGGGTTTCCGTCACGGAAGCCTCGCTTTGCGTCGGCACGTTTTCGGCCTTTGCTGCCCGCCGATGCGCTCGCGATCTCTGGGCGTGGGGGGGGGGGGGGGGGGGG
>JBIOVV010000001.1:0-45634 GCA_044867925.1 Solirubrobacterales bacterium | reverse complement strand
CGCACCTTCTTCTTCGGCGCCTACAAGTACCCGCGCGAGCTCAACTGGGTGATCGGCGTGGTGCTGCTGATCCTGACGATGACGATGGCCTTCACCGGCTACCTGCTGCCCTTCGACCAGCGTTCCTTCTGGGCCTCTGTCGTCGGCATCAACATCAACGGCACCGGCCCCGTGGTCGGCCCCTACCTGAGCGACTTCCTGCGCGCCGGGCCCGAGCTGGGGGCGACGACGCTCTCGCGCTTCTACGCGATCCACATGCTGCTCGTCCCCGGTGCGATCATCGCCCTGATCGGCGCCCACCTCTACCTCGTCGTCAAGCTCGGCACGACCGCGCCGCCCTGGCTGAAGGCGGACAAGCCCAAGGTCGCGGCACCGGTCTCCCAGCTCGACGCCGGCGCCAACGGCGCCAACGGGGGTCACCCATGAAGCCGGCCGACAAGCAGGCATATCTCGAGGAATACGAGCTGCTGAAGAAGAAGGGCAAGCCCTTCTTCCCCTACGCGGTGCTGAAGGACTCGGCGATGATGGTGCTGGTCGTCGGCGTGATCATCCTGATGGCCGTTCTCTTCGGCGCCGAGCAGGGCCCCAAGGCGGATCCCACCTCGACCACCTACGTGCCGCGGCCGGAGTGGTACTTCTTCTTCCTCTTCGAGGTCCTGCGCGTCATCAAACCGCCGGAGTTGGTCCCGATCGCGACGATCGGGATCCCGACCATCTGCATGGTCCTGCTGCTGCTCCTGCCGTTCTATGACCGCGGCCCGGAGCGCAACCCGATCCGCCGCCCGATCGCGACGACCGCCGGCATCCTGACGATCGTCGCGATGGCCTACCTCAGCTTCCTCGGCGCCACCGGCGGCTCGCCGACCGAGATCGACATGGAGGTCGCGCCCCAGTACGAGGCGGGCAAGGAGGTCGTCGCCGGCTCCGGCTGCCTCGCCTGCCACAAGCTCGGCGAGAACGGCAACAACGGCCCGGGGCCGGAACTGACCCACATCGCTCAACGCATCCCCCGCGCCGCGATCATCCGCTCGATCGAGATCGGCCCCGGTATCATGCCCTCTTTCCGCGACTTGCCGCCGAAGAAGCTCAACGAGCTCGCCGATTTCCTCTCCTCGCTCGACTAAGCCCTCACGGGACTCCGCCCAGTTCGCGGAGCAGGTCAACCGCATGTTCGATCGCGTCGCGGGGCGCTACGACCTGCTCAACTCGCTGATGAGCGCCGGCCTTCACCACCGCTGGCGCGAGCGCGCCGCCGACATCGCGGCTCCCGCCCCTGGCGACGCGATCCTCGACGTCTGCTGCGGCACCGGCGATCTCACCTTCGAGCTCGCCGGGCGGGTCGCTCCGGGCGGCCACGTCGTCGGCTGCGACTTCTCCGAGCCGATGCTCGACCTGGCCCGGGACAAGGCCGAGGCTCGCGCTGCCGCCGGCGTTCGCTTCGAGTGGGCCGACGCGCTCAACCTGCCGTATGACGCCGACCGCTTCGACATCGCGACGGTCGGCTTCGGCGTGCGCAACTTCGCCGACCGCGAGCGCGGCCTGCGCGAGCTGAACCGCGTGCTTCGGCCCGGCGGCAGGCTGGTCGTGCTCGAGTTCACCAAGCCGCGCCGGCCGCCCTTCTCGACTTTCTACTCGCTCTGGTTCGACCGCTTGGCCCCGGTCCTCGGCCGCCTCTCCGATGACCCGGAGGCCTACGCCTACCTGACCGAGTCGCTCAACAGCTTCCCGCCGCCGCACGGGCTGGCGGAGAAAATGGATGCCGCCGGGCTGAGCCAGGTCCGATACACGGTTCTCGCCGGCGGGATCGTCACGATCCACAGCGGCATCGCCGGGTGACCCGACCCTCCGCCGTACCGCCGCCGGTCACGGCGGTCCTCGACGCATCGAGCCGCTGGCTGCCGGCGCGGCTGGGCGAGGTCGAGGACCTTCTGCGCGGGCAGAGCGCCGGCCACGGCGAGCTGCTCGGCGCCGATGCCGCCGCCACGCTTGCCGCCGGCGGCAAGCGCCTGCGGCCGCTGCTGGTGCTGCTCTGCGCCGGCGCCGACGGCGGCGAGGAGGCCGTGCGATCGGCGGCGGCAATCGAGCTGGTCCATATGGCGACCCTGGTTCACGACGATGTCCTCGACGACGCGCCGCTGCGCCGCGGCCTCCCCACGGTGGCGGCCAGCTCGGGCCGAGAGCGTGCGGTCGCGGTCGGCGACCTGCTCTTCTCGCGCGCGTTCGCCCTGCTCGGCGGCCACGGCGACACCCGCGCCGTCTCCCTGCTCGCAACCGCCTCGGTGGCGCTCGCGGAAGGAGAGCTCAGCCAGCGCCACGACGCCTACGACACCGGCATCTCCGAGCAGCGCTACCTGGACCGCTGCCGGCTGAAGACGGCGACGCTGTTCGAGTGCGCCTGTTCGATGGGCTGGCATTCCACCCGCCACCCCCGGCCGGGAGCGGAGGAGATGGCGGGATTTGGCTCTGGGATCGGCCTCGCCTTTCAGCTGCTCGACGATGTGCTGGACGTATCGGGGCCGGTCGAGCGCACCGGCAAGGCTCGCGGCACCGATCTGCTCGACGGCACCGTCACCTTGCCGCTGATCGCCGCCGCCGCGATCGATCCGTCCCTGCGCGAGGTCGACCTGCGCAGCCTCGACCCGGCAACCGCCGAGCAGCTCTGCGATCGCATCGCCGCGACCGGCGCCCTCGACCGGGTGCGCTCGCGGGCGCTGGAGATGGTCGCCACGGCAAAGGCTCGGCTCGACGCCGGCTCCTTCGAGGCCGAGCAGCGCCAGCTCCTCGGCCTCGTCGCCGACGGCGTCGTGCAGCGCTACTCGTAGCGGGTTAGCGGAAGTCGTCGGCGGTGATCAGGTCGGCGTCGAGCGCGGCGCTGAACGTGTCGACCACGAACTGCATGTTCTCGTGCTCGAGCGCCTTCAGCACGTCGCTCAAGGCCCGGGTCCCGAGGTCGAGCTCCTCGTCGAAGGCATCGATCTCGGCTTCGGCGTGGATCTCGCTGCTGGACCATTCGCACTCGGGGCAGCGTCGCCAGAGACGCCAGTGGCCGCGATCGCCGGCCTGCTCCCAGCAGGTCGGCTGCACCAGCACCGAGTCGCAGTGCGGGCAGACGTGGAGCCCGGCGGCGGTTTGGGTCTGACTGCTGCTCGCGTCTCTCATGCCTGCACTATCGAACCCGCGAAGCGGCCACTCCATCCGCACTATCCCGTAAAGAGGCAAGAAAACCCGATTATCGGGTAGGCCGCGCGGTCAATTAGATGTGAGGCGAGAAGTGATCCGGTCGGCCATCGCGGCCGTTACCATGGGTTGATGCCAAACGTCGGACCTCTCGAGCTTGCGATCGTCCTGATCATCGCCCTGGTCGTCTTCGGGCCGAAGCGGCTGCCGGAGCTGGGCCGGTCGCTGGGGCGGGGCATCCGCGAGTTCCGCGGCTCGGTCAGCGGCGACAACCACGAGCCGGAGCGCGCCGAGGCGATCGAGCCGCCCAAGCCCGAGCCTGAGCAGAGCGCCGAGGCCAAGAAAAGCGCCGAGGCCGAGACCGTCGCTCACGACCGCCGCTAGGGTCCCGCTATGGCCCGGATGAGGCCGGTCTCCCACGAGGACCAGCTCACCCTGGTCGAGCACCTCGACGAGCTGCGCACCCGCATCGTCATCTGCCTGCTCGTGCTCGGGGTCTCCCTGGCGCTCTGCTTTTGGCAGAACCACCTGCTGCTGGAATTCGCCTCGGGCCCGTTGCCCGGCGACCACGACAAGCTGCTCACCTTCGGAGTCACCGAGGCCTTCACGACCACGCTCACGGTCGCCACCTACGGCGCCCTGATCCTCTCGATGCCGATCCTGCTCTATCAGCTCTATGCCTACGTGCTGCCGGCTTTCAGCGACCGCGAGCGCCGCACGATCCTGCCGATCCTGATCTTCGTCCCGATCCTCTTCCTCGCCGGCGTCGCCTTCGCCTACTTCGTCGTGATGCCGCCGGCGGTGAAGTTCCTGCTCGGCTTCAACGACACCCAGTTCAACGTGCAGGTTCGCGCCCGCGACTACTACAGCTTCTTCTCAACCACGCTGCTGGCGGGCGGCATCGTCTTCCAGCTGCCGCTGGCGATCCTCGCGGTCACCCGGCTCGGCATCGTCAGCGTCGAGCAGCTCGCCGGTAACCGTCGCTACGCCTATCTGGTCATCGCCGTGGTCGCCGCCGCCCTGCCCGGGATCGACCCGATCTCGATGCTGATCGAGATGGTTCCCCTGCTTGTTCTGTTCGAGTTGAGTATCTTGATCGCTCGCGCCTTTGGTACGCCGGAGGCGTCGGGAGGAATGGCAAGGCCCTCAACCCAGGAGCGCTGATTCGAGTTGGCAGAAAGCGGCGAGCGACGGATGCTGTTCGACATCCGGGGACGGCGGAAGCACGTCGTCAGGGTCGTCTACGCGATCCTCGCGCTGCTGATGGGAGCCAGCCTCTTCCTCGTCGTCGGCCCCTTCAACCTCGGCAACCTGGCGGGCAACGGCAGTAGCACCGACGCCGCCGAGGTTCTCCAAGAGCAGGCCGAACGGACCGAACAGAAACTGCGGCGGGACCCCCAAAACGAAGCCCTGCTGCTCTCCTTGACCCGCGCCCGCATGGCTGCGGCAAACGCCCTGACCGAAGTCGATTCGGAAACCGGTCTGACCACCTTCACGCCGGAGGGGCGCCAAGAACTCGAACGTGGAGTCGAATCCTGGGACAGGTATCTGAAGCAGGCAAAGGAACCCAAGGCCTCGGCTGCCCTGCTCGTCTCGCGCAGCTACTTCAGCCTCGCCGAATCCGCCAGGACCTTCGCCGAAGCGGTGGAAAACGTCGCGGGCGCGGCCAAGACGCAACGCATTGCCGCCGAAGCGCAGCCGACGATCAACTCGCTGACCACCCTCGCCATCTACGAGTACTACGCGGGCAACTTCGCCGCCGGCGACAGGGCCGTCAAGGAAGCCGAAAGCAAGGCGCCGACAAAAGCCGAAGCCAAAGAAATCGGCAAACAGATGACGGAATTCCGCCAGCGCGGCAAGGCCTTCGAGACCCAGAAGAAAGAAGTCGCCAGGGAAGAAAAGAAACTGGGCAAAGAACGCCTGCAGAATCCCCTCGGCGGCCTCTCGGGCGGCGCCGGCAGCCTCGGCGAATAGGGCCTTTCAGCCCTGTCCCTTCGGGTCTTCCTTGCCTCGGTGGGAAGAGATCTGAGCCACCTTGCCCTTATGGGCAGCATCCTCGATCTCCCGCGCTTTCATAGCTGCCTGCACCGCTTCTTCCTTCGCATAGCGAGCGATCGCGGGCAACAGAACCTCCTTGACCAAGTCCTTCTTGCCACAGCGCCTCACCCAGGCCGCAGCTTCCAGGACGTCGTTGTCGATCTCGGAGAGGCGAATGTTGACTTGGGGCGGTTCTTTAGCCATGGCTCTGGTGTGTCCGCCGTACGACGTACGGTGTACGACGATGAGGCCGATCGTAGACGAGTAGAGTCAAAGGGGCGCATGACAATGCAAGATCTACAGCGGCTGGAGCAACTGAGTTCGACAGCGGCACTCGGGATGTGGGCCAATGACGCGATCTTGGCTCTGGATCGAATCGTTCGCGGGAAGTCAACCGGCGACGAAGACTTTCTCCTACTGAAAGAAGCTGCCGCTGCCCTGGAGGCTGCTTCGAGAGAAGAGGAACAACCGGATGGGCCGATGTCCGCCGGGTCGATCGCTTTTGTCGAGCGAGCACTGGACGTTGCGGAGCAGCTGACTGTCGGCGAAGACGAGGATGCCGCGGCGTTGGCGCTGCTGGCGAAGCTCGCGGAGGAACTGGACCAGATTGTCGAGACGCATCAGTCCGAGGACCCGCGTAAACCGGCCGCCTTCTTCAACGCTCTCAGCCGTCAGCAGCTGGCGGCGACCCAGTCCGTTCTGAATTCCGGGCAGGAGGCGGCGTGGACGGCGGGGCCGACGACGTTGAGCTTCTCCTAGCCAGCGCCAAACGGGAGATCGCCACCCTCCGCACCCGCCCCCGATTCAAGAGGCCGGAGGACGGCAAACGCGGGGCCGGCCTCTACGAACATGCTGGGCCCGGTCATGAGCGCGCTCGGACGTCCAGAGATCCGCGGCCGTTTGGCGGAGAACGATTTAGATCGGCGCCTCTGGATTACGCCTCTTCTGGACGAGGACGAGCAGTTGGGCCGGGGGGCCGTAGATCTGCGCCTGGGAACGGAATTCCTGATGCTCCAACGCTTCCAGCGCGCAGGGCTGGAGCCAAGCACGGATGACCAGAGCGTGCTCGACGACATGCAGGAAAAGGTCATCGTCCCGGTTGGCGGGCAGATTTGGCTGCACCCTCGCCAGTTCGTCCTGGCGGCGACCTTGGAGTACCTCGGATTGCCAGACGACATTTCGGCCTGCGTCGTCGGCCGGTCGTCCTGGGGCCGGCTCGGCCTGCTCGTGGCGACCGCGATCTTCGTCCATCCCGGCTTTCGCGGTTGCCTGACCTTGGAGCTGGTTAACGAGGGAGAGGCGCCGATTCAGCTATCGCCGGGAATGCGCATAGCCCAACTGACGCTGGACGAGCTGAACGAGCCGGCACCACGAGAAGGCGAATCCCCGGACAAGTATCGAGCGCCAGTGGGCCCGCAGCCCTCACAGCTTGCCTCCGAGTCAGACGAGTTCGCTCGACTGACAGCCCTTGGCGAGCACCTTCGCTCGCGTCTGGGCTAGGGCACTCACGCCTGGCAAAAAGGAATGGGCCGTGCTGGGCTCGAACCAGCGACCTTGAGATTAAGAGTCTCCTGCTCTACCAACTGAGCTAACGGCCCGGGCGGGCAAGTATAGGAAGACGGAGCGGCCAGGCGGGGTTTCGCCAAGCCCTCCTAGCGGACGTTGCAGGCCTTTTCGATGCTGCCGTCGATGATCGTGTCGCCGGCGAAGGTGAAGCGGCCGTGGGTGCGGATGATGCCGTCGCCGCAGCGGGCGGAGACGTAGCTGCGTTCCACGCCGCCGAAGCGGTAGCGCTTGCCGATCGCGGCGTCGATGTGGATCAGCGAGCCGGCGCCGTCGGCGATCGGCGGCAGGTCGAGGGTGGCGCGGTAGCGGAATCGGCCAGACCGTTTTTCGATCGGGATCGTGATGACGAAGTTCTGTACGGCGGGGAAGGTCATGCGCGCATGCAGGATCACGGTTGGCTTGCCGCCCAGCCGCGGGCCGTTGAAGAAGCTCAGCGGCGAGCTGGCGAGCAGCGGCGGCCGGCTGCCCTGGCTGATCAGCGCCTGCACGTGACCGGTGCCGACGATCGCCTTGGCGCAGCGATTGCGGGCTTGCGCGGGCGTCGCCTCCGCCAGCGAGTCCGGTTGGCAGATGGGCAGCCCGGCGGTGGTCAGCCTGCCGTCGCGGTCGAAGTCGAGAACCAGCTGCTGCAGAGCGGCGGGGACGCTGCCGTCGGTCGCCTTCAGATCGGCGCGGCCGTTGAAGCTGATCGGCGTGTAGATGCTGCGGGGAAGGCTGCTGGGGTTGAAGTTGCCGTCCGCGGTCAGCACGAGGTTGCCGACCTTGACCAGCGCGGCGTTGGCGGCGCCCGCGAAGAGGGCGCAGCAAATCAATGCCCCAGCTGCCAGAAGCCGCTTCAAGATCTCCTCCGAAACCAGGCTAGCGCGCGGTTCAAGTCGGCGGCGGAATTCGACCCTTAACACAGTCTTCTGCAACGGTGGCCCCTCTCAGCCGCCAGGATCGCCAAACTATGGGTGTGCCTGTGAGGAGGAGCAGGGGGCAGAGCGGTGGCGCGCGCGCTGAGCGGCGGGGCGATGAGCGGCCGCCGCTGATGCTGCGCCACCCGAAGCGGTCCTTGCTCTTCGGGGTGATCGTGGTCGCGCTTCTCTCGATCTTCGGCTTCAGCCTCGAGGAGAGGCTCAATCCGAGCACGATCGAAATCAGCGGCACCGACACCAGTCGCGCCACCGGCATGCTGAACGAATACTTCGGCGACTCGGCCCCGTTCGTGGTCTTCCTCGAGGGCCCGCCCAAGGCTCTCGACCGCCAGGGCCCCGAGTTGATTCGGGTGCTGCGACGCGATCCGCAGGTCACCACCCTCTCTCCCTGGGATCGGGGCGCGGTCGCCCGGCTGCGGCCGGGGCCTCGGCACGCGTTCATCCTGCTCGATTTCCACGTCGGCAATCAGGAAGCGGTCGACGACAAGGTGCCGCTGCTCAACGAAGTGCTCGAGAAAACGGTCCACGCTCCCGTTCGCGGTACCCAAACCGGGGTCGCAACCCTCTCGCGCGCGATCGAGGACGAATCGATCGCCGCCACCGAGAAGGCGGAGCTGATCGCCCTGCCGGTTCTGCTGGTCGTGCTCCTGCTCGTCTTCCGCTCGCCGATCGCGGCCGCCGTCCCACTAGCTTTCGGCGCGCTCTCGGTGCTCTCCTCGCGCGGATTGCTGGCGATCCTCACCAACTTCTTCGACGTCAGCGCCCTCGCCCTCACGGTCTGCTCGATGCTCGGCTTGGCGCTGGGCGTCGACTACGCGCTGCTGATGGTCTCGCGCTTTCGCGAAGAGCTGGCGGAGGGAGCAGACCCCGTCACCGCCGCCTGGACGACGCGCCGCACGGCTGCCCGGACCGTCCTCTTCGCCGCCGCCACCCTCGTCCTCTCCATGGTCGTGGCCCTCTTCGTCGTGCCCGGCGCCCTGCTGGCGTCGCTTGCCGGCACCTTGGCGATGGTGGTCACGCTCACGGCGCTCATCGCCACCGTGCTCGGCCCCTCGGTCCTGGTCCTGATCGGTGCGAACATCGACCGCTGGCGGATCGGCGCCGCACCGAACGGCGAACGCTCCCGCTTGATGGCGATCGTCGCCGCGGCGCTGCGCCGCCCGGCGCCGGTGGCCGCCGCGATCGGTGTCGTGGTCCTGCTGCTGGCGGCGCCGGCGCTCGCGCTCAAGACCGGCCCCTTCAGCATCGGCCAGCTGCCGAAGGACGATCCCGCCCGCGAAGACGCGGAACTGATCGAAGAATCGGCCGGCGGCGGCCTGGAAGCGCCCTTCGTGATGGTCGCAGCCTCACCGCGGCGGCCGATCACCGAAGAAGAGACGCTCGATGCCCTGAGCCGCTGGCAAAGGCGCCTCGCGCACACGCCCGGCGTGCAGAGCGTAATCGGGCCAAGCCAGCTGACGAGCGCGGTCAAACCCTTGCAGAAAGGCCTCTCGGGCCTGCTCGCCTCAAACGACGAAGTCGGGCCGCTGGCCAACCTGACCCGGCTCGGCGATGGCATGGAGCGGGTCGCAAACGGGGTGGCGGCGATTCGCGGCGGCCTCTCGCGAGCGACCTACGGTGCGTCGATCTTGGCCGAGGGCAGCGGCCGGGCTGAAGAGGGGGCCGTTGAGATCGCCACCGGCGTCGGTCAGGCGGCGGCCGGCAGCCAGGAAGCACTCGACGCGATCGGCGAAGTGGCGAAAGGCAACAAGCAACTGGCGGCCGGCCTCGAAAGGGCCGCACTCGGTGCTTTGCAGGTCAAGTTCGGCAGCCACGATCTGGTTCCCAATTTCAACACCAACGGGCTGCCGCGCTCGAAGCGGCTGCAGCGCTCTCTGGAAAGCTCGAAGGGCACGGTGCAGCAGTCGCAGGCAAATGCCCAAAGCAGCGACGAAAAGGTGAAAGCCGCTCTGCAGCAGGTCGAAGGCATGACCGTCGGCAAGACCGATCCGAACTATGCCGCTGCTCTGGACGCCCTGCGTCAGGCCTCGAGCGCGACCACGGCCCTGCCCGGAGAACTGGCCCTGGTGCAGGAAAGCCTCGACGACGACATCCACGAAGCGCGCGAAATCAAGCTCTGGATCCAGAGCACGCTGCGCCAGATGCGGGAACTCGCCGCCGCCTCGAAACGTCTCTATGAAGGGCTGAAGACGATCGAAACCGGCAGCAAGAAACTCGCCGCCGGGACCGCGAAACTCGACCGCGAAGCCAACAAGGAACTCGGTCAGCTCGGCACCTTCGAAGAGGGCGCCAACGAACTGGTCGCCGGCTTGGCCCGCCTCACCAGCGGCACCAACGCATTCGAACAGCGGCTGGGCGAGTTCTACACCCGCTCTTTCCCGGTGCAGAGCGGCGCCCGGCGGATCGCGGTTCGGGTGCAATCGCAGAGCCGCACGATCAACCGGCGGGTCGACCGCATACGCAACACCACTCCGGGCATCTTCGACTCGGGTTACTTCGTCCTCTCAGCGCTGGACGGCACCACCGGTGAGCTGCACGAACGCGCTGCCGAAGGGGTGGACCTCGAACACGGGGGCCAGGCGGCGACGCTGACGGTCATCCCCAAAGACCCGCTGAACTCGCCGGGTTCGATCGCGCTGAACAAAAAGCTCGATGCCGACGCTGCCGCGATCGGCCGGGAGACAGGGCTGCAGGCCGGCGTCACCGGCGGCCCGGCGACGCTCAACACCTTCAGCCAGGTGACCAAGGACAGGATCCCGATCGTGATCGCCGCGATCATCCTCGCCACCTTCCTCGTCCTCGTCCTCGTCCTGCGCTCGATTCCCCTCGCCGCGATCGCGATCGGGCTCAACATGGCCTCGGTCGGCGTCGCCTTCGGCGTGCTGATGCTGCTCACCAACGTCCCCGATGGCTGGCCCCTGGGCGGGAGGACCTATATCGACGCGGTCAGCACCGTGATGATCTTCGGCATCGTCTTCGGTCTCTCGATCGACTACGCGGTCTTCCTGCTCGTGCGCATGCGCGAGCACTACGACGAGTTCGGCGACAACGCTGCCGCGATCGAGTTCGGGCTGGAAAAGACGGCACGGGTGATCACCGGCGCCGCGGTGATCATGATGGCCGTCTTCATCGCCTTCGCAGGCGCTCCGATCGCAACGGTGAGCCAGATCGGCATCGGCCTCACCGTCGCCGTCATCCTCGATGCCACCGTGGTGCGGATCGTCCTGCTGCCGGCGTTGATGCTGCTGATCGGCGACAAGGTCTGGTGGATGCCGCGGCCGCTGGAGCGAGTCATGCCGCGCCTCAACGTCTGAGCGGCTGCCCGTCGCGGGAATTTGCCGCAAATAGAGCGCGTTGAATTCCAGTTAAGTCACCGCTCGGTGCGGCTGTGGCAGCGGGTCGCTCGGATACGATTCTGCAGCCGTTCCACCGGATCGGAGGCCGGGGAACCGCAAGCGACGATCCGTGGCTGCTAACCCATCAGGCGAGGACAAGAGCTCGGCGCAAAGCCGGGGGGTCACCCCCGCGCGAATTGCGGTGATCGCGGCCCTGGGAGTCGCCGTGATCGCACTCGGCTACGTGATCTTCAGCGGCAACGGCGAGCACAAGTACAACCTCCTCTTCCAGAACGCCAGCCAGCTGGTCCCGGACAACCAGGTGCTGATCGGCGGCCAGCCGGTCGGCTCGGTCGAAAGCATCGAGCTGACCGACGACAACCTGGCCAATGTCGTGGTCAGCGTCGACCAGGAGCTGCACGAGGGCACGACCGCGATAATCCGCGCCACCTCGCTCTCCGGCGTCGCCAACCATTACGTCTCGATCAGCCCGGGCCCGAACAGCAATCCGCCGCTCGGCGATGACGGCACTCTAGACCTGGCCTCGACCACGACCCCGGTCGACATCGATCAGCTCTTCAACACCTTTCCGGCGCCGGTCCGCCGCGGCCTCGAGCAGTTCATCGAAGGCAACGCGCAATGGTACGCCGGCCGGGGCAAAGACGGCAGCGGCAACGACACCTTCAAATACATCGGGGTCGGCTTCAACCGCGCCGGTGCCTTCGCCCACGACCTCAACGCCGACGAAAGGCTGCTTTCGCGCTTCCTGGTCAGCTCGGCCAAGCTCGGCACGGCCGTTTCCGAACGGGCCGAGGATCTCTCCAGCGCGATCGGCAACGCCAACGCGGCCTTCGGCGCGATCGCGAGCCAGAACAACGCTCTCAGCGCCAGCCTGAGCCTGCTCCCGCCGACCTTCAGGCAGGCCAACACGACCTTCGTCAACCTGCGCGCGGCGCTCGACGACGTCGAACCGTTGATCGACACCTCGCGGACGGCGACCAAGGACCTTGCGCCCTTCCTCGCCGAATTGCGCCCGGTCCTCTCCAAGGCGGTGCCCGTCTTCAAGAACTTGCGCCTCACCGTGCGGCGCAAGGGCTTTGCCAACGACACGGCCGAACTGCTGGGCGTGCTGCCGGCGGTGCAGCAGCGCGCCTCGAAGGCCTTCCCGCACTCCGAAGACGCGATCGCGGCCTTCCAGCCCAACCTCAACTTCATCCGCGCCTACACGCCCGACCTCTTCAACGGCTTCGCCCGGCTGGGACAGGTCAGCGCGCCCTACGACGGCAACGGCCACTACGTGCGCAGCAGCTTCAGTGACCTCAACATCTTCAAATACAACAGCGGAAGCCGTGCCCTGGAACCGATCGCACCCTCCGAACAGTACGACGCGTTCGGTTCCTCGGCCGCCGTCAAGCGGCCCTGCCCGGGAGGCGCCAGCCAACCGGCCGCCGACGGCTCCAGCCCCTTCGTCGAACCGCCCTTCAGCGGCTCCGGCGTGACCACCGCCGACTGCAACCCGGCCGACGCGCCCTCCGCCCCATGAGGAGGACGGTCGTCATAGGCGCGCTGGTCGCGGCGGCGATCGTCGCCGTCGTGCTGATCTCCTCCGGCGGCAGCGACGGCAACGGCTACGTCGTGCGGGCGGTCTTCGACAGCGGCGGCTTCATGGTCAAGGGCGAGCAGGTCCGGGTCGCCGGCGCCAACGTCGGCGAAATCGAGTCGGTCGGGGTCACCATGCCGGGCGAGATCAGCAGCTATGAAGGCGGCAAGGAGAAGGCGGTCGCGGGCAAGGCCGTGATCGTGATGAAGATCACCGACCCGGGCTTTCAAGATTTCCGCAGCGACGCCAGTTGCCAGATCCGCCCGCAGTCGCTGATCGGCGAGAAGTTCGTCGATTGCCGTCCGACCCTGCCCCGCGCCCCGGGCTCATCTCCCGCCCCGCCGCTGAAAGAGATCCCCGACGATCAGCCGGGGTCCGGCCAGCTGCTGCTGCCGCTGGAGAACAACAGCACCAGCGTCGACCCGGACCTGATCAACGACATCAACAAACTGCCCTACGCCCAGCGCTTCCGGCTCATCTTCAATGAACTCGGCGCCGGGCTCGCCAGCCGCGGCGCCGACATCGAGGCGGCGGTAAAGCGCGCCAACCCGGCGCTGCGCGACGTCGACCGCCTGCTTGGAATTCTCGCCGCGCAGCGCGAGCAGCTGACCCAGCTGGCGGCCGACTCCGAGCAGATCCTCGAGCCGCTCTCGCGCGAACGCGCCAGCGTCGCCGGCTTCTTCAGCAACTCCGGCGCCGCCGCCCAGGCCACGACCGAACGGGGCAAGGACCTGGAAGCCTCGCTGCAGAAGTTCCCCGAGTTCCTGCGCGAGTTCCGCCTCACGATGCGCAGCCTGCAGGGCTTCTCCGACGCGGCGACGCCGACCTTTGCGGCGCTCGGCAAGGCCGCCCCCTCGTTCACCGAAGCGACCCGCCTGCTGACGCCCTTCTCCGCCGCCTCGACCGTGTCGCTGAAGTCGCTCGGCGCGACCGGCGAAGAAGCCGGCCCGACGCTGCGCGCGGCCGACCCGGTCGTGCGCAAGACGACGGCGCTGGCCCGCACCGGTGTCAGCCCGACGACGAACCTGGCGAAGTTCTTTGCCAGCACCAAGGAAACGAAGGGCTTCGATGGTCTCGTCGATCTGATCTACAACACCACGGCGGCCACCAACGGCTTTGATCAGTACGGCCACTTCAACCGCATTCTGGTCACGCTTACCAACTGTCTTGAATACGGTCTCGAAGAAAGCGGCTGCTCGGCGAAGTTCACTGGGGCGGACGCGGGTACATCTTCTGTCTCCAGCACGCAGCTGTACCGACTGCTCGAAGAGGAGCAGGCGCGAGAAGCGGGTGAGGTGGGCGGCACATTGGCGCTGCCGAACACTCCTGGCGCCAGCCTCGCCCCCTCCGCGCCGCTCACGCCTGAGGTCCCGGAAATCTCCCAGGGTCGCCAGCTCGAAGCTAGGAGCGCCTTGCCAGCGCCACGTCAGCGCGCCCTCCTCGACTACCTCCTCGGCCCATGAGAAACCGCAGCGGCATACAGGGAGTAGCGAGCAGCCCGGTGATCGTCGGCGCGGTGACCGTGCTGGTCATCATCGTCGCCGTCTTCCTCGCCTACAACGCCAACAACGGCCTGCCCTTCGTCTCCACCTACAACCTCAAGGCCCGCGTGCCCAACGCCAACGCCTTGGTCAAGGGCAACGAGGTGCGGATCGGCGGCGCCCGCGTCGGCGTCGTCAAGTCGGTGGTCCCCGTGCAGACGGGTAACGGCCAGGTCGCGGCCGAACTCAGCCTCAGCCTCGACCGCAACGTCGAGCCGCTGCCGGACAACTCGACGATGATCATCCGGCCCAAATCGCCGCTCGGCCTCAAGTACCTGCTGATCGTTCCCGGCGACTCAAAGCAGGGCTTCGCGGCGGGGGACACGATCCCGGTCACGGCGGCGCGACCGGAACCGGTCGACATCGACCAGTTCTTCGACATGTTCGACGAGCCCACGCGCGACGCGATCCAGCGCAACCTGGCCGGCTTCGGCAACGGCCTGGCCGGCCGCGGGCCGCAGCTCAACAACGCCTTCGCCGCCCTGCGCATGCTGGCTGAAGACAGCCAGCCGACGCTGGCGAACCTCGTTGCCCCGAGTACCGGCTTCGGCGAGTTCTGGCGCGCCCTCGAGGCGCTCTCGGCGACCGTGGCGCCGGTGGCCGAGGAACAGGCGAGCATGTTCGCCGCGCTCGACCGCACCTTCGCCGCCTTCGCCCGCGTCTCCCGCCCCTACATCCAGGAAACGATTTCCAAGGGTCCCGAGACGCTCGACTCGGTGACGGCTGACCTGCCGGCGCTGCGTCCCTTCCTCCACGATTCGGAACGCTTCTTCGCCGCGCTGCGCCCGGGGGCCAAGGTGCTCGGCGAAACAGCGCCGACGATCGCCGCCGCGCTTCGCGCCGGCATCCCGGCGCTCAACCGCTCGCCCAGCCTCAACGCCCAACTGCCGCCGACCGCCGACGCGCTGCTCGCCTTCCAGCAGTCGACCGGCGTATTCAACGGCCTCGACCTGCTGATCGACACCAACAACGTGCTCGGCCCCGCGATTCGCTTCCTCGCTCCCGCTCAGACCACCTGTAACTACCTCACCATCGCCTTCCGCAATCTCGCGGACGCTTCCAGCGAAGACAATGGCCTTGGCGGCTGGTTCAACGCAATCTCTTTTCAAGCTCCTGAAGGCCCGAACAACGAGGGTGGCCAGGCTTCGGCGCCGGCCAACGGCGGCTCGACCGACCGGTTCAATCACCTCCACTCCAATCCTTACCCGAACACGGCGGCTCCAGGTCAGCCGAAAGAGTGCGAGGCGGGTAATGAGCGCTACGAAACCGGCATCACCCGAGTCGGCAACACGCCGCGCAACGATGGCATCGTGACAGCCGGGCAGTCCAAAAAACAGCTCGGGGAAGAGGAAAAGTAATGGGCCGGCTGCCGGAGAGGGACACGCGGGCGGGGGCGACCAACAGTCGCTTCAAGTGGCGACCGAGCAATGCCTTGATCGCGGTGATCTTCCTGCTCATCTTCACCATCGGCCCCTACCTGGCCTTCACCGGCCACGTGCCCTTCACCAGCTACGGCTACCAGCTCAAGGCGACCTTCAGCAATGGAGTCAACATCGCCACCAACTCGCCGGTGCGGATCGCCGGCGTCGACGTCGGTCGCGTGATCGCGACCGAACGCGACGGCGACGCGACCACCGTGACCTTCACGGTCGAAGGCAAAGGCCGGCCGATCCACGATGACGCCTTCGCCGCGATCCGGCCGCGGATCTTCCTCGAGGGCAACTTCTTCATCGATCTCTCCCCGGGCAGCCCCAGCGCGCCGGAGCTCGACAGCGACTCCACGATTCCGGTCGGTCGCACCTCCACCTGGGTGCAGATCGACGAGGTTCTCACCGCCCTGCAGGCGCCGGTGCGAGCCGACCTCAGCCGTCTCCTGCAGAGCTACGGGACCGCGCTGACCCACAAGCCGACCGCGGCTGAAGACGCGACCCAGCTGCCCGAGGTTCACGGCAAGAGCGGCGCCGAGGGCCTGAACGGGGGCCTCCGCTACGGCGGCGACGCCGGCCGCTACAGCGCCCAGGTCACCAATGCTCTGCTCGGCACCCAGCCGGGCGATCTCTCACGCCTGATCGCGGGCACCGGCCGCGCCTTCGCCGCCCTCTCCCAGAACGAGGAGGACCTGAAGGGGCTGATCGTCAACTTCGACGTCTTCACCGGGGCGCTCGCCTCCCAGTCGGCGAATCTCTCGACCACTGTCCACCGCCTCGCTCCGACGCTGAAGGAGTTCCACGGCTCACTGGTCAGCCTCAACGAGGCGCTGCCGCCGCTGCGTGCCTGGGCGATCGAGCTGAACCCCGCTGTGGCCGAGCTCCCCGACCTGATCGCCGCCGGCAAGCCCTGGATCAAACAGGCCCGGCCGCTGCTCTCCGGCAAGGAGGCAGGGGGGACGGCGAAGCTGCTGCGCGAAGCGACCCCGGGACTCGCCGGTGCTGCCCAGGCGGGCAAGGCGATCGCCCTGCCCCAGCTCAACCGGATCAGCCTCTGCACCACCAAGGTCCTGGTACCGACCGGAAACCAGACGATCAACGACCAGTTCTCCACCGGTGGTCCCAGCTACCGCGAGTTCCTCTACGCGCTGACCGACTTCGCCGGCTGGGGACAGAACTTCGACGGCAACGGTCCCTTCGTGCGCCTCCAGCCAGGCGGCGGCGCCCAGCTAGTCGAACTGAAAAACCCGGAAGGAAATCTGACCACGGACCAGCGGGCCTTTGCCCACACGGTCGCAGCCCCGATCGGCGTCCAGCCTCAGCTCGGCGGCCGCCCCCCCAAGAAGCCCGACGTGCGTTGCGACAGCAACCCCGTGCCGGACCTGAATGGTGGGCTCGGTCAGGTCGGGCCCCCGACTCCCGCGGCGGTGAGCCCATGAGCCGCTGGTCTCACTTCCGCTCCTCGCTTTCACGCCAGTCCCGTGGGCGCAGCAAGGACACGATCGCGATTGTCGTTCTCGCCGCGGTCGGGATCGTGATGACGCTCTGGATCTTCACCCAGCAGAAAGCCTCGCTGCCGGCCTGGGTGCCCGCTGTCGGCGAAGAGTTCGACCACATCACCGGTGAGTTCACCACCGCGCAGGCGGTCACGCCCGGTCAGGGCCAGGCGGTCGACATCGCCGGCATCCAGGTCGGCAAGGTCACCTCGGTCGACCTCGAAGACGGCCACGCGGTCGTCGGCATGGACATCGAACCCAAATACATGGAGCTGATCCATCCCGACGCGACCCTGCTGCTGCGGCCGAAAACGAACCTCAACGACATGGTGGTCGAGATCGACCCCGGCGCCGCCAAGGGCCACGTCGAGGACGGCTACAACTTCCCGCTCTCGCGCACCGAACCGAACGTCAACCTCGATGCCTTCCTTGCCACCCTCGATGCCGACACGCGTCAGTACATCCAGCTGCTTGTCGCCGGCGGCGCGCAGGGAATCGGCGGTCGTGGCAAGCAGCTTGGCAACGCCCTCCGTCGCCTGCAGCCCTTCGCCCACTACATCGCCGACCTCAACCGGGCGGTGGCCTCGCGCCGCGTCGCTCTCGCCCGTGTGATCCACGACTTCGGCTCACTGACCACCGAACTGGGTCGCCACGACGCCGAGATCGAACGCTGGGTCACCGCTTCGAAGGGGGCGCTCGGCAACTTCGCCAATCAGCAGAGCTCGATTCAGGAAATCCTCACCGAATTCCCCTCGACGCTGAATGCGGCCGAATCGGCCTTCGCCAGCGCCGATCGCTTCTCCGAGGCCGCCGGTCCGGCGCTGACAGGGCTGATCCCGCAGGCCCAGGCGCTGAAGCCGGCGCTGCAGGCCAACGAGCGGCTCTTCGAACAGACCGAGGAGCCGATCCGTACCCAGATCCGTCCCTTCACCCGCGAAGTCCGCCCCGTGCTCACCCACGCCAAGCAGGGCTCTGCCGCCTTCAGCAAGACCGTGCGCGGCTTCGGCAACTCGCTCGCCGCCTTCAACAGCTTCCTCAACGAGCTCGCCTACAAGCCGAAGGGCTCGAGGCAGAGCTATCTCTTCTACCTGCCGTGGCTCAACCACGATGTGAACGCCAGCTTCAACCTCGACGATCCGGCCGGGCCAATTGGCAGGGGGTTGGCACTGATCTCCTGCAACGGCACCTCGCTCGCCTATCCGTTCGCCACCGAGAGGCCTTATGTCCAGGCCCTGCTCAGAGGCGGCAACATTCCGCGTGCTGACCAGTTGCCGCCTGTTCCTGAGGACCCCTCATTCCCCGGCCATGGATGCGGACCCGAAACCGAATGAGTAAGCGCGCCCCCAGCACAACCCAGCTCCTCGTAATAGCGGGATTCGCGCTTTCCTGCTTCGGCATCCTGCTCTTTCTCTGGATCACCTTCGGCGGGCCGACCCCGTTCAAGGCGAAGCCCTACGAGATCAACGTGCCCTTCAAGGAGGCGACCCAGCTCGCCCAGCAGTCCGACGTGCGGATCTCCGGCGTCTCGGTCGGCAAGGTTCAGGACATCGTCCTCGCTCCCAATGGCGAGGACGCGATGGCCAAGGTCGCAATCAACGACAAGTACGGACCGCTGCCGGCCGACACCCGCGCCGTGCTGCGCACCAAGACGCTGCTCGGCGAGACCTACATCGAGCTCACCCCGGGCGACCGCGACGGCCCCGAGCTTGCCGACGGCGGCACCTTGCCCGCCGCCCAGATCGCCGAATCGGTGCAGCTCGACGAGATCTTCCGCACCTTCGACGCCAAAACCCGCGCCGCCTTCCAGAGTTGGCAGCAGGAAGCCGCCCTCTCGATCGAGGGCCAGGGCGCCGGCCTCTCCTACGCCTTCGGCGAGCTCGAGCCCACCTTCACCAGCTTTGACCGCCTCTTCCGCGTCCTCGACAGCCAGCAGCTCGCGGTCAAGCAGCTCTTCCGCAACGGCTCCACCTCGCTGCGCGCCCTGCGCGGGCGGCAGGGGGAGCTCGCCAGCTTGATCCAGAGCTCGAACTCGCTCTTCAGCACGACGGCCGCCCGCGACCGCCAGATCGAAGAACTCTTCCGCGCCTTCCCAACCTTCCAGGATGAGTCGCGACTTACGCTCGACCGCCTCAAGAGCTTCTCGATCGACGCCGATCCGGTGATGAAGCAGCTCGTCCCGGTAGCCGAACAGCTCTCGCCGACCCTGATCGCCTTCTCCAAGCTCGCCCCGGAAGCAAAGGGCTTCTTCGAAGGGCTCGAACCGGTGATCGATCGGGCCCCGACCGGCTTTCCCGCCGTGCGCAAGCTCTTCCGCGACGAGTTCCCACCGCTGCTTCGCGCCGCCGACCCCTTCCTGCGCAATCTCAACCCCGTGCTCACCGGCCTCGGTCTCTACAAGCACGAGCTGACCGCGACGATGGCCAACATCGCTGCTATTTCCAATGCCCAGTTGACAGAAGAAAACGCTGCGGGCGACAAGCTCCACTACCTGCGCGCCCTTGGTCCGTTCACCCCGGAGTCGTTGGCCACCTATCCGAGCCGCACGACCACCGGACGAACGAACGCTTACCCTCAGCCGCTCGCCACCAAGAGTCTCGCGACCGGCCTGCCCAGTTTCGATACGCGGAACTGCACTGCAGGCGTGACGGCGACGCTCGATCCTGAAACCTACAAGAACCCAGTCTTTGCGGAACGCTCGAAAAAGGCCAGCAAAACTCCGGAAGAGAACGAAAAATTCTCCAAATCCTTCTTCGAAGCGATTCGCAAGTACGCCTTTGCCGATCAGACTGATTCTGCCCTGGTGCCAGCCCCCAGCTGCTACCAGCAGGCTCCCTTTAATCCAATCGGCAGGACCGGCGCACCGACGACGTACCAGCACACCTTCGAACAGAGCGAATAACGCACTACAAATTTGCGCGTAAGCCTCTAATTTCGTTACTTCCGGACGTAACTGGGCGCGGCGCCGACGTCCGGCTTCGCTCGTATCCAAACGAGGTAACTATGTGAGTGACGCCGGTCTCGCCCGAGGCCGCGAGGCGGTTTGCCGCATCGCACTCGATCTCTTTTATGCGCGCCCACGATTTTGCCTGCTCGTCGGCGAGCTCTTTGCGGCCCGTCTCGTCCAGATTGATTCGGTTCCACGTCAGCATCACTCGCGGATCGCTCTTCAGCTTGCCCGCCCACAGTGACGCGAGGGCCTCGGCCATGGACGCCTGCAGGATCAATCCCGCGAGCGCTTGGCGTTCGTCGGGGCTCATCGCGGCGATTTCGCCGTCTGAGAATTCGGGCAGCTGGATGGCGATGTAGAAGTGCTGGATTATGTTGCCGCGGACCTGCTCGGTTCGGGAGATTTCGATGGACCCGTCCTTGAGCAGCTCTTCTATGTGGTGGGTGACCGTGCTCAGGGGCTGCCGAACGATTTTCGCCAAGCCGGCGGCGTTTTCGGACCCTTCGCGCAGCGCCGCGAGAATTTCGATTCGTATGCGGTGCCCTACTGCATAGCTGACGGAATCCTCAACGCCGCGTGTTCCCTTGCCCATGCGCCTGAGCGCTTCGACTGCCTTCACCATCATGTTTATTCCCTCCACTTTTATCGGTCCAGATAGTCAGCCCCCGCTGAGCATAGGCGCTTTCTGTCAGGTGTTTTCCTGGCGATCAGAAAATAGCTGCCGATCAGCGCTTTTCCACCATCTGTCACACTCACCCTTAGTGGACCCCAGTGCTGACGACCGAGGGCGAAGGGAGGTGAGCGCGATGAAGATCATGCCGATCGCCCCCGTTGCCCCGAGCGTTCAAATCATGAAGCATTCCTAGTGCAGCGACAGGGATCAGCAAGGCGGAAGCCGCGAGACAGGCGATTCTCGAGACGGCACTGCGAGAGAGAGGTCGGCGCGGCCTTGCAGCGGAGGTCCGCCGTCTGATGGCGGATTCTGACTACATCCACGAGGTCCGCGAAGTCAGTGCGCTCATGGAGGAGCTCCGTGGTCCGGGGTGACGTGCACGCGATCAACTGCCGCGCGGGCGAGGCCACGTCCAACAGGGCCCTCGGTACGCAGTCGTCGTCCAGGCCGGCGAGTTGCTGGGTCTCTCAACCGCGGTCGTCTGCCCAACTTCCAGCTCGACTCCAGCCGCCACTTTTCATCCCGAGATCGTGCTGAACGGCCAGCCCACCCGGGTGCTGTGCGAGATGGTCGGCGCGGTCGACTCCACCCGCCTCGCCGATCGTGTGGCGCACCTCGCCGTCTCCGAGCTGGCGCGGTGGATGACGCGCTCAGCCTCGTTCTCGACCCGCCGTGACCATCGCGCCTCTGACGAGGCGGTGCGTGCTCTATCAGCGATCAGCTTCATCGCCATGGCCTTGGTATCGCTCGCGATCCTTTGGCCGTCGCGATGGGAGTTCACAGCCAATGCCAGTGATTCGCTTCGGTTCCTGTTTCGCAGACGCAAGCCTTGGCCTCGCCGATCCTTTCCTCTTAATTTGCAAGGACGCCTCCGAGGGGCAAGCCAGTCGTCTGATTCTCTTAGGAATCTGGCGCATGCCGCCGCGCCAGGCCCTTAACTAAGTCGATGGCCTCCGCTCCCACAGCCCACGTCCCGCCGCAGAACATCGAGGCGGAGGAATCGGTGCTGGGGGCGATGCTGGTCGCCGAGCCGACGCTGACACGGGTGATCGACGAGGTCAAGCTCAACGCCGCCGACTTCTACCTGGAGAAGCACGCGGCGATCTTCACCTGCGTCCACGATCTCTACGCGGCTTCGAAGCCGGTCGATGAGCTCAGCGTCACCGAGGCCCTGGTGCAGCGCAACCAGATCGAGGAGGCGGGGGGCAAGCACTATGTCTCCGAGCTCGCCGCCAAGGTTCCCGCCGCCGGCAACGCCAAGCACTACGCCGAGATCGTCCAGCAGAACTCGCTGCTGCGCCGCCTGCTCGGCGCCGGCCAGCAGATCCAGGGCTGGGTGCACGAGCGCGACGGCGAACCGCGCGAGCTCTCCGAGCGGGCCGAGAAGCTGCTCTTCGACGTCGCCCACAAAGAGCAGGCCAGCGACTTCAAGCTGCTCTCCGAGATCCTCCACGGCGAGGTCGACCGGCTCGAGAAGCTCTCCACCGGCGAGGCGGAACTGACCGGCACGCCCTCCGGCTTCCGCGACATCGACGCCGTCACCGGCGGCTTCCAGCCCGGCAACCTGATCATCGTGGCTGCGCGGCCGGCCATGGGAAAGTGCAGTTCCGCACAAAGTCTTATATACGACCCTCGAACTGGGGCGCGGCGACGGGTAAGCGATCTATATAGGGCGCATTCCGAAGGCGAAGAGGTTTGGGTCGCTGCACTTGGACCCGATTTGAGCATGAAGCCAGCCAAGGTCGCAGCGATCGAGAGCAATGGGCGCAAAAAGACCTTCCGTCTCACCACCCATCTCGGCAGATGGACCGAGGCCACTTCAAACCACCCGGTTCTCACCAGTTCCGGCTGGCAGGAGCTTGGCAAGGTCAGTGTTGGTGATCGAATCGCGGTTCCCCGCCGGCTTCCTCCGCCAGTCCGCCCCACTGAGCTCCCCGATCACGAAATTGTCCTGCTCGCAGCGCTAATCGCCGATGGTGCGATCTCGCAGGCCACTCCGCGGTTCTGCTTTGGGCCGGCATCTGGAATCGCGGAAGAGGTTGAGAAAGCGGCGAGGGCATACGGCGTTCAGATGGTCGCCGGGTCGCGAGCGCATGGCAAGGCGACGCTGAGCTATGGACCAGGTGCCCGCCACAATCCGGTTGCCGACATGCTGAGAGTGCATGGCCTGATCGGTCTCCGCTCCGCCGAGAAGTTTGTTCCCGAGGCGATCTTTGGAATGAGTGACGAGCAGATCGCCCGCTTTCTCGGGGTGATGTATGCCTGCGATGGACACGTCTATTGCAGCGACCGGCTCGCGCGGATTGGTTATACGACGATCAGTGAGCGGCTCGCGCACGATGTCCAGCACTTGCTGTTGAGGCTCGGAATCGTGGCGACGGTTAGGACTCTGAAGCGCCCGGTCTACGAGGGGACCGGCAAGGTTGCGCGGGAGATTCGGATTACGTCACAGGGCAGCCTGCGCAAGTTCTGCGAGTTGATTCAGGTTCCGGGCAAGGAAGAGAAGCAGGCCGAGGTCTTGGAGCGGCTTGCCGCCTCTCCGCGCTCGACTAACACCGACACGCTGCCGACGGAGATCTGGGAGAAGATCCTCTTCGCCAAGGGCGAGCGCTCCTGGGCCGACGTCAGCGAGCTCACCGGTCGTCCACGCAATCACAACGGGCACGTGGGGGCCCGCTGTCCATCGCCCGGCCTGGTGGCGGAGCTCGCAACCGCGGCCGCATCTCCTGCCCTCGAGGAGCTCTGCGACTCCGACATCTGGTGGGACGAAGTCGAGTCGGTCGAGTACGTGGGCGAAGAAGAGACATACGACCTCGACGTGCCGGGGCTGCGCAATTTCGTCGCCGACGACATCATCGTCCACAACAGCGCCATCGTCGCCAATATCGCCGAAAACGTGGCGATGAAGCACAAGCTCCCGGTCGCCTTCTTCTCGCTCGAGATGTCGGAGGTCGAGCTGGCTCAGCGCTTCATCGCCTGCCGGGCGCGGATCTCCGGCGACAAGCTGCGCAAGGGCCAGGTCTCCCAGAAAGACTGGCCGAAGGTGGTGCGGGCCTGTAACGAGCTGGAGGAGGCGCCGCTCTGGTTCGACGACTCCTCCGACCTCGGCGTGCTCGACCTGCGGGCGAAGGCGCGCCGCCTGCATGCCCAGGAACAGGACAAGGGCGGGCTGGGACTGATCATCGTCGACTACCTGCAGCTGATGCGCACCGACGATCCGCGCGCCAACCGGGTCGAGCAGGTCGGTCAGATCAGCCGTGGGCTGAAGATCCTCGCTCGCGAGCTGGAGGTGCCGGTGCTGGCGATCTCGCAGCTCTCGCGCGCCCCCGAGCAGCGCCACCCGCCGAAGCCGATGCTCTCAGACCTGCGCGAATCCGGAAACCTCGAGCAGGACGCCGACGTCGTCGCCTTCCTCTTCCGCGAGGACTACTACCGCGATCCCGAAGACGAGCCCGACGGCCTCGCCGACCTGATCATCGCCAAGCACAGAAACGGCCCGATCGCCTCGCCGAAGCTCGTCTTCCTCGACCGCTTCCCGAAGTTCGCCGACTTCGCCGGCCAGGAGCAGCCGATCGAACAGCCCGCCGGCGAGGGCCCGCCGATCGACGACTCCGCCGCGGTCGGGCCGGAGTTCTGATGGCGATCGCCCGCAGCGAGCCGTTCCGCGAGGTCGCCTGCCCGCTCGGGGTCTGCGATGGCTCCGGCTGGATCCTCGGCCCCGAAGACGTGGCGCGCGAATGCGAGTGCAGGGGCCAGCGCCTCAAACGCGGCCGCGTGCGCGGCGTCGCCTCGGTGATCCCGTCGCGCTACCGCGGCGTCTCCCTCGATCGCCCGCCGGTCTCCGACATGGCGCGCGACCTGCAGACCAAGGCCGCGGTCGGTGAGGTGCGCGGCTTCGTCGACGAGCTCGAGGAGCGGCTCGACGCGGGGCGGGGGCTCTGGCTGTTCGGCGATACCGGCACCGGCAAGACGACGCTGGCGATGCTCGTCTCCAAGATGGCCCTGGAGTCGGGCCATTCCGTCGCGATCTACTCGCTGCCCAAGCTGCTTGCCCACATCCGGCGCACCTATGACGCCGAGCCCGGGGGGGACTCCTACCTGGCCTTCTTCGAGCGGCTGACCTCGGTCGACCTGCTCCACATCGACGACCTCGGCGCCGAGAAGCGCAGCGACTGGGTGCTCGAGCAGCTCTACGCGCTGATCAACGAGCGCTACGAGGCGCAGCGCTCCGTGCTCGTCACCACCAACCTCCCCCACGAGGAGCTCGAGGAGCAGATCGGCAGCCGCACCGTCTCCCGACTGAGCCAGATCTGCGACGAGGTGCCGCTCTTCGGCTCCGATCGCCGCTACGGCAAGGTCGCCTAGCCGACCGAAACGGCACAATGCTCCGGTCATGCCGGGACTCGTAATAGTCGGCGCCCAGTGGGGCGATGAGGGCAAGGGCAAGGTCACCGACCTGCTCGCCGAGCGCGCCAGCGCGATCGTGCGCTTCCAGGGCGGCAACAACGCCGGCCACACGATTGTCCGCGACGGCGAGGAGTTCAAGTTCCACCTGATCCCCTCCGGGATCCTCTACCCGGACAAGGCCTGCGTGATCGGCAACGGCGTCGTGCTCGACCCCCGCATCCTGCTCGGCGAGATCGACGGCCTGCGACGCCGCGGCGTCGACATGAACAACCTCAAGATCTCCGCCAACGCGCACCTGATCATGCCCTACCACGTGCTGCTCGACACGGCGGGGGAGGTGAAGCTGGGCAAGCTCTCGCTCGGCACCACCCGCCGCGGCATCGGCCCCTGCTACGCCGACAAGGCGCTGCGCCTCGGCATCCGCGTTCAGGATCTGCTCGACGAGAAGATCCTGCGGGCGAAGATCCGCACGGCGCTTGCGAGCAAGCAGCAGGCGCTGCGCGAACTCTCGGTGCAGCGGCGCAAGCTGCGCAAGGAGGCGGGCGAGGGCGGCGTCGCCGACGGCGCGATCGAGGACGCGCCGGACCCCCGCATCGACCTGCACGCGATGACCGAGGAGCACGTCAACTACGGTCACCGCCTCGAGCCGCATATCGCCGACACCTCGCGGCTCTGCTGGGAGGAGCTCGACGCCGGCAACACGGTGATCTTCGAGGGCGCTCAGGCGACCCTGCTCGACCTCGATCACGGCACCTATCCCTTCGTCACCTCCTCCAACCCGATCGCGGGCGCGGCGACGGTGGGGGCCGGCGTCGGCCCGACCGACATCGAGGAGGTCTGGGGCGTCGCCAAGGCCTACGCGACCCGCGTCGGCGCCGGGCCGTTCCCGACCGAGCTGGAGGACGCGACCGGCCGTCACATGGTGGAGAAGGGCCGCGAGTACGGTACGACGACGGGGCGTGAGCGCCGCTGCGGCTGGATCGACCTGGTGGCGCTGCGCTACGCGGTCCGGCTCAACCGGATGACCTCACTGGCGATCACCAAGCTCGACGTGCTCAGCGGGCTCGAGACCCTGCGCCTCGCGGTCCGCTACCGCTCGCGCGAGGGCGCCCTGCTCGACAGCTTCCCCTACCACCAGTCGATCCTGCACGGCGCCGAGCCGGAGTACGAAGAGCTGCCCGGGTTCGATGTCGACCTGGAGCAGTGTCGCAGCGAGGACGACCTGCCGGCCGAGGCCCGCGCCTACCTCGACTACATCGCCGAGGCGGTCGGCGTGCCGATCCGCCTGGTCGGCGTCGGACCGGGACGGGACCAGGTGGTCTGGCTCAGCTGAGGGTCGTGCCCGAGAGGGCGGTGAGCTTCCAGCTGCCGCCTTCTTCCTTCAGCGGCATCGCGTAGGTCTCGTGACCGGCGCCGTAGTAGATCAGGAACCCCTGGTCCCCTTCGCGCCGCAGGCTGCCGGCATCGACGGTGGTGATTTCACGCTCGACCTCGGCCGGCAGGGGACGGGTGAAGGCTTCGAGGACGGTCGCGCAGTCGGCGCCCTGAGACCGACGCGACTGCGAGGCAAGTTTTTCGAGTCCTTCGATATTCGACTTCGAGAGGTAGGAGCAGGCGGTTTCCCACTGCCCTTCGGCCCGGGCGACGTAAAAGCCGTGGACGGCTTCGGCGGCCTCCTGCAGTTCCGATTCGTCGCTCTCGGCGCCGAATTCCTGGATGCTGTTGTCGCCGCCCTTGGTGCGGAATTGCTCGGCGCCTCCACCGGACACTTTGAGCGGGGTCTCGACATCCTTCGAGCCCGATCCGCTGCCGCTCTGAGACCGGTCGGCCCCAGAGCCGGCTCGGCCCTTGTCGCCGCCTTGCCCCTGGCCGTGCTTTTGCGGCTGCGATCCTTGGGTTTGCGATTCGCCCCCGGCGCCCTCGTCGCTGCTCGTCGTGGTGCCGGTCGTGGCCGCGGCGTCCGGCGCCGTCGCCTCGGTTGCGCTGCTCGAGTCCGAATCGGAGCCCCCGCAAGCTGCGAGCAGCGTTGCGGCGAGCACGGCGGCGAGCAAAGCCGCAAGCGGCCGTTTCCCTTCCCTGGTCACTGCCGGCGATTGTATTCGATCGACCTCGTCGCTCAGCTCAGCTGTCTGGGAGCGAGCAAGGCGATCTTCCACTCGTCGCCTTCGTGGCTCAACGGCATCGCGTAGACGGCTTCCTCCGGCCCCGAGTAGATGAGATAGCCCTTGGCACCCCGGTGGCGCAGGCTCCCACCTTCGATTTCCGCGACCGCTCTCTTTTGCTGGGGTGAGGTGACGGCAAAGGCGTTCAGGAACGCGGGGCAGGAAGTGTCGTCGAGCCCGGTCGAAGTGGTCGCGAGGCGTTCGATTTTGTCGAGCATCGACTCGGAGAGCTGGTCGCAGACCGTCTCCCAGTCTTCCTTGGAATGGGCGACGAGGAACTCGTTGACCGCTTCCTCGGCTTGCTCGAGTTCGGACCCGCTGCCCTCCTCGCCGAAATCGAGCAGGGGGCTCTTGGTCCGATCGCGGAACTGGTCTGGGCCACCGGTCGAGCCCGAGTCGCCGCAGGCGCCGAGCAGCGCTGCAGCGAGCGCCGCGACGACGAGGAGCACGAGCAGCCGGATTCGCTTGTCGGTGGCCATCGCGGCGATTCTATGGCGCTGCGCGCGATGGAGACGCCGGGGTACAGAAGGGGTCGCGCGACCCCGCCCCGTCCTCTACAGTCTGGGAGTGGCTTCCGGTAGACGCACGGCTAGGCTGAGCGAGCGGTTGCCACGGGGCCGGCACGGGTTGCCGCGGGAGGCCGTGACGGAATCCCAGCGCAACCGCATCCTGCAGGCGATGATCGAGGTCGTCTCCGAGCGCGGCTATCCCGAGACCCGGGTGGTCGACGTGATCGGCGTCGCCGGCGTCTCGCGCAAGACCTTCTACGAACTCTTCTCCAGCAAGGAGGACTGCTTCCTCGCCACCTACGACGTCTTGCTCGGCAACCTGCTTGGCGATACCGCCCGCGGCTTCGAGTCGAAGCCGGGCTCGCCCTGGGCCGAGCGCGTCGCCGGCGGCCTCGGCGAGCTGCTCAAACACCTCGCCGAGCATCCCGACGAGGCTCGCTTCGCGATCGTCGAGGTCCTCGCCGCCGGCCCGCGGGCTCTGGCCCGCCGCGACGCCGCGCTGCGCCAGTTCACCGGCTTCCTCGATGCCGGCCGGGCCGAGACCTCGGTCGAGCTGCCCGGAATCACCTCGCTCTCACTCGCCGGCGGCATCAACGAGCTGCTCTACAGCGAGATCTTGCACGGCGCCGCCACCCAGCTGCCGAGCCGCCTGCCCGACCTGATGTTCTGGATCACCCTGCCCTTCCTCGGGCCGGAGGGGGCGGCCGAGGAGCGCGAGCGGACGAGGCTCTCGATGCTGGAGAGCTGAGTCGCCTACCGGTTAACCGCTCTTTCTGTGAATGGCCGGGTTTACCTAGATTGGGATACTGATAATTTGGGCATTGGAGGGATTGTTCAAGGCTGATCTATGGCCGGGGCTCTGAACGGCCAGGCCGCAAAGGAGAGAGAACGAGCACATGCGCAAGCGCTTGATTACGACACTGGCCCTGGGGGCGGCACTTGCCCTCGCGGTGGCCGGAATAGCTACGGCAGAGAAGCCGACCATCGTCCAGGCCGGGAACCTGAAGCTGACGCTGAACGGAGGCTTTACTCCGAAGGCGCTGCCGAAGAACAAACCGGCGCCGATCACTCTGAACGTCAGCGGCAAGATCGAGACGACTGACGGCACACACGCCCCGGCGCTGAAGGAAGTCGTCGTCGAAACCGACAAGAACGGCTCGATCGACGTCAAGGGCCTGCCCAAGTGCACCTCGGGCAAACTGCAGGCGCAGACCACGGCAGCAGCAGAAAAAATCTGCAAGAAGGCGATCATCGGCAGCGGCATCACCAACGTCGAGGTCGAATTCCCCGAACAGGCGCCTTTCATCGCCAAGAGTAAGCTGATCGCCTTCAACGGTGGGTTCAGCGGTGGCAAGACGACGATCTACATCCACGCTTACCTGACCTCCCCGGTCTCGGCAGCGGTCGTCACCACGGTCAAGATCTCGAAGATCCACAACGGCCGCTACGGCACCAAGTCGATCGGCACGATCCCGAAGATCGCCGGCGGCTACGGCTCGGTGAAGGAATTCGCGCTCAAGTTCGACCGCGGCTTCAACAACACGCCGTTCCTCTTCGCCAAGTGCCCCGACGGCCATCTCAACGCCAAGGCCACGTCCGTCTTCGCCGACGGCACGCGCCTGACGGGCAGCTTCGTTCGCTCCTGCAGCCCGAAGGGCTAGAAGCGATTTAACTCAGGACGAAACAGGGGAAGAAAGGGCGGCCATCGGCCGCCCTTTCTTTTGCCCTTAACCATCTGCGAGTACCTATCTCGGTATTAGTAGATTCATTCCGAGAAGGCAGGCGATTGGAGGAGATGAAGCCGTGAGCAGAAGATTCACTCTGGCCCTCGCAGCTGGAACCGCGCTGGTCCTCGCTCTTGCGGGGATCGCGTTCGCGAAAGTCAACCAGCCGATCAAAGTCATTGCCGGGAACCTCGAACTGACTGCCAACGGGTCCTTCAGCCCCACAGCGCTGCCGAAGAGCAAATTGGCGCCGATCACACTCAACGTCAGCGGCAAGATCAGGACCCTCGACGGCGCGCACCCGCCGGCGGTGAAGGAAGTCGTGATCGAAACCGACAAGAACGGCGCGATCAACGCCAAGGGCCTCGCCGTCTGCACCTCCGGGAAACTGCAGGCGCAGACCACCGACAAGGCCAAGGCCGCCTGCAAGGACTCCTTGATCGGCGAAGGCAAGACCGACGTCGAGGTCGAATTCCCCGAACAGCGCCCCTTCGTCGCGAAAAGCAAACTGCTGGCCTTCAACGGCGGCGTCAAGGGCGGCAAGACGACCGTCTTCCTGCATGCCTACCTGACTGCGCCGGTCTCGGCGGCGGTGGTGACAGCGGTCAAGGTCTCGAAGATCAGCAACGGTCGCTACGGACTCAAGACGGTGGCTACGGTTCCGAAGATCGCCGGCGGCTACGGCTCGCCGATCAGCTTCAGCCTCAAGGTCAGGCGTGCCTTCACCTACAAGGGCAAGAAGCAGAGCTACCTGCTCGCCAAGTGCCCCGATGGCCACCTCAACGCCAAGGGCGTCGGCGTCTTCAGCGATGGCACCCGCCTGGCCGGCAGCCTGGTCCGCTCCTGCACGCCGAAGGGCTGAGGTCGGCCAGGGTCGTTGCTCAGTCTCGGGGATCGATCGCGTCGGTCGGGGCGGGGGGGATCACACCCTCCGCTTCGCGCCGGCGCTCGCCGCGCCTGAGCATCCTCTGGGTGAGGATCGCGATGCTGAGGATCGCGGTGGCGCCGAGGCTGAGCTGAACGCTGAGCAGGCCCTGGCGGGTCCAGTAGACGTCGCGCAGGTCGAGCAGCAGCGCCGCCTCGTCGAAGGTGAGCCCCATGCCGATGCCGGTGGTGACCGCGAGCCGCTCTTCGAGCAGCTCGTCGTCGGTCAGCAGCGCCGTCGTCCCCGAGGCGAAGGCGAGCACGATCCCGGGCACGAAGTGATGAATGTGGCGGCCGCCGACGCTGACGTTGCGGAAGGGCCACCAGCCGCCGCGGATGCCGAGGGTGGAGAGGCGCACCAGCGCAAAGGAGCCGAGGAAGCCGGCGAGCAGGTTGAAGAGGACGGTTTCGGAGCGCGGTGCCTCGTCGTAGCCGCCCACCGCGACGCTGACCGTGTCGAGGGCAGCCGCCGGGGCCGCTTCGACCAGCCCCTCGCCGTCTTCCTCCTGGCGCGAGCGGCGCTGCAGCATGCGGCCGAACTGTCCCGCGAGGACGACGCCGGCGCCTCCCAGCGAGACGGCGGCGAGCCCGACGGTGGCGCGCTCGGAGCGGCCCCAGCCGACCCTCGTCCTCGCCTTGGCGCGCCGGGTCAGGCGAGTCGGCAAGCGCGGCGAACCCATGCCCCGCAGCCTGGCCCCGGCTTAGCGTTCCTCGGTGACGATCGTCTTCACCGTGGCGATGGCGCCGTCGGCGAGCTCGATCTCGACCATGTGGGTGCCGATCTCGCGGATCGGCTGCTCGAGGCGGATCTTGCGCCGGTCGATGCGCAGGTCGCGGGCGTCTCGAATCGCGTCAGCGATCTCCTTGGCGCCGACCGAGCCGAAGAGCTTGCCGTCCTCGCCCGCCCGCTGGTAAATCGTCAGAACGGTCTTGGAGAGCAGCGAGGCCGCCTGCTCTTCCCGCTCGGCGCGCGCTTGCTCAGCCTTCTCGGCCGCGGCATGCCGCCGCTGCGCCTCCTCCAGCGCGCCCGCCGTGGCTGCTGCCGCAAGCTTGCGTGGGATCAGGTAGTTGCGCAGGTAGCCGGGCGATACATCGACCGGGTCGCCCCGCCGGCCGAGCTGCTCAACGTCCTCGAGCAGGATCGCCTGCGTCATCAGCGCTCTCCGACGTAAGGCAGGAGAGCGATCTCACGGGCGCGCTTCACCGCCACCGAGAGCTGGCGCTGGTGCTTGCGCGAGAGGCCGGTTACCCGCCGGCCCCGCGTCTTCCCCTTGTCGGAGAGGAAGCGGCGCAGCAGGTTGAGGTCCTTGTAGTCGACCGCCTCGGAGTTGATCCGGGTGTATTTGCGCGGCCGAACGCGGTCGTCACGACGACCGCGCCTGGGCGTTGATGAGGTTGCGTCTTTGGTTCGGGCCATGCGGGCTGGGAATCCTACAGACCTGATGGCTGACGAGGCTCTGGCCCTGTCAGGCAAGGACGCAGGGAGCGCGGCGTGCGTCCCGCACGCAAGCGACCGAGGACGCCGCATGGCAGGGCCAGAGGCCGTCAGAAGGGGATGTCGTCGTCCCCGCCGCCGCCGGCTGCTGCACCGGCGAAGTCGGATGAGTCGGCCGGCACGTCGCTGCTGGGGCTGAAGCCGCCACCTTCGCCGCCACCGCCACCCCCGTTGCCGGAGCCGTCGCGGGAGCCGAGGAACTGGACCGAGTTGGCGATGATCTCGACGCTCTGGCGCTTGCCGCCGCCGTCTTTCGCCTCCCACTCACGCCAGTCGAGGCGACCTTCGATCGCAACCGGCCGGCCCTTGGCGAGGTAGTTGGCGCAGTTCTCGCCCTGAGCGCCCCAGACGGTGACGTCGAAGTAGTTGGGCTTGTCAACCCATTCGCCCGTCTGGCCGTCCTTGCGACGGCTGTTGACCGCCACGCGCAGCTTGCAGACCGAGGTTCCGCCCGGCGTGCTGCGCAGCTCCGGATCGCGGGTCAGGTTTCCGGTGATGACCACCACGTTCACGTTCGACGCTGCCACAGCTCTCAACTCCTCTGGATCGTTTTCTGGAGTCCAGTCTAAGAGCGTCGGCGGCGCGACTCGCCCCTTCGCTCCCGCAATCTGCGGGGGAAACCGACTACTCGTCGGCGGTGGCGGGAGCGTCGGCGCTCTCGGGAGCGCTCTCGGCCGGCTCAGCCGGGGCAGCCTCGGCCGGAACCGGCTCGGCTGGAGCAGCCTCGGCGGCGGGCTCGGCGGGCTCGGCCGGCTCAGCGACGGCGGCCGGAGCGGCCGGCTCGGCGGCCCTAGGGGCGCCCTGGGGACCGCGGTCGCGGTCGCGCGAGGCGCCAGGCGCCGGGGCGGCGACGGTGGGCGGCACCATCACCGGCGCATCGGCGTCGACTTTGAAGACGCGGAAGCGCAGGACGCCGTCGGCGATCTTCAAGTTGTGATTGAGCTCGTCGAGCAGCTCCGTCGGCGCCTCGAAACGGAACCAGCGGTAGTCGGCCTCGTTGCGCTGCTCGATCTCGTAGGCCATCTTGCGCAGGCCCCATTTGTTCTCGTGCTTGAGCGTCCCTTTGCCCTCGATCCGCGATTTGACGTCCTGTGCAAGGGCATCTCGCCCGGCCTCGTCGGGGCCGGGATCCAGCATCAAGACCAGCTCGTATTCGCGTGGGGCTGCCAAAGCGGCGAGGGACTATAGCTAGTGCGGCGCAAACTCCATGGAACCGTCGTCGGGCGGAATTGGGGTCGGGGCTGGTTCCGGGCCTGGGAGCGGGGCGGGTTCCGGCGGAGGGACCGCGGGATAGGCGGGCGGGTCCTGTCGCGGGGTGGGGGTGCTCGGCTTGTGCTGCGCGCTGCTTCGGGCGCCGGGACGGTGCGCCTGGCGCTTCGTGGCCTTGCCCTTCGCAGCCTTCGCACGGCGCCGAGCGCCCCCACCCGCCGCCACCCGCCCGAGATTCCGCACAGCCCTCTCCTTCGGAGCCGGCCGCGGGACCGCGGCAGCTTCCACGCGCGGCAGGCCGACGTCGGCAGGGAGAGGAGGTGGCGCCGGCGGGGCCAGCAAGCTCGGAACGACCCGCAGCGCCAGGAGGGTTCCAGCCACGGCAAGCAGCACCAGCCCAGCTCGAGACCAACGAATCCGCACACGCACCCCAGCACAAGCCCCTGAACCCTGAGGTGTCTCCCCTCAAACGGTCATCCCCACCCGCTTTGAGTGAGCAACCCAGCCCTCTGGGTAGTCTGACCCCGTGTCTGATTCGGACCCACTGATCATCGTCTCCAACCGGGGACCCGCCCAGTTCGAGCTCGACGAGAACGGCGAGCGCACCGTGCGCCGTGGCGGCGGCGGCTTGGTCACCGCGCTCTCGGGCCTGGTCTCCCACCGCGACGCGCTCTGGATCGCGTCGGCGATGACCGACGAGGACGTCGCCGTCAGCGAGGAGCGGGGGGGCCCGGCCGAGCTCTCGATCGACGGCATCGACTACCGCGTGCTGCTGGTCGGCTCCGATGCCGAGGCCTACGACCGCTTCTACAACGTGATCGCCAACCCGATCCTCTGGTTCATCCAGCACTACCTCTGGGACCTCTCCAACGCGCCGGACATTCGGCAGGAGGAGCTCGACGCCTGGGACTTCGGCTACCAGACGGTCAATCGCGACATCGCCAACGCCGTGCTGGGCCAGATCGAGGGCCGCGAGCGGCCACTGGTGATGCTGCACGACTACCACCTCTACACGGCCCCGGGCATGATCCGCGAGGCTCGGCCCGATGCCTTTCTCCACCACTTCGTCCACATCCCCTGGTCCCAGCCCGACAGCTGGCGGATCCTGCCCGGGCGGATCCGCGAGGCGATCTTCCGCGGCATGCTCGCCAACGACATCATCGGCTTCCACACCGGCAGCTACTGCATCAACTTCCTGCGTTGTTGCGACGAATTGCTCGAGGCCGACGTCGACTACGAACTCGGCCTCGTCCGGCACGCCGGCGGCGAGACCCGCACCCGGGCCTATCCGCTCTCGATCGACGCCGAGCGGCTGCGTCGGGCGGCAGAGTCCGCCGAGGTCGCCGCCGCCGAGCGCGAGGTGCTGGAGCGGCGGCGCAAGCACCTGATCATTCGCGTCGACCGGGCCGACCTCTCCAAGAACGTGCTGCGCGGCTTCACCGCCTTCGACACCTTCCTCACCCAGCACCCCGAGTTCCGCGAACAGGTCACCTTCATCGCCCACCTGCAGCCCTCGCGCCAGGACGTGCCCGAGTACGCCGAGTACCTGGAGCGGATCGAGGCCCTCGTCGCGGTCGTCAACCACCGCCACGGCACCACCGACTGGATGCCGATCGACCTGAAGATCTACGAGAACTTCCATGACGCGGTCGCCCGCTACAAGCACTTCGACCTGCTGATGGTCAACTCTCTGTTCGACGGCATGAACCTGGTCGCCAAGGAGGCCCCCGCGGTCAATACCCGCGACGGGGTGCTGATGCTCTCCGAGAACACCGGCTCCCATGAGGAGCTCTCCGATTGCACGCTCACGGTCAACCCCTTCGACATCCAGGAGCAGGCCGACGCGATCTACCGCGCCCTGACCATGGACCCCGAGGAGCGCCGCCTGCGCGCGCTGCACCTCAAGGAGCTGGTCTTCTCGCGCAATCCCGGCGACTGGGTCGACGATCAGCTCAAAGACATCGCCGAGCTGCGCGAGGCAGTGGCTTAAGCCGGAGGGCGGTTCAGGTACCGAGCTCGGCCAGCAGCTCGACCCAGTCGCGCAAGAGGCGCGGCGAGAGGAACTCCTTGCGGGCGTGTTCCTTGCCGGCCCGGCCGAGGCGCTTGCCCAGCTCGGGGTCGGCGAGGATCTCGAGGCAGCGCTGAGCGCACTGCTCGGGTGAGTCGACCAGGAAGCCGGTCTCGCCGTCGCTGATCTGCAGCGGGATGCCGCCGACGTTGCCGCCGATCGTCGGCCGCCCCTTCCAGAGCGCCTCGGTCACGGTCAGGCCGAAGCCCTCGCGGATCGACTTCTGCAGGCAGACGTCGGACTGCGACTGGAAGGCGTTGACCTCGATCGCACCGACGTTGTTGAGGTTGTTGAGGATCTTGATGTCCTCGTCGCCCTCGGCGTACTCGAAGGTGTGCTGGAAGAACTCCCAGCCCTCGGGATCGTCGGTGGCCATCGAGCCGACCAGGGCGAGCTGGACGTCCGGCACCTGCTCGTGGACGATCCGGTAGGCGTCGATCACGCCCATCGGGTCCTTCCAGGGGTCGAAGCGCGAAACCTGAGTCAGCAGCGGCCGGTCGACGTCGATGCCGAACTGACGGGCGACGAAGGCGGCATCGTCGGGCGAGAAGGCCATGTTCTTCGGCGAGAGCGGGTCGATCGCCGGCGGGATGATCTTGACGCCGTTGTGACCGTCGACGCCCTGGGGCACGTAGGTCGGCAGGTGCCAGACGGTCGCGTCGTACTCCTCGATCATCGGCAGCAGGCGGGCAATCGGCTCCGGGTTGGGCTCGGAGAGGTCGATGTGGCAGCGCCAGATCCAGTTGCGGCCTTTCTCCTTGGCGCCGCGGCGCAGGCCGATCGGCTGCGGGTCGTGGACGATCACGGTGTCCCACTCGCCCTGCAGGCCCTCGGCGTTGATCGCGTTGATCTCGTCGAACAGCTCCCATTCGGAGTCGCTCAGCGTCTCCGGGGCGCCCTGCAGCGAGTTGTGCAGGAGCTTGGTCGCGTTGTAGAACTCCTCTTTGCCGAAGATCACGTGCCAGTGCGCGTCGAGGCCGATGTCGCGCATCAGCGGCACGATCGTGTAGAGGATCTCCGAGACGCCGCCGCCGAAGGCCGTGGCGCTGACGTGCAGGACGCGGTGCCCTTTCATCGGCTCCGCCAGCTCGCGAATCCGCTCGATCGTCTCCTTGCCGGCGATGTGGGTGTAGTCGGAGAGGGACTTCTGGCCTAGGGCGATTTCCTGAAGCATCGGGGAGTTCTACATCGCCGGGCGGTCACCGAGGCTTTAGCCCTGTGGTCGTTTGCCCAACGTCACATCGACCTGCTCGCGATCGCCGTCGCGGAGCAGGTCGAGGTCCACCGTCTCGCCCGGCTCGTGGAGCGAGATGTAGCGGGCCAGGTCGTCCGGCTGCACGACCGGGTGGCCGTCGATCGAGAGGATCACGTCGCCGCCGGTTTCGTAGGGGATCGCCTGGAAGTCGAGCTTGCCGTCGCCGCCGATGAGCCCGGCCTCGTCGGCGGGGCTGTCCGGCACCACTTCGGAGATCAGGCCGCCGTGGTCGGTGTCGAGGCCCAGCTTCTCGGCCAGCTGGGGGTAGACCGCCTGAATCGCGACCCCGATGTAGGCGTATTCGACCTCGCCCTCCTCTTCGAGCTGGGCGACCGAGCGCTTGATCGCCGATACCGGCACGGCGAAGCCGACTCCGTCGTTGGCCCCGGAGCTGGTCTCGATCTGCTGATTGATGCCGAGGACGCGGGCGCCGGCGTCGAGCAGCGGCCCACCGGAGTTGCCGGGATTGATCGAGGCGTCGGTCTGGATCGCCCCCTCGATCTGGAACTTGGTCAGCGATTCGACCGCGCGGTCGAGTGCCGAGACGACGCCGACCGAGAGCGACTGCTGCTCGCCGAACGGGCTGCCTATGGCCGCGACCGGCTGGCCGACGACCAGCTCGTCGTCGTCGCCGAGCTGCAGCGGGTGCAGCTTGAAGCCGTCGGGGTCCACCTTGAGCAGGGCGACGTCGGCGAAGGGATCGAAACCGACGATCGTGGCGGCGACGGTGTTGCGGTCAGGGAACTCGACGAAGACTTCCTCGGCAGTCTTGCGCGCACCGGTCGATTCGTCGGTGACCACGTGGGCGTTGGTGACGATGCGACCGTCGGCATCGAGCACGAAGCCCGAGCCCTCCGCCGCGCCGCCGCCGCCTTTGAAGACCGAGCGGATCGTGACCACGCCCGGCGAGGCCTGACGGAAGACCCCGGCCGCGTCGAAGCCGTTCTCGGCCGTCTGCACGACGAGCTGCTTCGTCGTCCGGGTGACGGTGGCTGTCCGCGCGGCGGACTCGCCGTCGCCACTCCCGTCTCCACAGCCGGCAAGCGCGATCGCCAGCGCCGCCGCGGCCAGGAGGGCCCGCCCTCTCATACCGGCGCCTTGGGGGCCACCGCCACGGCCGGCTCGGCGACGCCCGTGCGCGAGCGGGGCAGGTCGAGCGTGAAGGCGGTGAAGCGCTTGCTGGAGGCGATCGCGACGCGGCCCTCCATGCGCTGGGCGAGCTCGCGGGCGATCGCCAGCCCGAGCCCGGAGCCGCCGGCCGAGTCGGCGGTGTAGAAGCGCTCGAAGATGCGGCTGTGGACGCGGCGCGGGATGCCCGGCCCGTCGTCGGACACGGTCAGCTCTGCGCGGCGGTTGACGGAGTAGGTGGTCACGGTCACCTTGGTGCCCTCGGGGGTGTGGGTGAGGGCGTTGTCGAGCAGGATACGGATGACCTGGCGCACCCGATCGGGGTCGGCGCTGGCGATCACCGGCTCCGCGGGGGTGCGCAGCTCCAGGCGGGAACCGCGTCGATCGGCCCGCGGGCCGAACTCGCGCGCCACTTCCCGCGCCAACGTGCCGAGGTCGACGCTGCTGCTCTTCATCGCGACCGCGCCGGCATCGAGCTGAGAGAGGTCGAGCAGGTCGGCGGTGAGCTTGGTCAGGCGGACGATCTGTTCGCGCATCGTGTGCACGAACTCGGCCCGCTCCTCGGGGCTCGGGTCCTCGTCCTCGAGCAGTTCGACGAAGCCGCCGAGGCTGAAGATCGGCGTGCGCAGCTCGTGCGAGGCGTTGGCGATGAACTGCTTGCGGGCGCTGTCGAGCTCGGCGAGGCGGCGCTGCATCTCATTGAAGGTGCGGGCGAGCTGACCGAACTGGCCGACCGATGAGATCGGGATCGGGGTTTCGAAGTTGCCGTCGGCGACCTTGCGCGCGGCGTCCTGGAGGCGGCGGATGTTGCGACTGGCGAGGTAGGCGTAGTAGCTGCCGCCGGCGCCGGCGAGGATCATCGCCAGGGCGCCGCCGGCAAGGATCTGGGCCTTGGCTTCGCCGGATCCACTGATGCTGCCGCCGATCGCGACCGTGTAGAGGTAGATCATCAGCGTGGTCCCGGCCGCGATGGCCACCGAGACGACGATGATCTGGTTGCCCACCCTGGTCAGCCTGAACCGGCGCATCGGCGCTACTCCCGGAAGCGGTAGCCGACACCGCGCACGGTGAAGAGGAACTCCGGGTCCTTCGGGTCGGTCTCGAGCTTCTCGCGCAGGTGGCGGATGTGGACGTCGACGGTGCGCGGGTCGCGGTACTCGGAATCCCCCCAGACATGCTCGAGCAGGGTCTCGCGGCTGAGCACCCGGCCGGGGGAGCGCGCCAGGGCGCCGAGGATCTCGAACTCGACGTAGGTGACGCGGACCTCCTCCTCGCGCAGGGTGACCATGCGGCGGCCGAAGTCGATTTTCAGCTCGCCCTGGTCGATCGTCTCCTCGTCGGGAGGGTCGCCGCCCATCCGCGAGCGCCGCAGCGCCGCCTTGACGCGGCTGCGGAACTCGCGCATCGAGAAGGGCTTGGTGATGTAGTCATCGGCGCCGACCTCGAGCCCGGCGACCTTGTCGGTCTCGGAGCCCTTCGCGGTCAGCATGATGATCGGCACCTGGCTGCGCGAGCGCAGTTCGCGGCAGACTTCGACGCCGTCGAGCTTGGGCAGCATCAAGTCGAGGATGACCAGGTCGAAGCGCGCCTCTTCGAAGCGCTGCAGGGCTTCGCGCCCGTCCTGAGCCGAGGTGACGTGGTAGCCGTCCTTGCGAAGGGGGTAGGAGAGCAGCGTCTGAATCGACTGCTCGTCGTCAACCAGGAGAATGCGGGTCGATCCGTTGGGCATTGACCAAAGGGTATCTCTGGCCACCTTGGACAGATGTGCGAGTACCAAGTACTAAGGTTGCTGGGCAGAAAGCCGATATGAGGCGCAGAATGCAACCACGACAGCTGAAGAGCCTTGTCGAGACGGGTCACTACAAGCCCGAGCCGGCACTGATCGCCGACGCGATGCTGCAGCGGCGCGGCGTGCGGGAACTGCTCACCCGCGAGAGCTTCATGCGAGCTGGTCGAATCCCGCCGGCTTCAGCAGCCGGCCCCCGGGCAGCCTGATCTCGACCCCCGAGCCGGCGAGGACCGCGCCGATCTCGGTCAGGGCGATGCCGTTTCCTGCCTCATGTACGCAGTGCCGCGCCTCCGCGACGCGCTCGGGTGGGAGGCTGGCGAGCAGCTCGTAGTCCTCGCCGCCGTTGAGCAGCTGCCAGGGGTCCTGGCCGGCGCCTTCGGCCAGCTCCCTGCTTCCGGGCGCGAGGGGTACCGCTTCGGCCTCGATTCGCAGCTTGACCCCACTGCGCTCAGCGACGTGCCCGGCGTCCGCACCGAGCCCGTCGCTGATGTCGATCATCGCCGTCGCCCCCGCCCGCGCCAGCGCCTGTCCCGCCCCCAACCGCGGCGTGGGTTCTAGCTGCCGGGCAAGCAGCGCCGCGTCGCCTGGCTGCTCCAGGCCGGCTGCCGCGCCGCCGATCTCGCCGGTCAGGACGAGCAGGTCGCCCGGTTGCGCCCCGTCACGCCGCACCAGTGCGTCGGCGCCGGGTGCGTGGCCGACGACGGTGATCGCCAGAAAGAGCTCCGCCGCCCGGGTGAGGTCGCCGCCGGCGAGATCGGTCCCGGTCCTGGCGGCCAACGCCAGCATGCCGTCGAGCAGCTCGATGCAGTCGTCCTCGCCGAGGTCCGGCGGGATCCCGAGGACGACGTAGGCCTCGCCGGGCTCGGCTCCCATCGCGGCCAGGTCCGACAGCGCCGTCGCCAGGGCCTTGTGACCGATCTGCGCCGGGCTGGCCAGATCGCGGCGGAAATGGACGCCGTCGACGAGCGCGTCGACCGAGGTCGCGGTGGCGCCCCCCGGAACCGTGATCGCGGCGTCGTCACCGCTGCCGAGACGAATACGCGCGCTCGCCGCGGGCAGCCGCTCCCGTATCCGCCCCAACAGCTCAAACTCGCCCATAGCCCCATTGTCCCTGCTGACTTCCTGTTTTTCCGCGTATGCCACGGAGAAACAGGAAGTCAGCGGCCAGCGGCGTCACTAAGGTGCGACCGACGTGGAGCGTCCGCAGCCCTTTCTACATCGCGTCGGCGAGGCTGGCGCGACAATCGGCACCAAACCGCCGCGCAGCAAGCGCGTGCGGCTGGCGATCCAGCTCGGCATCGCCGTTCTCGTCTTCGGCTTCCTCGTCCTCACCGTCGTCGACCAGTGGGCCGAGATCAAGGACGAGGGCGTCCATTTCCACGTGCTCTGGCTGATCCCGGCCTTCGCCATCCTGACGGTCTTCTACTCGCTCAACGCGCTCGGCTGGGACCTGATCCTGCGCTTCCTCGGCTACAAGCTCGGCGCCCGCCGGGCGCAGGTCGCCTGGGGGCAGCCGTTGCTGGCCCGCTACGTGCCCGGCAGCGTCCTCTATGTCCTGGGCCGGGTGCTGCTCTCCGAACGGGCCGGCGTCCCCCGCCGCCTCACCGTTGCCAGCGTCGTCTACGAACAGGCGTTGCAGGCGACTGCCGCGGTGATCATCGCCTCCTATTTCCTGATCGACCACCCCGACCTGCAGGGGCAGCCGTTTCGCTGGGGCGTCCTGCTGCTGATCCCGCTCCTGGTCACGCTCCTGCACCCGCGCGTCTTCGGACCGCTGGCCAACCGCGTGCTGCGCGCTTTCGGGCGCGAACCGCTGCCCGAGGTGATGTCGCTGCGGGGTGTGGTCGCGGTCACCGCCTTCTACATGCTCAACTGGGGCGTGATCGCGGTCGGCATCTGGTGCGTCGCCCGCTCGGTCAGCGGCGTCTCGGCGGACGACATCGTCGTCGCCGGCGCCGCCCAGGCCTTCGGCTACCTGGCGGCGCTGGTCACCCTGGTCGCGCCGGCCGGCCTCGGCATCCGGGATGCGGCGTTCGCCTGGGCCTTCAAGGTGGCGACTCCGGGCAACAGCTTCGCGCTCGCCTCGCTGGTCGCGATCGTGGTGCGCGGGGTGCTGACGGTGGTCGAGATTTTCTACGTTGCGATCGTTACGGCTATGGGGCGGCGGGAGGGGTGGTCGATTCATACCGGGGTGATTCATCCGTCGCCTGAGGAGGAGGCGGCGGCCGCTGAGGAGGGGTAGGTGGGAGGGGTCGGGTGGCCCTGCTCACTCAACTTTTTCGGTGAATCGGCGGAGGCCGTCCGAGGATTGGACTGCCGAAAAAGTACAAGCCGTTCGCAGCGCCACCCGACCCCTCCCATCGAGCGTTACAGCGGGATCCTGGCTCCTAGTTGGTAGGCGGTAAGCCCGAGTAGCAGGGCCTGAAGCATCCGGTCTCTTGAGAGAGCTGTGGCGGGCAATGGCCAGAGGAGATACCAAGGCAAGAGCCAGGCGGTGGTGAGCAGCAATCCTGTCGTTGCCCAGGCGGTGGCGCGGAGCCAGTCGCCTCCTCGGTGGGTCCAGGCGAGGAGGTAGATGACCAGGGCTGCGTAGGCGGCGCCGAAGGCGACGCGGACCGCGTCGGGGTCCAGGCCGGTTAGGCGGGCTGTGGTGATCGGGATGCTCAGGTGGCTGGCGCGGCCCTGGTTCTCGCCGACGAGGGCGAAGGCGTGCAGCCAGCTCCAGCCGAAGGCGAGGTAGGAGACGAGGGCCACCAGCAGGGCCGCGGCCACTCCGCTGAGGAGAAAGCCGGCGCGACGCTTCGCTGCGAGCAGAGCGAACGGCAGAGCGATCGCGGTCATCGACTTCGTCGCGCATGCAGCGACGAAAGCGCCGGCGCCGAGACTCTCCCTGGCGGTGAGCATGGAGGCGACGCCGAGCGTCATCAGCAGCACGGCGATGCTGTCGTTGTGGGGCCCGCCGACGACGTGGACGAGCACGAGCGGGTTGAGCGCGACGAAGGCGGCGGCGCGCAGGGGGTCGATGCCGCGGACCGGCGCCAGGCGAGAGACGAGCAGCGCGGTGACGAGAACGGCTGCCGCGGAGATCGCCTTGAGGACATAGACCGCGGCCTCCACCGGGAGCCATGCGAGCGGGTAGGTCGCCAGGGTGAAGAGGGGACCATAGGCGCTGGTCGCTTCGGTCCAGGTGACCTGCGCGAAGGCAGGATCCGTCGGCACGCTCAGGGGTGGATCGACGTAGGGATCGAGCCCGTGCAGGACATCGAGCCGGGCGTAGTCGACGTAGCTGTAGACATCGTGGGAGAGCAGCGGCGGCAGGCAGGCGAAAACGGCCACGAGCACGGCGATCGATCCCCAGACCAGCCGCCCGCACAGCCGCGGCGCCCAGACGATTGCGCCGAGGTAGGCGACGAAGCCGGCCCAGACCAGACCGTAGGCGACCCCCGGCGCGAGGCTCAGCTATTCGCTCCCGGGCTCGGGCGCCGCGCCGCCGCCGACGCCCGCGGCGGGCGGTGGAGGCGGAACCGGCGCCGGCTCCTGCCCGGCGCCGGGCGCGTAGGCGTCCGGGTCGTACCCACCCGTCACTTCTTCGCCGATTTCACGAGCGCGATCGGCTTCTTCCGCGGCGACTCCGCCCGCCCTGCGCTTCTCGCCCCGAGGAGCCGGACCGGTGAACTGGCCGAAGAACGGCGCCCAGCTGATCGGCGTCTTCGGCTCGTCGAATTCCTCGCAGGGGATTTCCGCGCCGGCGTAGAGCGAGTGCCAGATGTCGGCAGGGAAGGTGCCGCCGTAGACGGTGATGCCGTGCACGCTGGTCATTTCGATCGCGTTGGACTCGGGATAGCCGACCCAGACGACCGTCGAGAGGTTGGGCTGGTAGCCGGCGAACCAGGCGTCCGTCGTGCGGTCGGTCGTGCCGGTCTTGCCGGCCTGGCCGGGGCAGCCGGTGTAGGCAGCCGTGCCGGTGCCTTCGGTGATGTTGTCGTGCAGGAGGCGGGTCACCTCATAGGCGACCGCTTCGGAGACGACGCGACGCGGCGGCGTGCGCTCGGGTCGCTCGGTCTTGCCGCCGGGGAAGACGACGCGCTTGACCGCGACCGGGTCGTGGCGAATGCCGCCGGCGGCGAGGGTCGCGTAGGCATCGGCCATCTCCAGCGGCGAGACGCCGACGCGCAGGCCGCCGATACCCTCGGCCGGAATGCCGTCGAGCGGGCTGGTGACGCCCAGCGAGTGCGCCGTTTCGGCGACTTGGCGCGGACCGACGTCGAGGTCGAGCTGGGCGAAGACGGTGTTGTCGGAGGCGACCGTCGCCTGCTGCAGGTTGACGTTGCCGAGGTAGCCCTCATCGGCCGTGTGCACCTCCCAGTGCCCCCACTTGGGCAGGTCGAGGTTGAGCGGTTTCGAGGTGTAGAAGGTGTTGTAGGGGTCGATCCCCTGCTTGATCGCCGCCGTCAGCACGAAGGTCTTGAAGGTCGAGCCGGGCTGCCGGTGTCCCTGGGCGGCGAGGTTGAACTGGCTGGCGTCGTAACTCGTACTGGAGACCATCGCCTCGATCTCGCCGTTGCTCGGGTCGATCGAGACCAGCGCCGAGGAGGGATCGGTCGAGTAGGGCAGAGCCGAGCGCATCGCTTCCAGGCCGACTTCCTGCAGGCGCGGCTCGAGCGTCGTGTGGATCTCCAGCCCGCCGTCGCGGACCTGCTCGGCGCCGTAGTGCTCGATCAGCTCGTGTTCTACGTAGTCGAAGAAGAAGGGCTCGCGGTGGGCGAAGTAGGAGCCCGAGACGTCGAGCTGGAGACCGCTCGCTTCGGCCTGCCGCGCCCGCCGCGGGGTCAGATAGCCGAGCTTGGCCATCTTCGCCAGCACGGCGTCGCGTCGCTGCAGCGCCTCGCGCGGGTGGAGGATCGGGTTGTAATCAGTCGGTGCCTGCGGCAGCCCGGCCAGCAGCGCCGCCTGCGGCAGGCTCAGCTTCCAGGCCGGCCTGGAGAAGTAGATCCTCGCGGCGGCGCCGACGCCGATCGCGGTCGAGCCCTCCACCGTCCCGTATGAAGCGGTGTTGAGGTACTGATCGAGGATCTGCTTGCGCGAGTGGTGCTCGGAGTACTCGATCGCCAGCTTCGCCTCGATGATCTTGCGTTCGAGGTCGCGCTCGGGGTTGCGCAGGCAGAGATTGCGGACGAGCTGCTGGGTGATCGTCGAGCCGCCCTCGACCGTCTTGCCGGCTTCCAGGTTCTTCAGGGCGGCGCGGGCGATCCCCTCGGGGTCGATGCCGCCGTGCTCGTAGAAGCGCTGGTCCTCGATCGCGACGGTGGCGAGCTGCAGCTGCTTGGGGATGCGCTCGAGCGAGACCGGCGCCCGCGCCTCCTCGGACTCGATCAGGCCCAGCTTGCTGCCGTCAGCGGCGTAGATCGCAGAGTTGCCGCTGCGGTCGACCTTCTTGCAGGCCGCCAGCGAGGGGGCGTCGGCGGCGACGTCGAGCACCCATGAGGCGACCGCGAAGACGCCGAGCACGATCACGACGAAGAGAGTGCCGCCGACCAGGGCGAGCTTTCCTCCGATCCCGCCGCGCCGCCGCTGACGTCGCCGATTGCGCTGCGCCATGAGCAGAGGGTACTTCGGGCCAGACCTCGCTCAGGCCTGGGTGTCTTCGGTCGAGAGGTTGTGGATGATCCCCTCGACCAGCATCTGGTTGGGGATCGCCACGGTGGTCCCGTCGCCGGGGTCGACATAGCTATAGGAGAGCGTCATGTCGGTGACCCGCCCCTCGATTTCCTCGAAGGCGATGCGGTCGCCGATCTTGATCGGCTGCGAGACGGCGAGCTGAACGCCGGCGACCATGTTGCCGATCGTGTGCTGGGCGGCGAAGCCGACGATCGCCGCCAGCACCGCGGTCGAGGCGAGGATCCCGGTCGCCAGCCGCTTCAGCTCGGTGAACTGGCTGAGCGCGATCGCGACGAGGACGAGGAAGACGATCAGGATGACCAGGCGGCGCAGGAAGCGGAGGCGCGTCTTCGTCGAGCGGGAGACCTGGGAAACTGCCGGGGTCATGGGCTGCAACTTAGAGGTGGGGGGAGTCGGGTGGCCCTCCCGGCTCAACTTTTTCGGTGGATCGCCGATCGCCGTCCGAGGATGAATCGACGAAAAAGTACAAGCCGCCGGGAGGGCCACCCGACTCCCCCCACCTCTAAGTTGCAGCCCATGACCCCGGCAGTTTCCCAGGTCTCCCGCTCGACGAAGACGCGCCTCCGCTT